>DUPH01000193.1 GCA_012838435.1 Lentisphaerota bacterium | reverse complement strand
TTAGTGTGTTCCGTGGTTCCAATCAGAAATTGCGTTCTGCACCAAACAGGTGCGGCGAGGATCGCGATGAAAGCCAATGTTTACGCGGCTTTGCTCAAAATCCGTACGCCCAACTGCCGTTTTTAGGTTGAACGTTGAGCGTTCGATGGTTCGATCCCGATAGCGCATAACGCAACACCACGCATGCACTAATGACCTAGCGTCCTACTCCTCTCTGCGTCCGCGTTTTTTCTGCCGTCAATTCGTGATCTCCTCTACTCGCTGGTTTTTTTCTAGGCAGCCATATGGCTGTTCCCCCTTCTATGTTGAACCATCGTTTGGGAGCGACTTCACGATATTCGGCCCGAATCGACCCGTTTTCGTGTGAAGCCGTTTCCCTGTTCATGCACTCTTCCCCATTCTCGTGACAATCATGTCTGACGGGTTCGTATGTTTTGACAAACGCCACCGAGAGCGATGATGGACGACAGAGAACAACCATAATACAACCTAGTATGGCAAGCGTTAGTGTGCCGAACCCCTTATCCACACTGATTTCTTTCTTGAAAACTGTGACGATTATCGAATATCGAGCCCGATCATTGTAGCATCCCATAAATGCGACGGCCGCCGACAAAAAACACACAATCGCCAATATTCCCAGAACATTTCGTATCATAAGTCCTCCAGTTGTCAATCAGGGATCATAGAATCCGCAGTACTTCGGTTTCCAGAGTTCATCAAGCTTCGTCAGTGTGTACGTGAACCAGCCGTCACCAATAGAATCGGCGCCTGTAACAAAGAGATCAACGCGAAAACCATCGGGTCCGCGTGACAACACACGATGGACTCGTACGAGCAGTTCTCCGGTCACCAAATCGTGGTGTTTTTCGCAAATCTCGAACGGCACGCCAACGTCGGGCGGAATGAAACCGTCGGGCAATGAAGACCGAGGAAGGACGATCCGACGTAAAACGGGCGACTTCCCCTGACCGAGGTCACCCAGATACATTCTGGCGTCGGACAGTGCGTGGGTATCTGAAAACAAGTGCGCAAGTACAACCTTCAGCGCATCTCCGGCACCGGGGGCATCGTAGTTCAGGAGAGACGGTTGGAACATCGGGACACTTGGCTCGATGATGACCTCGTCCCGGTAGGTCCACCAATTCCATTTCGAATTGTCTGAGACGACCGACAGCACTTCGGCCACCGTAATGGCCGGTACCGAAAGACGGAATTTCAGTTCCGGGTTGGTGTGGTTTGACACAGCGCAGACATGGTAGTTCGGCCCGAGTTCCTTCCACTCCGACGGCTTGAATGAATCCCGCAGGTACACGCTGAATTTGAGCGGCGGGCCACCGGGGTATTGTCGGGCGTATCCAGTCTGGAGAGTTTCCGCAAGGTTGGTGACAGAATTAACCGTGATGTTCAGATTCGTCAACACGGCTTCGACCGGGGGATAATTCCTTTGGCGTTCGACGTTCTGCGTTCCGCGTTCGGCACTCACCAGTTCCAGCCGGTCGACACCCTGCGTGAAGTTGTCTTTCTTGGTCTTGGGGTTCGCACCGGTCAAAGTCACGGTCAACACATTCTCACCTTGCACCAACTCCACAATGCCCGCCTGAACCACATGGGTCTCGACCTTCTCCGCAAAAGCATCGTACGCCGTAATCAGGCGCTTGCCGTTCAGCACGATATCCGCGATACCGTAATCATTCGCGTGCGTCAGGCCCAACGTCGCGCTCTCATACGTCACCACGCACCGCACAGCATACGGGATCGGCAGGTACAAGTTGTGGCCGCGTTTGAGATAATCCGTATGTTCCGAAACCGATGCCGCCAGCGGATAGCCGCACAGCACGCTGCCACTGAGCACTTCCAGCACGGGGCCTTCGATTTCCGGTGTGGATCGTCCATCGAGATAAACACGCAATATACCCGAGCCATCAGTGCCGGCTACCGTGACCCAGAAGCGCACCAGCGCCCCAGGCCCCGCAGTGTCCACCATCACATGCTCGCGCCGCACGCCGTTGGTCTCCACACGCAAAAAATGACTGAAGTCGTTATTCGCATACCAGCCGGGCTGATCCGGCGCGACCAACCCCCGATCGTAGCTGCTGAACTGCCGACTCGTGTAGGTCGGCTCCGGAAACCGCGCCATCTCTTCGCGGTCTGTCATCTCCGCCAGCAGCGAGCGCACCGTGACCGGACGTTCTGAAGAAAACCACCCCGCCAGCGACGTTCCAGCCGCCAGCACCAACACCATGCCGATCATTTTCCGTCGCATCGCCTTCCCCTTCCGCTTCTTTTCGGATGCATTGGCATCTGTAAAACGACCCAGAAACACTCAGGTTCCAATGATGACACCCATTATGCGAGGTGGGGCAAAAAGAGTCAATCTCATGCGCATCAGATACACATTTCGACCGCTGTTTTACTAGACCCCGAGCCCCCGTCTCCTCTATACTGTCTCCACAAAGGGGGTTTCTGTATGTTGCGTTCTTCAATCAACCGGCGTGGATTCCTGTTGCGCGCCGCTGCGTTCACCACCGTCGCCGGCACCACCGTTGGGCGTGCGAACTCGACAGCACCGTCGGCCACCGTCACGTTGGGCGTCATCGGCTGCGGCGGCCGCGCCACGCAAATGATACCGGTTTTCCTGAACCAGCCCGGCACCCGCATGCTTGCGGTCTGCGATGCGGTGCGCGAACGGCGCGAACGCGCCAAGGCCACGGTCGACGCTTTTAACGGCAACACAGACTGCACGGCCTACCGCGACTTCCGTGATCTTCTCGCACGCAAGGACATCGACGCCCTCTATATCGCGACCGGCGACCGCTGGCACGCGCGCCTCGCGATCTACGCCATGCAGGCCGGCAAAGACGTCTACTGCGAAAAACCGATCTCGCTCTCCATCCACGAAGGCGAGGCCGTCGTGAAGGCTGCCGCGCGCTACCACCGCGTGTATCAGGGCGGGGTACAGCGTCGCACCGTCGGCAACTTCATGACCGCCATGTCGCTGGTCAAGAACGGACGCCTCGGCCGCATCCACACGGTGCACGCCGGCATGGCGGGCATGGGGCGCTCGGCGGCCAACCACTTTCTGCCCGAAGAGAAAATGCCGCCGGTCGACGAGATCGACTGGGATATGTGGCTCGGCCCCACCCCCTGGCGCCCTTACAACAACGCCTATCTCAAGCGCTGGCACGGCGAATACGACTACCACGGTGACCTCACCGAATGGGGCAGCCATACCCTCGACCTCTGCCAGATGGCGCTCAACCGTGAACACACCACGCCGGTTCGCTACAAGCCGATTGACGACACCACCGTGCATGCCTGGTATGCCGACGGCATTCAGGTGGTGATGCGCCAGAAAGGCTTCCGCAATTCATGCGCCGTGCGCTTCGAGGGCGACGAGGGCTGGGTCGAAACCGACGACTCCGGCGACATCCAAGTTTCCTCCCCCACCTTGTTGGACACCCGCGCCATCCAATCCGAAAGCTGGATGCGTCCGGTGGCCCATCCGGCCGAGTTCATCGCCTGCGTCAGGTCGCGCCAAACGCCGACCGCACCGGCCGACGCACTGCACATCACGCACGTCGCCTGCCATGCCGCCACGATCGCTTATCACTTGAAGCGTGAACTCACCTTTGATCCCGCCGCGCTTGCGTTTGTCAACGATGCCGAGGCCAACCGCCTCATCCACCGTTCAAACCGCGCTCCCTGGTCCATCTAATCCTGCACGAGGTTACACCATGTCCATTGTTGCCCTCACCGCCCGTCTTTTCACACACATGCCGCGCCGCAAGGCTGTCATCCTGCCGCTCTTCGCGGCCGCGCTGTTCGCAGTGCGTCCGCTCGCCGCCGATGAGGCCGCGCTGCTCCGCCAGCTTGCCGAGGGCACCCCGGCCGAAAAAGACAGCGCGCGCCAAACCCTGCTGGTCAGCGCCACAGCCGCCGCCATCCCGACGCTCACTGCCCAGCTCGCGCGTCCCGAGACCTTCGATAGCGCCTGCCTGTTGCTGGAAGCCCTCGGCCTGCCCGAAGCCGATGCCGCCCTGCGCGCCGCGCTCACCACGCTGGATGGTCGCGAACTGGCCGGTGTGATCGCCGCCCTGACCCGCCGTGCAGACACCGCCGCCGAAACCGCGATTCTTGCGCTGGTCGACCGTCCGCAACCGGTGCGTTCCGCCGCGTTGGCGTACCTCGGCAAACTCGCCACCCCCCGCGCATTGGCTGCGCTGGCCGCCGCACCGCAAGACGCAATCACGGCCGATGCCATGCTCGTAGCCGCAGAGACGTTGCTCGCACGCGGCGACGAAAAGCAGGCCCTCGCACTCTATGCACGGGTCTCGGACGACACCCGTCTGGCGGATCATATCCGGCTGGCCGCCTTTTGTGCACGCGTCACCGCTGACCCCGACCGCGCGCACACGCTGTTGCCCGCCGCATTGAACCATGCTTCGGCAGTGTGGCGTGGCACTGCCGCCCGCCTCACCGCCCAACTCCCGGACAAGCTACTGAAACGGCGTGGCGAAGACTTGATGAAAGCACTCGAACCGCAGGGTCGCCTCGCTGTCGTGCAGGCGCTGGTCCATGCCAAGAAACGCGCCGGTGCACCGCTGGTGCGTGCCGCGCTGAAAGACGGTCTTGATGCGCCCTCCCGGTTGGCAGCCGCCGCCGGACTCGGCGATATCGGCGATGCCGATGACGCGGACGCGCTGATCGCACTGCTCGGCCAGACGGACGACGCGCTGGCGGATGCGGCGCGCATGAGCCTAATCAAGCTGGACGACCCCAAGACCGACGCCCGGATCGCGAAAGCGCTTGCGCGGCGCCCGGCCAACGACGCCGCCCTCACGCGCCTACTGGGCGTCGCGGCCTTCCGCAAAACACCGCGCGCCGCACCGGCCATCGCTGAACACCTCGCGGCCACCGCGCCAACCGTGCGCACCGCCGCGTTCCAGGCGCTGACCGAACTCGCGACCGACAAACAGATCCCGGCGCTCGTCGCGGCCTTCTGCAAAGCCGTCGATCCCCAAGAACGGCGCGCCGCTGAAAAGGCGCTCATGGCCTGCGCGCGCCGCGAACCTGACGCGACCACCGCCGCCATTCTGCCGTTGTTCGCCGGAGCCGATGCCGAACGCCGCAGCAGCCTGTTGCAAGCGACCGGCTTGGCCGGCACGCCTGCCGGGCTGGAGTTGATCCAACGCGCCGTGGACGACAGCGAACGCGCCGTGGCCGATGACGCCGTGCGCGTACTGGCTAACTGGAAAGAGAAGACCGCCGCCCCCAAGTTGTTGCAATTGGCTAAAACCTATCCCAACACCAGTCTGCGCGTAATCGCGCTGCGCGGTTATATCCGGCTGATCGATCAAGAGCAGGACCAAGCTGGTCGCGCCACCATGTTGCGAGAAGCCAGCGCACTGGCCACGCGGACGCAGGAGAAGGCCCTCGTCGCAGGTGCTTGGCGCACCGTGCCCACCCCCGAGGCGGTCGCCGCGCTCACACCGATGCTGGACGATCCCGCGCTTAAAACCGAGGCGCTCAAGTCTCTCAAAGTCATCGCACTGCACACCCCCGTGGACGTGCCGGACAAAGCGCCAGGCTCTTTGCTCACACCGCTGACCTTTGTGCCGCGCCGCATCGGCACCTACCGCTCAGAAGCCTGCTGCGTAGCCGATTTCAACGGTGACGGCAAACTCGACATCGCCGCCGGCCCCTACCTCTACCTCGCCCCCGACTGGAAGGCCGTGCGCATCCGCACCGTTTCCAGCAACGTCGGAGAGGATGGCAAAGGCTACGCCGATGACTTCTGCAACCTAGTCGTCGATGTCAACAAGGACGGCAAGCCCGACATTCTGGCGGCCTGCTGGTTTTCGAAAACCTCCTACTGGTACGAAAACACACTGGGCAGTTCCAAAGAGCTTTGGCCCGAGCATGTCATTGACCCGCTGGGCAACCACGAAACCGGCACGCTGGTCGATATCGACGGCGACGGCAAAGCGCTGGAGTTTCTGCCTGATACGGGCGTGACCGTCTGGTACGAGCCGGGCGTGCTGACCAACGGCCAGCCCGGATACGTGCGCCACACGATTTCCATGGACAAGTCGCCGTTCGGCACTGGCGTCGGCGACATCAACGGCGACGGACGCCCCGACGTGATCCGGCCCAACGTTTGGTACGAAGCCCCGAAAGACATCCGTAAGGACACATGGAAGAAGCACCCCATCGCCTTGGGCGGCAAAGACGGCAAAGTCGAGCACACCGCCAACATCATCGTCTTCGATGTCAACAAAGACGGCCTGAACGACCTCATCACCAGTGTGGCCCACAAGTACGGCATCTTCTGGTACGAGCAGCAGCGCGATGCATCCGGCACCATCTCTTGGCGTCAGCATCTGATCGACGACACCTGGACGCAGCCGCACTATCTGGCGTTCGCCGACATCGACAACGACGGCAACAAGGAAGTCATCGTTGGCAAGCGTTTCATGGCCCACAACGGCGGCGACCCCGATGCCTTCGGTAAGCTGTGCGTGTTCTACTACCGTTTCACTCCCGGCCCGAATCCGGTCTTCCGCAAGCATGTGGTCACCTACGATGAGGGCGTCAGCGCCGGCCTCAACATCGTGCCGGTTGACATTGATGGCGATGGCGACATCGACCTCATCACCACCGGCAAATGGGGCGGTCCTGTGATCTACGAGAACCGGATGACCGAGTGGGTTTCCGACGACGAACGCCGGGCCGCACTTGGAGTCAAGCCCACTGTCCCCGAGCCGCTGCCGGTCGACAATCTGGCGCTCGCCTCGCGCGGTGCCAAGGCCTCATCCGACAGCGAACTGCCCGGCAACACCGGATGCACCGCGCGCCTCAACGACGGCAAACGCAGCACGCACTCCGACTTCCCCGCGACCCGCTGGCACTCTGCGCTCACGCCGATGCCCCACTGGGCCGAGATCAAACTCGCCAAGCCCGCCGCCGTGCGTCGCGTTATCGCGCATTTTGCCGATCCCAACGGCTATGCCACGGCGTTCGAGATCCAGGTCAAAAAGGGAGACGCATACACGACCGTCTACAAGACCGACAAAAACCGCGACGGCAAGTCGGTCAACGTCACCTTCGACCCGGTGCAGACCGACACCGTGCGCTTCGTGTTCAGCGCCAATGCCAACCCCGCCTACCCCAACGCCGCGCAACTCAGCGAACTCGAAGTCTACGCAGAGTGAGTGAGACGGCGACCCCCTAGCAAACTCAACTGCTGTTTTAGGCTAAACGAACGAGGCTCTTGCTCCCCCGTGGCATGGGCGTCCCGCCCATGAAACACGGGCAAGATGCCCGTGCCACGACACCTGCAAGTAAACCTAAAAACGGCAGTTGGGCGTACGGATTTTGAGCAAAGCCGCGTAAACATTGGTTCAAACCGCGCGGCGGCGCGGAATGAGCGGGTGGAGCCCATAGATCTCGCGTTCGATCGTCTCGACGACCCGCACGCGCGACGTTTCATCTAATGCCAGCGGCCACGCCATCAGATTGGACGGCTCGGTCGCCTTGCCCACGTAGGGCGGCAAGGTCACGGAACGTCCACAGTAGTGGAACCCCAGACGTTGGTAAAAGGAGACACGGCGCGCCGCATAGAGGTCAGTGCCAAACGGCTCCACGTCGAGCACGACGGGACCGCCTACATGGCACTGCACCGCGCGTAACGCCTGCTGACCGAGACCTGCCGACCGGAACGCGGCACCAATCGCCACATGCTCGATAAAGCAGAAACCGGGCAACGTCCACATGCCGAGCACGCCCACCACCTCTTGGCCGCGCAGGATGGCGGAAAAGCGGTAGCGCGGCTGGCGCATCACCTTCAGATGTTCAAACAACGAGCGGCGCTCAAAATCAGCGAACGACTCGGTGTAGATAGACCAGGCTTTTTGAAACATCTCGCCTTCAGGGGCGAGGTGTGAAGAAAACCACAATCCACCTTGGTGGAGAGGTAGGTCCATTTGACCTACCATCGAGCAGACCTCACAGGGTCTGTCAGATGCTGTAATATTCATAGGCTCGCCGCCTCGCAAGCGATGCGGCGATTAGCCAACTCACTTCTTCTCGTGTCGGTTTGTATCCGGCGATACGCCGGTACCAGCAACCGGTATCTCTGGTCAACGACCGTTACGAAACACCTTTCGGTTGCATCACGATGGAGAGTAGTGTACGCCTTCCCCACTGGCTTGACAAGCGGGAAAAGAAATCAGAAAGCAGAAAGTCAGGGATGGCCGCGGCGTCAGCGAAGAAAAATCATGGTGCCATAGTTGTTGATGGCCTCGGGGGTGCCCAAAACAGCGAACACGGGATCGTACTGCGTCGCGTAGTCCGCCGCCACCCAGTCGACACTCTGCGCGGCCCACTGGAGGCGCATCTCATCAAGCCACCCCCTCCAAGCATTGCCTCCACTCACCATTCTTCCGAGACGCAACGGGTTGACGGAGTTCGTCAG
>DUPH01000192.1 GCA_012838435.1 Lentisphaerota bacterium | reverse complement strand
GCCCGCCAGCCAGCGGCCAGCGCAACGCTGGCCGCTGGCTGGCGGGCGCGCGCTTCCTTCAGGTGCTGAATGAAGGTCATTTTGGCATGAGGGAGGGGGCTTGGCAAGGCTGAACCGGCTCAGAGCAGGGAGCCGGGCTGCGCAAGGGCACAGCAAGGCCGGCCCTTCCCAATCAGCTTGGTTACACTGCGGCCATGCTGGAGGGGGCCTTGGTGGCCACCAGCGGCGCACCTGCCTCCGTTTGGATCTACTGGGGCAGCACTGACGGTGGTGAGAATGCCGATGCTTGGGAACATGTGGTCGCGCTGGGCACACGGGAGGCGGGACTGGTCTGGACCGAGGTCGCAGACCTTGCGGAGAACACCACCTACTACTACCGCCTCTTCGCATCGAACAGTTTCGGCGGGCGTTGGACGGGTACATCGGTCCGGTTCACGACGGCCTTCGAAACGCCCAGTGTCAAGCGCAACGGCTTGGTGCTCTGGCTGCGAGCCGATGCGGGTGTCCAGCACAGCAACGGCTGGGTACACGCCTGGGCCGATCAAGCGACGGATGTCGGCGGAGCGAATGATGCCGCCGCAGTCGGCAACTCCCGTCCCCTGTTCGTGCCGGAAGGTGTCGATGGACGCGCCGCGATCCGTTTTGACGGCACCGATGACTTCCTTGCGGTTCCCGACCACGATGCGCTCGATCTGGGCACCGGTGCCGGTAAGGGCTGGACCGTCCTCACCGTGTATCTCCGCGAGAAGAATGGCACTCAGTACATCGTCTCCAAAGGCGGGCCAGAATCGGATAAGACCGATTGGCGGCTCTTCTCCGAAGATGCGGGCGTGGTATGGGGTTCAGGCGCGTCATCAGATTCTAACGCATGGTTCCGGGTTGCAGAGCCTCCAGCCAATCAGCCGCACCTGTTGGCTGCCACGCTGACACAGACCGGAGAGACCGAGGGGACAAAAGTTTTCTACATCAACGGTCAACCGCATCCCTCAGGTCTGTATGCGGCTAAGGCATCAGCCAACGACCATCCGATGGTCATCGGCGGATTTGCCGCGTCTAGCGGCAACCTAGGTGGTCTTGTCGCCGAGGTCTTGGTCTTCAACCGTGTCTTGAACGAAGATGACCTCAATAACGCGGGCTGGTATCTGCAACAGAAGTACGGCATAAACGGGGCGTTTGAATACCGTGCGCCACGCGGCACGTTGCTCCAGCTCCGATAACGAAGTATGAGAAGAAAGAGAAAACATGAAGGCTTTTTTCGTGCGGGGAGTACTCGTCGGCGTGTTGTGTGTTTTGTCGGTGGACGCGGAAGAGGCGGTCTTTGTGAAGGCTGGCAAAGCGTCGGGGCTTTGCGTGGCGACCACTGACGCGACATGGAAGGAAGCCGAGGGCATGGTGGTGCTGCGCCATCCGAACGCCCTGTTTTACGGAGACCGCATTCCGGAGGGAAATGATATCGTCGTCCGGATCAAGATGTCGGTCGAAGGGCTTGAGCGTTCGGCCGCCTCCATCGTCATTGATGAGCGTCATCACATCGGACTTGAGGGCGCGTCGGGCAAAATGTTCACGGGAGGGCCGTTGTTTTCCGGTGAAAAGCTGGAACGTGATCCTCCGGCGGGCATCCGCGACGGAAAGGTGTTTGAACTGCTCATCGTGCATCGCAACGGCGAACTCATCGTGACGGTCGCAGGCGAGACGGTCATTCACATGCGTGACGGACGTACGCGGTTCGGCTCCGTGGCCTTGCGGCCGTGGCGCAGCACAATGAACGTGGCGGATTTTTCAATCACCGCGCCGGCCTTTACCTCTGCAACTGAAGTCGTGTCGCGCGAAGCTCGTTGGAGGGCAGAGGCCAAACTGCCGCTGGTCGATCTGTCACAAGACCAGACGCGTCAGGTGGTGGTTGCTGCCGGCACGCCGGAGGTGTACCAGGGGCATCCGACCACCGTATCGCTGCCGGACGGGCGGACGATCTTCTGCGTGTGGTGCATCAATCACGGCGGTGCGGCCGGTCCCATGGCGCGTAGCCGCGATGGCGGCCGTACTTGGGAGCGGCTGGACGCACGCATGCCGGAAGGTTACCGGACGCATCAAAACTGTCCCAGTATCTACCGGTTGGTCGACGCGCAGGGCAAGGCACGGCTGTGGGTCTGGTCTGCGGCCAAAGATACGCGCCAAGGTCCGCCGATGCCCAGCATCATGAGTGAGGATGACGGTGAAACATGGCGGGAGATGCCGCCGCTGGGTGAGGCGTTTTATTGCGTGATGACCTTCAGTAGCATGGTGCGGCTGAATGACGGTCGTTATCTGGGGCTGTACCACCGAGGAGAGGGAAAAGGTGAAGGACGCACGTATCAGGAGGTCATGCAAACGCAGAGTAGCGACGGTGGCTTTACATGGTCACCTCCTCGCTCGGTCGCGCGCGTGGCAGACAAAACGCCGTGCGAACCCTTTGTGTTCCGTTCGCCCGACGGTGACGAGCTGTGTTGCCTGATGCGCGAAGACACCCACACGGGCTACAGCCTGCAGATGTTCAGCCGCGACGAAGGCGCGACGTGGAGCACGCCGACCGATACGGCGTGGGGACTGACCGGTGACCGCCACATGGGCGTCCGGACGCAGGACGGACGGATGGTTATCGCGTTCCGAGACTGCGCGCCGCACTCACCCTCCAAGGGTCATTTCGTGGCGTGGGTTGGCACCTACGATGACATCCGGCAAGGTCGCCCTGGCCAGTATCGCGTCAAGTTGCTGCACGGCTACACACTTTTTGATCTTGGGTATCCCGGAATGGAACTGTTGCCGGACGGCACAATCGTCGCGACGACCTATCTGAAATATTGGAATGACGCGCGCAAACACTCCGTCGTCAGTACACTTTTCAAACTTGCCGAAACGGATGCCTTGTTGCGGAAGTAACGATCACTGCGGTACACTTAACGACGAAAGGATACTTATGCATCTCTCATTCTCAAAACTTTTCTTGGCTGGATTGATCGTCGTGGGTGCGGCATACGGCGGCGGGTTTGCCACGTCCGCTAAGCTAGAGCATTTCTTAGGTGAACCGATCTGCGAGCCGGCCCAGACGCTTTGGCAGGGACGCGGAGGCTGGGGCGGCATTGTGGCCGCTCGCGACGGTACGCTGGTTGTCTTTCAATCACCTGGCGGCAGCACCTGTCGGCGTAGTCGGGATGGCGGTCGCACGTGGGATGCGGAGATCCTGCTTGCGCCGGACGCGAAGAACGGCAACGCGCTGGTAGACGAGACCAATGGCGATCTGCTCTACATCAATCCCTG
>DUPH01000191.1 GCA_012838435.1 Lentisphaerota bacterium | reverse complement strand
CCGCTTTCTTATCGTCGCCCCCGCCGGACGCCAGCATCTTCTCGGTCGATGCCCCAGCCCCGATCCTTTTGCCCCTGATCTTCTCGGCCATCGTGAGCAAGGCCTTGTTGCCCGCGAGGAACATATTACCGTCCAGCAGGAACGGCACTTTTTGCAGGTCGTGGATTTGGTAGGCGTTGAAGTAGATGCGGTAGGCGTTGGCGATTTCCGCTTGCCGCTTCGAGAAGCGCTCGCCCACCCAACCGTCCAGCCACGCATCCGGGTCATAGCCCTCCATCCGCCACGTCATCTCCGCTGTCGCGGCGATGCCCAGCACGAACTCGCGGATATTCGAGACGTTGAAGATCGCGTACTCACCCGCTCCCCGCTCCTGCGCCGCCCGCAGCAGTTCGAACGTCTTGTTCGGCGGCACCGCCTGCGCGAGGTGCGGGCCGCCACCGATCAGTGCGTGGTGGTAGTAGACCCCGTATGTGTTCTTAGGATTGCGCGGAGTCTCGTAGAAGTCCCGCTGCCATTTCCATCCGGGCGAGTTGTCGGCAAACACAATGATGGTGCCCTCTGGGATTTTTAGCAGCCCTCTTTGGTTCAGCACCGCCCCTTCCGCCCACAGCGTCGTCGACATCAGACGCGGTTGATTCGGACAGACCTCGTCTAAGATCCGCACCTGCTCCGCCATCGCCTCGGAGATGATCCGCCCGCGCTCTTCGTTCGATTGCGGCACGTTGGAATCCGCATGCCACATGGGGCGATCCGCCACGCCGCGCAACCCGAGCTGCCAGATCACGTTCGGGTACGCAGCCCACTTCTGCGCGTAGGCGCGCCACACCTCGCGTACCTCTGCGGGATGGCTGAAGTAGGAGTACTTCAGGTCTTTGCCGCGCGCTTTCCAGTAGTTGAAGTAGGAAAATGCGCTCACCCCCAGGGGCTCGACGTGATGCTGTGACACGAACACGCCGCGCCGCACGCACTCCTGGATGATTGCGGACTCGGGCGGGTTCATGATGTCGATGAAACTCGCCGGGATGATGAGGTTGAAACCGCTTCGCACCAACGACTCGATGATCGCCCGTATCACATCGTGATTCACGACCTGGCTGTAGAACGGATAATCGATGTAGCGCTTGCCCGCGCTCTCTTTCCATTCAGTCAAAAAGTCCTCGTCGTTGATGAACCAGCCGCGGAACTTGAACGACGGTGCGCCCGAGCTCAGCGCGACCGAATCCCAGCGTAACTCCGCGCGCTTTTCCGGTTCGCGGCCGGACCAGTAGTACAAGGGATCAACCTTCAGATACCGTTCGATGAAAGCGTACACGCCGAACACCGTACCGCGCGCGTCGCCGCCCTCGATGACGAGCCGCCCGTCTTCGGTCGAGACGCGGTAACTCTCCCAGGGGCCGCCCGCCTTCGTACGGATCACCACACACACGCCGGCCGGCACCTGGCCGTCCGTCACGAGCTTAGGCCGTTTGCCTGTGATCTTCTGCACGTCCGACGCCAGATCCTCCGCCGCGAGCCGCACAAACTCAGGCTCGCCCGCCGCCACCGTGATCGGTACGGCACAATCCGCCGTCACAAGCGCGAACCCCTCCGCGCTGACCATTTTCGCGGCTAGCACCAGCGTCAAAACAAATACACTTCGCATCATCAGCATCCTTTCGTTTTAAGGGGGCTCACATCAACGGCAACGCACGCTTCTCCGCCCTCTTGTCACTACATCGTCAACTTCAATCCTCGAAACATTCACTTCACCGTAAGCGCATAATTCGCAGTATAGCAGACCGCCCGCTATTCATAATCCCGTTCCAGCAAAAAAAAGAATCCCGTTTGAGAACCTGCCGCGGACGTGCTAAACTACGAGTCATGGTAAAGGTCATCCTCTATTTTCAATCGCCTGCAAAGACGAGCGCACCAGGCAAGCTCGCCGGCGTGCTTGAAATCGCCAAGCGCATCGGCTGGCATGTGCAGACCATCGACGAATTCCCGACGCAGACACGGCTCCGCGAACTCGTGGAGTTCTGGCATCCGCTCGGCGCAATCGTCGAATGCGGCAAGGAGTCCGCAACCGTCGACGCACGTCAGTTCGATATGCTGCCGACCGTGTTCTTCTCACACGATCAGCAGACGCTTCCGAGCGGCAGCTTTTCCGTGACGCATGATTCGGCAGAAACAGCACGGCTCGCGGCACGCGAACTATTGATGACGCGGTTCGACACCTTCGCCTATCTTCCGCATGCCGAACCGCACCACTGGTGTACGGTACGTCAGAAGGCTTTCATTGCCGCTCTCAAGTTGAATGGGAAACGCTGCAGGGTGTTCGCCCCGCAAGCAGTGGGGGACGCAACCAAACGACAGCATGAACTCCGTCTGTTTCTTCGAGGACTTCCGAAGCCCTGCGCACTTTTTGCTGCGAACGATCAGACAGCGGCCGAAGCGATTACAGCGGCCAGATTCGAGGAGATCGCCATCCCCGAGGCACTCGCCGTTCTCGGTGTGGACAACTACGAACCCATTTGCGAGCACACTGTCCCAACGCTCTCCTCCATTGAACCCGACTTCCGCCGCGGCGGGAATCTCGCCGCGCTCATGTTGCTCGCGCGTTTTCGCGCGAAAGAGGGCTATCAGGGCAAGCGTCATCACTCGTTCGGGCCGTTCAGAATCGTCCGCCGCGCCTCGACACGTCTTCTCGTTCAAACGGACAAGAGCGTCCTTGAGGCGCTGGACTTCATCCGCCGCGAAGCCTGCAACGGTCTCACGGCGGCGCGCGTCGCACGGCTTTTCCCCTGTTCACGGCGGCAGGCGGACATCCGTTTCCGGAAAGCCACCGGCCATTCCATTCTCGATGAAATCCACGCCGTCCAGCTTGATCGTGCCAAGCAGTTACTCAAAGACCCGAACATTCAACTGAAGGCGATCTCTGATTTTTGCGGCTTCACGAATCCGAACTCCTTGCGCAAATTCTTCAAACGCACAACGGGCCACTCCATGCGCGCCTGGCGCGCCGCCAACCGCACCGCCGCTACCGGCAGTCCCGGAAGGATCGGCAGTCCCCGACAACCAAGGGACAGGTAATTTGAAACCAACTCTTGCCATCGGGTTTGCGAAGCGCAGGGAGGGGCAAGCGTCTGCTTGCCCGCGGACGAGCGACGCTCGTCCCTCCCGGTGCTCCGCGAGCCGGACAACTGGATTTGGCGTGAGACAAAGTACGGCGGGACGTCTCGGACCGCCGAAAGAGAGCCGCCGGTAAAAGACATGCGCAGGGCGGTTCGAGACGCCCCGCCCTACTGACCTCTGCGCAGTGAAAAAGCCGAGCAGTGCTTTTACTCTCACCATTGTGACCACTGGGTGGTCGCAATAAGGGAGGCTGACTCGCGACCCGCGACTTGCGATTTGCGGCCAGCCCCCCCCCAAAAAAAAATTTTGTGCCCTTAGTGCCTTTGTGTGAGAAAAAACCAGGCAGCGCCAAATCCCAAAAGCCTCTCTGTGCCCTCTGTGCCTCTGTGAGAGAAAAACCGAGCAGTGCTAACTCCTAACTCCTAAATCCTAATTTCTACATGTTGACTCCGCGCGTAACGCGTTCGCGGTACGCGCGAGGCGTTTGGCCGGTGATGCGTTTGAAGACCGTGGCAAAATGCTGAGGCGACGAGAAGCGGTATTTCGCGGCGATCGACGCAATATTCTTGAGCGGATCGGCGAGGTCGATCCGGGCGGCCTTGACCCGCTGATCGAGGAGGAAGGCGTGAGGGGGGAGCCCGGTGGCCCGCTTGAACGCATCGGTGAAAGCTACGACAGAGAGCGCGGCCTCCTGCGCGAGGTTTTCCACGGGATAATTTTCCGTCGGCATTTTTCGCAGCCGCTCGACGATCGCCTTCACTTTGGCGTGCGGGCGTCCTTTCGAAGACGCCGGGGCATGCGGAGCTTCAATCAGTGCCAGCAGGAGTTCGAGCACCGCCGCTTTCATTTTGAGCCGACAGGATACCGTCCCGCGTTCTTCAGAGTCGTACCGCTCGAAAAGTCTCGCAAACGCAACCTTGACTCGTTCCGTTGCGGGGAACAACCGCATGGGAAAATTTTGCATTTCCCGAACGAGCCATGCGTTTTCGCGGCGCGGCAAATCAAGCACACACGCCCCTTTTTTCGGAATCTTGAAAAGGATGCGCTGAAGCATGAGTCCCTTGGGATTGTGGCGCATCCGATGCGGTTCATGCGGTTGTGACACAAAGACTGAACCCGGCAGAAACGGGTACTCAATGCCGTCGGCCTCAAACGCAAGATTGCCGCGTAGGCACAAGGAGACCTCGACACATCCTTCATGCACATGCTCTTCCGTCCCCGTCCGCACCGTCTGGAAATTGCTTAAGCCGAGAAATGGAATACACGCCACCCCGTATGGCCGGAGGTCAAGCGACCGCCGCTCTTTTCCATCGAGATAGACGATGGGATCGTTTGCGTAGGAGCGTGCCCCTTTTTTCATTTTTCTCCCTCAGCAGGTGCGGGGCGCAGACGCCCGATGGCCTCAACCATGAGCGGCAGGTCGATGCGGTGAACTTCGACCTTATCGCCGATCGAGCGGGGCAACGTTACGCACAGGCGGCCGCCGAGATGCTCACGGAACTGCTCAAGGCCGACCAGCACATCCGGCTGGCCGTCGGCGCCGGGCCGTTCCAGCAGCGGCGACCACACGGGTAGACCGCAGGTCGCCAAACCGTCGATGATCGATTGATGCTCGGCCGGTGTGATCAGGCGTTTCAGCATCGCATAAGTGCTGTCGAGTGCGATGCCGATCGCGACGGCCGGGCCGTGTCCCAGCGTGAAACCGGAGAGCAACTCCAAGCGGTGCGCGGCCCAGTGGCCGAAGTCGAGCGGGCGCGCGCTGCCAAATTCAAACGGATCACCGGAGGTCGCGATATGCTCCAGATGCAGCGCGGCGGTCTTGTGTACGACACGCTCCATCACGCGCTGGTCCCGGTCGCGCAAGGCCGCCGCTTTTTTGCAGAGGTAGTCAAAAAAATGCGCGTCTTTGATGATCGCCACCTTGAACGCCTCCGCGACACCCCCGACCCATTCGCGCTGCGGTAGCGTCCGCAGAAAGTCGCCATCGTTGAGCACCGCGAATGGTGGCGCGAAGGTTCCCACAAAGTTCTTGGCACCGACAGCGTTCATGCCGTTTTTGACGCCGACCCCGGCATCGTTCTGCGCCAGCACGGTGGTCGGCAGGCGCACGAACCGCAGACCGCGGTGAATCAAGGCGGCGGCGAAACCGACCATGTCGAGCATGCTGCCGCCGCCGACCGCCACAAAATAGCTGTGCCGATCCATGTGCTCGGCGGCGGCCAGCGTCATCAGCTCGCGCACGGTGTTCCACTCGTTTTTGGCCTGCTCGCCACCCGGCACGACCAGCGGTGCGCGTACCAGCTCAAGCGATGCGTCATGCATGCTAAAGTAGCGTGCGATATCATCGCAGAGCGCGGGCCACGCCGCAGCGACACCGTCGTCGACCACTACCAGCGCACGGGCGCGCGTCGTGTGTCGGCCGCGGGTCAGGGTCTTGACCAATGCGGTGTTCTCCGGATCAAAAACGCCGTGTGTGAATATGACGGGGTAACGGAACGAGACTGAAATAGCTTGTTGGATGGTTTTCATATCATTCGGGGATTGCGGGGATCATGTCGGCGCGAGCCACGCGCGCACAGCGGCGGCGAATTCCGGCAGTGCGGAACAGGCGAAGGGCTGGGTTGAAACAAAGGCAGTTTCGCAGTCGGGACCGGCCAAGCCGTGCGTGCCACGGATGCGGGTGCGATCCTGACAGGTGCGGAAGGGTAGCCGATCGAAAAACAGCTCGCACGGATCGAAGCCCGGTTTGCTGTGGATATCGACGTGACCGGCGTAATCAGGTGCCTCGCGGGCGGTGTCCCACCACGGGTAGGCGAACCAGTACCCCGGCGATGCCACCAGCAACAGCTCGCCGGCGCGGGGATGATCGACACCTAGCGCGGCCTGTCCGGCCTTGTCCAGTACCTGAGCCACGCCCTCCAGTGCGCCGAGAACCTCGGCTGCGCGCGGCAGGGCGGAGGGATCAAGCACGGAGACCAGCGCGACCTGATGGTCAACCACCGCAAAGGCGCGGCTCTGGTAAAAGTCGGGATAGAGCATACCGCGCACATCGCGCACCGCCATGAGCCCGGTGGCACGCAGGGCACGATTGGGAAAGACCGGGGCGCCTGTGACTGGCGTGATCGCGTAATCGCCGAAGGCCGCGACCTCGTAGTCGTTGGCGGCGGCAACAGCAAAGAGCCGCTCCAACTCCGCATGGACCGTTTTGAGGGCGCGTAGGCTACGCGGGTGATCCGGCCCGAAGCGCTGTAGGTCATAATCCAAACCTGGCAGGTAGGTGAAAAGCAAATCCGGCGCATCCGGCTCGGCGAGCAGGCCGGCAATGGCCTCGGTAATCCATTCCGAGGCCTTGACCGA
Organism: Lentisphaerota bacterium; assembly: GCA_012838435.1. Taxonomy (GTDB): domain Bacteria; phylum Verrucomicrobiota; class Kiritimatiellia; order RFP12; family UBA1067; genus DUPH01. Next base: position 18,121 of record DUPH01000191.1, on the reverse strand, counting down.
CGCCAACGGCCCCCAGTACTGGCTGAGGCGGAAGGCGCTGCCGGCATGTGCGGTGAGGCGTGCCTCCAGTCCGGATGGTTGTCCGTAACACCCCATGATCATACCGCCGCTGTGCTTGTGGATCGGCGCTGGCGAAAACACGAGGTCCACCGACTCACCTAAGCTCTGTTGGAAAAAGGTCATGCCCACCGTGCCGCCCCGGTCGCGGAACGCCTGCCAGATACGCGGTCCCTGCACCAAAGCGCTGGACTGCTCCCAAAAAGACGCACGACGCAGCGTCGGATCAAAAAAGCCGTTCGCGACCATACCGTGCGCCGCAGGCGTCAAGCCAGTACGCAGGGTCGCCTGCGCGGTACAGGTCAGGGCCGGGAAAACCGGCGCGAGCGGGCGCAACGGCAAACCGGCCACCGTACGGACACCGTGCCGCTCGGCCCAAGCATGACCGAGCGCGGCGACCTGGATCACTAACAGCTTCTTCATTCCACATTCTCCAGTGAAGTTCTTTTCATTATAGCGTTGCAGAACCCGAAATAAGAGCCTAAAATGAGCGGCGTAAAAACGGGGATTGGTTTTCCGTTGGATTTTTCAAAAATCCGGTTGACTTTTCTCCGCACAATGTGTTCACTGGGGGTGGATACTGTGGGTTGTGTCCAGATGTGGCTGAAGTTGTGAACGTATTTTTGACCATCATAACGCGGACGACGTTGATTATCGCTACGGCACTCGTGATTATCGCGGGTGCGGTGACGATTGTCCCCAAATACTATCAAATGAAGGGGCTCGACCAGCAGCGGAACGAACTGATGCGTCGGATTGATTACAAAAACCACCAACTCAAGCTGCTGAAGGATAAGCAGCAACGTTTCAAGACCGATCCTGAGTATGTCGAGCGCGTGGCCCGCATGAACCGGCGGGTGCGCGAAGGGGAACTGGTCTTTGTGTTCGATGCCGAGGCGTCGCGGTAATCCTAAATGAATCGTTTTTTCCGGCTGGTTGCGGGATTGGCGTTGATTCCGCTGTGTGTAGCGATGACTCTGGCCCTGCTTGACCTGTTACGCGGGTTGGCGGGCGGTCTTTTTTCTCCCGAAGTGCTTTGGTTGGGAATCGGCTACACGCTCTGGTTGGTCTTATGGTTTGTCATGCCGCAGCCTGCACGGGCTTACGTGATGGCGCACGAGTTGACGCATGCGCTCTGGGCCTTGCTTTTCGGCGCGCGGATTCGCAAGATGAAGGTCACGGCTAAAGGCGGCAGCGTCAGCCTCTCCAAGACCAATCTGCTGATTACGTTGGCACCTTACTTCTTTCCTTTCTACACGGTGCTGGTGCTGCTGCTCCGCTGGCTGGTCGGGTGTTTCGTGCAGCCGGTTCCCATGCCTTATGTCTGGCTTTTTTTGGTTGGGCTTACTTGGGGGTTCCACCTCCGCTTCACCGTCCAGAGCCTCTTGACGCGACAACCCGACATTCTTGAGTACGGACGGATTCTCTCGCACGCCGTGATCTACATTTTCAACCTGTTGGGGATCCTTCTCTGGCTGATCTGCACCACCTCCATCTCACTGTCGGCGGTGGTTGCCGCCCTGCTGGTGCGCACAGCAGCGGCCTATTCAGCGGTTGTCAACCTGCTGGTGCGCGCCGTCGCGGGCGTCATCAAGCAATTCTCCTGACCGCCGCGCGCGACGCGAAGGCCAGAGTTAATATTTAGGATTTAGGAGTTTTTGCCTATTGCCTATTGCCTACTGCCTACTGCTTCTTACCTACCGGTTACCTATTACATCTTACCTATCACTTCTCTCTCGCAGAGGCGAGTAGTTCGCGGGCGTGGCTTTCGATTACGCTGGTCAGCCCTTTGCCGCCGAGCATGCGCGCAATTTCATCGACGCGGTGTTCATCATCAAGCACCTCGACTTGCATGCGCGTGCGTCCCTTGACGACCTCTTTTGAAACCACATAGTGCTGGTGGCCGTAGACGGCGGACTGCGGCAGGTGCGTGATGGAGATGACCTGGTGGGTTTCGGCCACATGACGCATCTTCTGGCCCACGACGCGCCCGATCTCGCCGCCGATGTTGGCGTCGATCTCATCAAACACCAGTACGGGGATGCTGTCATGCGCGGCGAGTACCGCTTTGACGGCGAGCATGACGCGCGAGATCTCGCCGCTGGAGGCGATGGCTTTCAGCGGTCGCATCGGCTCGCCGGGGTTGGGGGCGAAACCGAATGAGATGAGGTCCGCGCCGTGCGGCCCCGGCGCACAGGCCGCGAGGTCCACCGCGAAGCCGGATTTGAGGAAGCCGAGGTCGTGCAACTCTTTGGTGATTGCGCGGGCCAGTTTACCGGCGGCCTGCGTACGGCTCTTGGTGAGCGCGTCAGCCTTACGGGTAAGGACACCCTCAGCCTCTGCGATATCGGTCTGCAAGCGTTCGACCTGTTCGGTGCGCGTTGCCAAGTCGTGCAGGCGCGCTTGATGTTCGGCGAGCGTGGCCAGTACGTCGCCGACGGTGCGCCCGTATTTGCGCTTTAGCCTTTGGACCAAAGCCATGCGCGCCTCAAGCTGCTGCAGGCGGTCGGGATCGGCCTCGATCCGGATGAGTCGGTCGGCGACGGCGCGTCCTACCTCTTGGATTTGGACGGCGGCGGCCTGCGCGTCGGTGCGCCAGGCGGCGGCCTCGGGCAGGATGTGCGCCAGCTCGGTAAGTTGCGTCTGGATCCCGGCCAGCAGGTCAAAGGCCGACTGTTCGCCGTCTATCAGTCCGTTGCAGATCGCCGTGCCCACTGCGAGGATCTGCTCGGCGTTGGCGGCCTCGGCGTGCTGGGCGACTAAAGGCTCCTCGTCATCTTCACTCAGCCCCGCGCTTGAAATCTCGTCGACCATAAACTGCAAGCGGTCGATCTCGGCCTCGATATCGGCGGTGTCGCCCTGCAATTCAGCCAGGCGCGCGCGCAGCGTTTGAAGTTCGCGCCACGCCCCGCTGTAAGCATCGCGCACGGCGGCGCAATGGCCATAGGCATCCAGCACATCGCGCTGGAAATCTGGATCAAGCAGTGACTGATGGTCGTACGGTCCGTGGATATCAACCAGCAGGCTGCCCAGACGGCGCAGCGTCTGAACCGTGGTCGGCGTGTCATTGACCAAGCAGCGGCCCGCGCCCGCGGCCGCGACCGAACGCCGCACCAGCAATGCACCCTCTTCGCACAGCGGCAGGCTGGCGTCATCAAGCAGACGGTCGACGGCACGGCTGTCGGCGAGGCTGAACACGGCCTCTACCCAGGCTTCTGAGGCGCCCTCGCGCACGGCGGACCTGTCAGCGCGTCCGCCGAGCACCAAATCCAAAGCACCCATAAGCACCGACTTGCCCGCGCCGGTCTCACCGGTGATGATGTTGAGGCCGGGACCGAACACCACCTCGGCCATTTCGACAATGGCCAAATTTTTGACTGAAAGCTGAACGAGCATCGCGGAAAATTAAAGGTTGGGGTTTGCTGTTACACACGAGGCTCTTGCAAAACCCCTCGTGGCATGGGCGTCCCGCCCATGAAACACGGGCAAGATGCCCGTGCCACACCTGTAGGCAAGGGGTTTTGCAAGACCCTCACACGAGAGCAGTAAAAGAGTATCACAGGTGGGCATGACTTGAACAGAATCCTGATTTTCAGGTTTCATTACTATCTTTGACGGTCAAGAGACGATTCGCTACACTCTCTGACATGTTTCCCCATGACGGTCAAAGTAGGGCGCGAGGCCTCGCACTGAAACAGACAGCGGCCATTGCACGGGCTACGCTGGTCGAAGCGATCCAGCAACCGGTCGCTTTTTTGATTCTGCTCTCGGCAGTGATGACGACGCTGCTGGTGCCGGTCTTTCAGTTTCACCGGTTCGGCGAAGACGGACGGCTCGCGCGCGATAGCGGTTTGGCGTGTATGCTGGTGTTCGGTCTGGTGCTCGCCGCCGGCACGGCTGGCCGCACGGTGTCCGGAGAGATTACGTGCGGCACCGCCGCCGCCGCGCTGGGCAAGCCGGTGCGGCGTGTGACGTTTCTGCTGGCGAAGGCGTTGGGCGTGCTCGCGGTGACCATGCTGTTTTGGTTGGGCGTGCTCTGTGCGACGTTGCTGGCAGAACGCGGCTCGGCGCACTTCATTTCGCATATTGAGTATACCGGCTACGTGATGGACGTGATCACGTTGGTGCTGGGTGTGGCGGGCGTGGCTGTGGCGTTGCTCGTGGCAGCGGCGCGCCACTACTACGGGCGGCGGAGGTTTGGGGTTTCGGCCTTTGTCGGCGTGGTGCTGTCACAGGTGCTGGTGGTGCTCGCCACCGGTTTCTACAATCGTCTGGGTCAACTCTACCCGTTGCTCGGGGAGGCCGCCTGTCTCGACAGTGGCGCGGGCCACGCCCATGCGGCGGGTTGGGTGTTCTATCATCCGGAACTGAATCTGCGCGTGATCCCCGTTGCGTTGCTGGTGCTCTTTGCGTTGGCGATTTTCGCGGCACTGGCGACCGCGCTGGCCACGCGCCTGCCGACCGGCCCGACCCTCGCGATCTGCGCTGGCGTATTGCTGCTGGGTCTGGCCGGCGACTCGTTGCTGATCGGTGCGCCGTTCTGGTCGGTACGCGGTCTGGTAGCTGGTCTGCTGCCGGACCTGCAGAATTTCTGGTTGTGCGACGCAGTCGCGCGTGGCGGACGTATTGCTTGGCGCTATGTCGGCGCGGCCGCGCTCTATGCGCTGACTTGCTGCGTGCTCTTTCTGGGCGCTGGCTGTCTGGCGTTCCGTGAACGGGATTTGGGATGACGCGCAACGGCGCACGGGAGGAATTGAGAGATGCCTGCTAGCAAATCACCAGTGATTGAGACGCGCGGACTGCGCAAGGTGTTCCGCGACTTCTGGCGACGCCCCACCGTGGAGGCGGTCAAAGGGCTGGATCTCACGATCAACGACGGTGAAGTCTTTGGCTTGCTGGGACCGAACGGCTCCGGTAAAAGCACCACGATCAAAATGCTACTCGGCCTGTTGCGCCCCACGGCCGGCACGATCCGCGTGTTGGGCTCCGCGCCTGACGACACGCATGCCAAGGCGTGTATCGGCTATCTGCCTGAGGTCTCGCACCTGCACACCTTTCTGACGCCGCGCGAGACGCTGATGTACTACGCCAGTCTCTTCGGTCTATCGCGCGCACAGGCAGTGCAACGCACACGCGAGCTGCTGGCTATGGTTGATCTCGAACATGCCGCCGACCGTGCGGTGGGCGGCTTTTCAAAGGGCATGGCGCGTCGCGTGGGGTTGGCCCAGGCGCTGGTCAACGCGCCTAGGTTGTTGATCCTCGACGAGCCGACTTCCGGACTTGATCCGATCGGCAGCCGCGAGGTGAAGGACCTCGTTTGCGCGCTGGCCAAAGGCGGCGTGACGGTGCTCATGACTTCCCACCTGCTGGCGGATGTCGAAGACGTGTGCGACCGTGTAGCGATCCTCGATCGCGGTGTGTTGTGCGCCGAGGGCAAGATCGCCGATCTGTTGCGCCAGCCGGACGCCGTGCGCTTTGAGGTGGAGGGCTTGGACGAGCCCGACGCCGCAGCGGTACGCGCCGAGCTGGAGGCGCGCACGGGACGGCGCGTGCGACAAGAGTACCCGGCGATGAGCCTTGAGCGCTACTTCCTGCAAGTGGTGGCACGAGACGGACAGCAGCGCACGTTCGCCATGGCCCCCTTCCTCGGCGCAACCCTCTCCGCTCCCGAAACAGATCCAACTCCAACTTCCAACTCTTTGCCTATGACTTGAGCGTTAAAAGTTGAACGTTGAGCGTTGAACGTTTTTTAACGCTGAACGCTGAACGTCGAACTCTGAACTCTGAAGTAGAATACTCCTTGTTTATGCCTTCAAAGTTACTCCATCGGTTTTTCGCAGCGAGCGCGCGGCGCATCGGCGGCGTGACGGTTCTCGCTGTGCGGGCCGCGCTACGGACGCGGACGGTCGCGGCGCTGCTTGTGTTGTTGGCGGCCTGCGTGCTGGTGTTGCCCGGCGTTGTGAAGGGCGATGGCACGCCCGAAGGGGAGTTGCATATCCTGCTCACCTACACGCTGAGTTTCGCCTTCGGCATTCTCTGCCTGGCGACGCTCTGGGCAGCCTGTGCTCTTTTTGCGGCGGAGATCGATAGCGCCCGCATACAGCTTTCGGCCGTGAAGCCGGTGCGCGCGGTAGAGTTCTGGGTCGGCAAGTGGCTGGCGCTGCTGGTGATGAATGCGGTGGCCTTGTTGGTTGTCTATGCGGGCGTCTACGCGCAGGTGCATTGGCGCATGTGCCGCGACGGATGGGAAGTGATTGAACGGCCGGTCAGCCGTCATGTGGCACGTCCGTTGCTGCCGACTCCGCGTGAAGAGGCGCGTGAAATTTTTGCCGATTTACAGGCGCGTGACCAGTTGCCGAGCGGTTACAGTGAGCGCACCATTCTGCGCGTGCTGGAGCAGAAGGCGCACGAGAAATACAGCGAGATCCCGCCGGGAGGCCGACAGGCGTGGCGTTTCCAGTTGCGTCGGCCGCTACATATCGGCGAGGTGATTGCCGCGCGTATGCGCTTTGAGACGGAGTACAACACGCGGACACAGGTGAGCGGCATCTGCCGATTGAGCTGTGTCGAGACGGGGCGGGCCGTCGAAGTGCCGCTGGACGATTTCACGCTGAAGGAGATCGAGTTCGTTGTGGACGCGCGTGCCTTCGGTCAGATTCCGACAGAAGGCGTGCGCGCATTCGAGCTGAGTTTCATGCACACCAGCGACCCGAAGCGCGCAGCGGGGCTCCTATTGCGCTTCCGCAAGGACGTGGCGCTGTTGACGCCGGGCGGCAGTTTTTGGATGAACATGCTGCGCGCGGCGGCGGTGCACTGGAGCGTGCTGGCACTGCTGGCAGCCTTCGGCTTGGCGCTGAGTGTCTGTTTTTCATTGCCGGTGGCCGCTTTTGTGGCGACCATGCTGCTGGTGCTTACGATGGTGGGTAACTCTGTGGTGCAGGTGGTTTCGGAAGAGGATGCCCAGAAGTGGCGCAATCGCGCCGGTGTGTTGGTGTCGCGCGTGGTGCACAGTGCCACGCGCCGCGCTCTGCAGGCCAAGCCGCTGGCGGCCTTGACGAATGGCGAACGAATAGACACCGACATGTTGCGCACGTCGCTGGGCTGGAACGCCTTGCTCTTCCCGTTGCTGCTGGCAGCGGCGAGTTGCGCGGTGTTGCGGCGGCGCGAATTGGCAGATACCGAGTGACGCGCACGGCGCGAGGAGGACACATGAACACGACGACACGCAGACACTTTCTCAAAACGATCCTTGCGGGCAGCGTTCTGGCTGGCGGCTGCCGTACGCCCGTAGGACGCGTCAGTGCGGCGCGTCGGCGGCGTGTTGGCAGCAGTCGGTTGAATGTCGCAGTGCTCGGTGTGGCAGGACGTGGCGAGGCGTGCTGGCGCGCGGTCAGTGCCGCAGGCGACCGGCTGGTGGCGCTGTGCGACGTAGACGAACGCGCGTTGCTCGCGGCGCGCGACACACTCGCTGATACGCAGCCGGGCATGAGGCTTTACAAAGATTTCCGTGTGCTTTTCGAAGCCGAGCGCGAACTTGATGCGGTGCTGATCGCCACGCCGAATCACGGCCACGCCACACAGGCAGCTTGGGCGATGGAGCGGGGGTGCCATGTGTTTATCGAACCGCCGTTGACGCACACGCTCGCCGAAGCCGCTGTACTTGAGCGCAAGGCGCGCCAGTACGACGTGGCGCTCTGGATGGGCGACGAACCCGCAACACATCCAGAGTTCCGTCGTGCGGTTACGCTGTTGCGCGGCGGCATCATCGGCGCGGTCACCGAGGTGCACGCTTGGACTGCGCGGCCAGTGTGGCCGCAGGGCGGTAATCGGCCGGAGGGCAGCGACCCAGTGCCGCCCGAACTGGACTGGGAATTGTGGTTGTGTGGCGCACCGCCCCGTCCCTTCAAACAGCGCGTCTACCACCGTTACAACTGGCGCGGCTGGTATGACTTCGGCGGAGGCGCTTTGGGTGATGTCGGCTGCCAACTTCTGAGCCTGCCCTTCCGCGCGCTGGACTTGGGCGCCCCCCGTACAGTGACCGCAGAGGAGGTTGATGGGGCGACATCCGAGATGTACCCGCGCGCCAGCCGCGTTGAGGCGTTCTTCCGCGCACCTGCTCGCCGTCGGCCGCCGGTCACACTCACTTGGCATGATGGCGGTCGCCGACCGGCGGCGGCCCGTTTGCCGACGGTGGTGCGCTCGCTCGGGAATTCCCCAAGCAGTGGCTGCCTGCTGGTGGGCGAAGCCGGGGTGTGGCTGATGGCTGACGAAACTGGCGGACGGCAACGCATGGCCCTGGCTGGCGAGAAGCGGCTGGTGGACGCCGGGAAACATCCGGCGTGCGAACAAACACCGCTGCCGTCGGACAGTGCGGATACGCACGTCCGCTTTCTCGATGCGTTGCGTGCCGGCACGCTGACACCTGACGACGCTTCGCATGTACGCCCGTTGATGGAGACGGTGCTGACGGGCTGTATCGCGCAACGCGTGCCCGGCCGTCTGTCGTGGAATAGCCGCAAGGGACGCTTTGACGGCAACGACGAGGCAACCCGTCTAGTCACCTCCGCGAACCCCTCATTTCAACTTGAGACCTGAAAAAACACGCAACCGGGACGAGATGCATGAATGATATTCCGCGCAGGGTATGGCTTGAGATTGATCTTGATACGCTTGTAGACAACTACCGCAAAATCAGCGAGGCGGTCGCGCCGTGTGTGGTGTTAGCTGTGCTCAAGGCCAACGCCTATGGGTTGGGGGTGTTGCCCATTGCTGAGGCTCTTGCGCAAGCTGGCGCGACCAGCTTCGGCGTGGCCGAGCCGCACGAAGCCTTGCAACTTCTGCCGCTTGGCAAACCGGTGCAGATACTCAGCAGTATTTTGCCGGACGAGATTGAGCCGATGGTTGAGGCCGGCGTGACACTGCCCATTACTGACAGCGTGACTGCTGCGCGCATCAGCGCGGCGGCGGTGCGTCACGGCACCACTGCCACCGCGCACGTCAAACTCGATACCGGCATGGGTCGCCTCGGGATTCTTGCGCAAGAGGCGTTGCCGGTGATCGAGCAGGCCGCCGCTCTGCCCGGGCTGCGGCTGGAGGGGATCTTCTCGCACTTTCCCTACGCGTACCAGACCGGATCAGAATTGACCGACAACCAGATGGATACCTTCTGCGCGATCGTGGAGCAGGCTGCCGCGCGCGGCATTCACTTTGCGAAACGGCACATTGCCAACAGCGACGCGATCAACAATTTCCCACGTGCCTGTCGCGCCCCGTTCAATCAAGTGCGCACTGGCATTAACCTGCACGGTTCTTTCGATACTGCCGGACGCCGGACGCTACATGTGTCGCCGGTGCTCACACTGAAAACCCGCCTGACCGCGATCCGCACTCTGCCCGCTGGCACCGGCATCGGTTACGGCCACACCTACCGCCTACACCATGCAACGTGTGTCGGCACCGTTTCGGCCGGGTATGCGGACGGCCTGCCGCTGGCACTCTCCAACCGGGGCTACCTGCTGATCCATGGCGTGCCCTGTCCGGTGATCGGACGGCTCTCGATGGACTACACGACCGTATCGCTGGAGAGCGTGCCAGAGGCGCAGGTGGGTGATGAGGTCGTCTGCTTGGGCGGCACGGGCATTCACGCGCTGACGGTCGAGGATTGGGCCGCGCTCAAAAACACCCATCCCTACGAAATCATCTGCTCATTCGGTAACCGCGTCCAGCGCCGATATCTGTCCCGCGCATAGCGCGGGGAGATAGCAGTGAGGAGTTAGGATTTAGGAATTAGGAGTTTTTGGCAGAGCCGTCGATATCGAAGCCGCCGATCCTGACATTCAACTCCTAACTCCTAAATTTTAACTCCTAAATTTCCTTTCTCCTTCCCTCTTCTCACTTCTCCCTTTACAGTCCGCGCCGATCCGTGCCACACTGATGGCATGAAAGTATTGACCTACGTTGGCTGTTACACGGATGAGAAAAAAGAGGGCATCCACATTTTTGAAAGCGACACCGAGACCGGCGCGTTCCGGCCTGTCGGTCTTGTTGGGGGTATTGAAAATGCGATCTACCTTTCGCTCAACAAAGCCCGTACGCGCCTCTACGCTGGCCTTGGTCTGCCGGAGTTCGGTGCGCGTAACGTCAACGGTGCCGTCGCGGCTTACGCGATTCAGGGCGACACGCTGCTGCCGCTCAATCACAAGCCGATCGGCGTGACCCCGCCCTGCTACGTCGCGCTCGCTCCCGACGAGAAGTCACTCGTTTTCGCCGAGTACACCAACGCGCTCTCCGGCGTCTTTGAACTGACCGAAGATGGCCGGATCGCCGACGCGCCGCCGGTCACCGTGACGCACACCGGCAGCGGCCCCGATCCCAAGCGCCAAGAGAAAGCGCATGCCCATTGTGCCGAAGTCTCGCCGGATGGCCGTCACCTCTGCATCGTCGACCTCGGCATTGACCGCGTGAAGGTGTATGACTTCCCCGGTCGCGCGGCGGGGCTCAAAGAAAAACCGGCGCTGGCCATTGCCACGGCTGGCGGCGCCGGACCGCGCCACATCATCTTTCATCCGAACGGCAAAACCGCCTATCTGCTGAATGAACTCAACAACACGATCTCGTCGTTTCTCTACACTGGCGAGGCCTTCATCCACGTTCAGACGATTTCCATGTTACCGGATGATTTCACGGAATACAGCAAAGCGTCAGCCATCAAGATCACATCCGACGGCCGCCGCCTTTTCGGCTCAAACCGGGGACACGACAGCATCGCCGCGTATGACATCGATCCCGACACCGGCAAGATGTCGCTGCTGGCGATCTCCAAGCTGGTCGGCAAATCGCCGCGCGACTTTGAATTCATGCCGGGCGAGAAGTTCGTGCTGCTCGGACACGAAAACTCCAACGAGCTGATGTCCTACGCTTACGACAAAGCCACGGGACGGCTCACCCCCGCCCATGGACCGTTCGCGCTTCACCGCCCCGTCTATGTCAAATTCGGTGCGCAGAGATAGCCGCGCTGCGCGCGGAGTGAACATTTAGGATTTAGGATTTAGGAGTTTTGTCGCAGGTCGTGGGTCGCCAGTCGATCTCTCTTATTGCGACCACTTAGTGGTCGCAATGATGAGTGTAAAAACGGGTGGGAGGATGGGTGCCGAGCGTGCGCAGAATATGCAATGGGGGCGCGCGGGGAGACAACCCGGTAAAGAGTCTTTGGTGCTGTGAATGGTCGCGGGCGCGGAGTGGCTGCGTGGTACAAGGTTTTACGCGCACACTATGGGCAATCTTGACAACCCCAGACCGAAATTTCTAGACTGACGTACGTGAACGAGAGGAAACGCAACAAACCCAAACCCGGATACGACGAGAACGGCTGGCCGCTCTGCAACGCGGCGTGGTGGTGGAGGGAGGTCTTTCTGCCCGTTCTCACTATCCTCGTTCTCACGGTTTAGAGAGGAACAGGTGACCTTCAAGCAAACCCCGTATGATATCCATATACGCTAAAAAGAAAGGTGCAGAAAAACCAGTCGGTTACAAATCGTAACCAACTAACAAAAAGGATGAACCGGAATGTCTGGCCTTGCAGGTGTTTTCAGCCCTCTCATGAAAGCAATCTTTCTAAAACGTGCAACTTCTTGTTAATAAGCCAGTTATGATAAACTTTGTTTTCATTCTGGTATGTTCGCGGATGTGCTTTGAATCTCACTTGTTAGACATTAGTGTTTTAGAATCTCACAAATCGCGTTTTGTGAGACGCAAACAGCTTTGAAGCTTGCTTGCTGGTGTGGCACGGGCATCTTGCCCGTGTTTCATGGGCGGGACGCCCATGCCACGAGGGGAGAACCTCTCCGTTGCTCACTCTCTCAACGCGCGGCGATAGGTTTGCGGGGGGCGGCGGTGGATCTTTTGGAATTGCCGCTGGAAGTGGGCGGGGGATTGGTAGCCGCATTGGCGGATGATCTCGGCGATGGTCAGGTCGGTTTCGGCGAGTAACCGGCAGGCGTGCGCGATGCGCAGACGGTTGATGTATTGCGGCACTGTGCTGTTGGTGCAACGCTTGAACAACCGGCTGAAAGCGCTCTCACTGAGGCCCACCATCCGGGCGAGGTCGGTCACGCGGATCGTGGAGGTTAAGTTCTGTTCAATATAGACGCACACGGCGCCGATGCGGTCTGAAGAAGAAGTTCGGGGCTTGAGCAGAAAACCTTCGGAGGAGATGGCGGTCAGTTGCTTTGAGCGCGACAGCAGATCCAACAGTTCGAGCAGCAGGATCAGGCGGCGCAAGCCTTGCGCACGAACCATCTTCAGCAGAATCGCCTCCGCGTGGTCGCGGGTACGCCCGCCGATACGCAGACCGCGACGGGCGCGTTCGAACAATCGCCGCAGCGGCTCCATGACCGCCAGCGTGCGCCACTCCTCGCCCAGCAGGTGCGGCATGAAGTGTGTGACGATGGCCTCGACGGGTTTCGGACGCTGGTTCGGCAGTGGGGTGTTGCGGTAGTCGTGCGGAAGCTCCGGCCCCAGAAAAACCAGATCGCCGGGGGCGAGCGGCTCCAGGGTGTCGCCGACCCATCGCTCCGAACCGCCGCGCCGGACCAGCGTGATCTCGCAGGCGGGGTGACAGTGCCAGACATCCCCGAAATCCATGCCGCGAACGAGGTTGCATGCGACAAGGTCGGAGGCCGAAAGGAGCGACGATTTTTCAGCAATCAGTTTCATGTCAATCACGTCAATCATGTCAATCGTGTCTAAAAACCGCTGCAATGAAACCTGAACCACCATACGGCATCTTGCTGCGTACGGCAACGACAAAAAACCACACAACGCCGGATTAAGGGTCAAGAACGCCGGATATGGCGCTTGCCGGGTTGATGTGGTTGTGCGATACTTTAACCATGGTCTGAATGGTGTTCACATGGATCAGCGAAGTGGAGGGAGGGGCGGCGGTCATGACAAAGCGGCGTGAGTTCTTGAAAGTGGCTTCGGCAGCGGCGGGTCTTGCGGCCTCGATGCAGGCGGCGGGATGCCGGACCTTGGGGCGGGCACCGCGAACTGGGCAATCGGTGATGGGGTTGACGGCTCCGAAACTGGATGAGGTGCGCGTCGGCATCATCGGCGTCGGCAAGCGCGGACCGGGCGCGGTCAATCGGCTCAGCCGCATTCCCAAGACGCGGGTGGTGGCGATTTGCGATGTGTTCGAGGACCGCGCCGAGAAAAGCGCGCGGGATGTGGTCGCCGCCGGTCACGCCAAACCGCAGACGTACTTTGGGTCGGAGGAGGTTTACAAGAAGCTCTGTGAACGGCCGGACGTGAACTTGGTCTACGTCTGCACGCCTTGGCAGTTCCATGTACCGATGGCGCTGTACGCCATGCAGTGCAGCAAGCATGTGTGTGTTGAGGTGCCGATCGCCATGACGGTGGAGGGCTGCTGGAGCCTGGTGGAGATGGCGGAAAAGACGCGTCTGCACTGCATGATGCTGGAGAACTGCTGCTACGGCGAGGATGAGCTGTTTGCGCTCATGTTGGCGCGCAATGGATTGCTGGGCGAGTTGGTGCATGGCGACTGCGGCTACATCCACGAACTGCGCGCTGGCTTGACCGACGGTACCTACTACAAAGATTACGCCTTTGAGTTTTTCAAGCACCACACCGGCAACTCGTATCCGACGCACGGGCTCGGTCCGATCGCGCAGTACATGGGCATCAATCGCGGTGACCGCTTCGAGCGTCTGGTTTCGCTCAGCTCCGGCGAGTTCGGCTTGTCATCATTCGTCCGCGAGAAATACGGCGCATCCGATCCGCGTGCGAGTTATCCGTACAAGACAGGCGACATGAGCACGACGGTCATCCGGACCGTTAAAGGACGCACGATCATGGTGCAGTACGGACGCTACAGTCCGCGACCGTATGACCGCATCAATTTGATTTCCGGTACCAAGGGCACGTTGCGCTCGTATCCGCTGCGCGTCGCGCTCTCGCCCAACTGGCACACGTGGCTCGACGATAAGGCGCTCGCCGAGTTGAAGGCGAAGTATACCCATCCGCTGTGGCGTAAGATCGGCGAGATCGCCAAGAAGAACGGCGGACACGGCGGCATGGACTACATCATGGAGTATCGCCTCTGTCACTGTCTGCTCAATGGCCTGCCGCTGGATCAGGATGTCTACGATGGCGCGGCATGGAGTTCGCTGGTGGAGCTGACCGAGCGATCGGTGCTCGGGGGCGGCAGTGCTGTCGAGGTGCCGGATTTCACGCGCGGGGCCTGGCGCACGGCGCAGCCGCTGGGCATCGTCGAGGTTTGATGGATGGAGGCTCTTGCAAAACCCCTCGTGGCATGGGCGTCCCGCCCATGAAACACGGGCAAGATGCCCGTGCCACACTTGCAGACAAGGGGTTTTACGAGACCCTCGGATGGATAAAGACTGATAGGGTGGTGCGGAACCGCCCGTGTTCACACACAAAGGAGAAACACGAATGAAAAAAGCTACAGGCAAAAAGAGTACGAGTAAAAAGACCGTGAAGAAGGCCGTGAAAAAGCCCGTGAAAAAAAGCGCGGTGCAGTCAGTCGCTCTGGCGGTGAACGGTGGTCCCAAAGTATGGGACAAGGGGTTCCCCATGTGGCCCTCTTTTTCGGAAGAGTCCCTGAAGACGGCGCTGGAGCCGTTGGTGAGCGGCAAGGTGAACTATTGGACGGGACCGGTCGGCATGCAGTTTGAGACCGCGTTCGCCAAATGGTTGGGCGTGCGCAATGCCATCAGCGTGACGAACGGCACGGCGGCGCTGCACACCGCGATCGCGTCATTGGGAATTGGCCCTGGTGACGAGGTGATCTGTCCGTCCTACTCGTTCATCGCTTCCTCATTCTGCGTTCTGCAGGCGGGCGCGTTGCCGGTCTTCACCGACGTGGGGTACGACCACCAGATCGATCCCAAGCAGATCGAGGAAAAGATCACGGAGCGTACGCGCGGCATCGTGGTGGTGCACCTGTACGGCGTGGTCGTGGACATGGACCCGATCATGAAGATCGCCAAGAAGTACAACCTCAAGGTGATCGAAGATTGCGCGCAGTGTTTCGGCGGCCTCTACAAAGGGCGCAAGGCCGGCACGATCGGTCACGTGGGTTGCTTCAGCTTCTGCCAGAGCAAGCACTTTACCACCGGCGGTGAAGGCGGCATGGTCGTCACGAACGACGACGATCTCGCGTGGGAGTGCCGCTCGTTCCGCGACCACGGTTATGACGTGAAGGAGCGCCTGAACCTGCTGGAGATGGAAGGCAAGCTGATGTACATCCACAAGCGGGTCGGCTTTAATTACCGCATGACCGAGATTCAGTCCCAGATCGGCCTGTGCGAGTTGAAGCGCTTCGACTCTTGGAATCTCAAGAACCGCATCCGCAACGGCAAGATGGTGAAGAAGGCGCTGGAGAAGCATCCGCTGGTGCTGCATACGCCGCTGGACACCAAGGACCGGCAGAACTCCTACTGGTGGGCGCCGTTCGTGCTGGACACCTCCAAGCTGACCTGCACGATGAAGGAGTTCATCGCGGCGATCGCGGCCGAGGGCGTGCCGGTCTACAGCGTGCTCTGGCCGGAGATGTACAAGGAGCGCGCCTACATCGAGCGTAACGGCTTCGGCGTGGCGAAGTATCCGTTCTTCGATCCCAAGGCGCGTAACATTGATTACACGCAGATGGACTGTCCGACCGCGCATTGGCTGACCGACCGCACGATGTGCTTCTTCACCCATCCCGTCTACACCGAGGCGCACATGCAGGCGTGCATCGACGCCTTCAAGAAGGTGGCGGCGGCGTACATGAAGAAATAAGCAAGGCGAGTCGTCCAGCAGGGAACGCCCGGCCTCTGAGCGGAAGTTCCCTGCTGGACATCGACCCACTCACGAAGGGACGTTCGTATGTTGACGCTTTCTTGGCTGGACGCATGGATCATCTTGGGTTTCTTGGCGTCGGTGGTGCTGGTCGGCTCCTGGTCCGCTCGGCGTGCCGGGCAGGACACCGAGTCGTTTTTCCTTTCGGGGCGCAACATGCCGTGGTGGCTGCTGGGCGTCTCGATGGTTGCCTGTACCTTCTCGTGCGACACGCCGAATTTGATCACCGAGATTGTGCGTCTCAACGGCGTCGCGGGCAATTGGGTGTGGTGGGCCTTCCTGCTGACGGGCATGCTGACGGTGTTTGTTTATGCCGGACTTTGGCGGCGCTCGGGGCTGGACACCGATCTTGGTTTCTACGAACTCCGTTACAGCGGACGTCCCGCCGCGTTTTTGCGTGGTTTCCGCGCGATCTATCTCGGGGTGGTGTACAACCTGATCATTCTGGGCGGCGTGTCGCTGGCGGCGATCAAGATCGGCCAGATCATGTTCGGTCTCTCGCCGGGGATGTCGCTATTCTTTTCGATGACGGGCGTTGCGATCTACGCTACGCTCGGCGGTCTGACCGGTTCCATGTGGGCCGATTTCTACCAGTTCGCCGTTGCGATGACCGGCGCTATCTTTGCAGCGGTCTATGCGGTGAATTCCGGCATGGCCGAGGGCGGCACCACGCTGGCACAGTTGTTCGCACATTCCGCCGTGGCGCCCAAGCTGTCGATGTTGCAGCCGTCCACGCACGATTTTTCGACGTTGATGACGGTGCTGATCCTGCCGCTCGCGGTGCAGTGGTGGAACGTCTGGTATCCGGGGGCGGAGCCGGGCGGTGGCGGTTTTGTGGTGCAACGTATGCTTTCCGCCCGTAATGAAAACCACGCGATTGGCGGCACGTTGCTTTTCAATGTGCTGCATTACGCGGTGCGCCCGTGGCCGTGGATTCTGGTGGCGCTGGCCTCGCTGGTGGTCTTTCCGCTGACGCCGCAAGCGGAGCAGGATGCGGCCCAGGCCTGGCTGACAGATCACGCGGCCGAGGTGCGCCAGTACGATACCGACAAAGCCGCGATGCCGCCTGAGTTGCGTGAGGACGTGCGCTTGCACCGGGCGGACGCGCGCGGTGTGGGGTCGTTGGCACGCGCCTTCCCGCGCGTGGATGACACCTATCTCGGCCACGACATCGCCTATCCCGGCATGGTTGCGCGCATGCCGCGCGGCTGGCAGGGATTGATCGTTGCGTCACTGATCGCGGCCTACATGTCGACGGTGGCAACGTTGCTCAACTGGGGCTCCTCGTATGTGGTGCAGGACGTCTATCTGCGTTTCCTTCGCCCGCAGGCTTCGGCGCGCCACGCAGTGCTGGTCGGGCGGGTGACCATGCTGGTGATGCTGCTGGCCTCTGCGGTGATTGCCTTTCACATGACGACGGTCAAGACCATCTTTCACGTGCTACTGCAGGTAGGCGCGGGTACCGGCCTGCTCTATATTCTGCGCTGGTTCTGGTGGCGCATCAACGTATGGAGTGAGGTCACCGCGATGGTGGTGTCGTTCATCGTGGCGGTCTTCTTCCAGTTCTGCGCCGAACCATTGGGGATCGAGGCGGCGCTGTCGAACGCCGGTTGGCTGAAGATCATGGATTTCACCTCGTGGAAAATGGTCTTGGGCATTATCATCACAACGATAGCGTGGGTCACCGTGACCTATCTGACCCCGCCGGTGGAGGAGCGCACACTGGTGGAATTCTGCCGCAAGATCCGTCCGGGAGGGCCGGGCTGGCGGCGCTTCGAGACGGTGCCGGAGGGGGCAGAGCCGGAAGGCTGGAACGTGCCCAACGGCATACTCTGCATGATGTTGGGCTGCCTGCTGGTGTGGGCGTCGCTCTTTGGTACCGGCTATCTGCTTTACGGCCAGTTCGCGCGGGGCGCGGTGCTGCTGGCGGTCGCCGCCGTTGCCGGCGGAGGCTTGCTACTCCGTATCCGTGCGGCGGTGCGCGCGTGATGTAACAATACAAGGAGGAATGATGGCAATGAGGTATAGATGGTGCGCGTTGGTATTCTGTGCTGCGGCGTTGAGCGTGTGCGGCGTCGAAAAGAAAATGATCGGGCATAGCTGGGATCTACTGGGCGTGAGCCCGGCCGATGTGGCGCGGAATCTTGACGCCTGGGAGCAGGTGCCGCTTGACGGTATCTCGCTG
>DUPH01000190.1 GCA_012838435.1 Lentisphaerota bacterium | reverse complement strand
GTTTCGGGGTTTCAGGGTTTCGGGGTTTCAGGGTTTCGGGGTTTCAGGGTTTCGGGGTTTCAGGGTTTCGGGGTTTCAGGGTTTCGGGGTTTCAGGGTTTCGGGTTTCAGGGTTTCAGGGTTTCGGGGTTTCAGGGGATGGGGGTCAAGGTTTCATTCCATCGGGATCGGTATCGAAATCGGGATCGGTATCGCTTATGGTGGACTCTGTGGACATTGTTGATTTTATGGACAATTCACTTGCCGCTCCTTTCGCACGAGGGCATGGGAGTGGCTTTTGCGTTGGGCGTTTCTTCGATTAGGGCTTTGATCGGGCCGATTTCATTGGTGGCTCTAAAGATGTTTTCGTGGCAAAGGAGCGCGGTCAGACCGTGCGTTGCCATGGCATCGCGGAACGCCTCCTGCAGCAGGCGAAAGTCTTCGGTCTCGGGCACTACGACTTGCGCGATGTAGACAATTTTACCGTCCTCTTCCTCAACCATCCAATCCTCGATGTTGATGTTGTGGTCGACCAGAAAAGAGGTAATGGCGAAAATCGTGCCGGGCTTGTCCGCGCCGCGCGTCGTCACCACGAACCGCGCGCCTTGGGGCACGGCGGTCGGCACCACCTCGGGGCTGTCGAGTACGGTCACGACCGCCTCCGACTCCAAGGTTGAATCCAGCAGCGCACGCAAGGCCTCGGGCGTTATTTGGGACGGGTGCTCCGAGGTGAAGACCAAGTTAAAAAAGCCGTCGACAACAGTCTGGCGGATACCGCCGATGTTGCCTTCCAGCGAAAAGACGCTTCGCGTGACATCGCGCAGCAGGCCCACGCGGTCAGGCACGAGCACAGAAGTAATGAAGCGCCGCCGCTCTGGCGGACAGGGTGCGTGCATGGTAGTGGCCCCCGAAACAGAAAAACCCCGAAAACAACAACCACCGGTTTTCGAGGTTAAAAATGGAGCCAACGATCCGGATCGAACGGACGACCTGATCATTACGAATGATCTGCTCTACCAGCTGAGCTACGTTGGCTTCAGAAACAGGTGCCACTATAGCGAGTTACCGAGGGGGAAGTCAAGTGCCCAAGATGAAAAAAAAGAAGCAGGGGGGTTGACGACATGAGGGGGTTTTGGCATACTTCCTCTCTCATTCGCACCCGTGGTGGAATTGGCAGACACGTAAGATTCAGGTTCTTATGCCGAGAGGTGTGGGGGTTCAAATCCCTCCGGGTGCACCATAGTTCATTTTTAGGCACTGCCCCCTTCGTCTATCGGCTAGGACATCAGGTTCTCATCCTGGAAAGAGGGGTTCGATTCCCCTAGGGGGTGCCACCTAATCGGATATGCCAGCGGTTTACGGAAGTGGAAGTCGCTGGCTTTTTTGTTTAAGGAGTTGCACGATGCGCGATAAAAAAACAGTTTGGCTCGGATTGGCGGTCGTTGCGTTGGTGGCGGCCGTTATTGGGTTTGTGGCTCTGCGCTCGAAAACACCAGAGCCGGAGACGGACGTCACGGAACAGCCCGTCGCCAAGGCACTCACTCCGACCGATCCGAAAAAGCCGATCGATCCGAAAAAGCCGTCGTCGCGTGTGTCGCCGCATCAGCGGCCGGCGGGTCAACGCACAGAGCGTGTGCGGGCAGGACAGGGCGCGCCAACACCAGGGGCGGCCGCTCCGACCCCTCAAGCGGAGGAGATGACGGAAGAACGCATCAAGGTTATCGAGGCTTGGGAAAACTTTATCGACACGCTGTCTGAAAAGACCAGAGCGCCCACCGCCGAGGAAGCCATCGCCTTTAAGCGCGAGTTTGCCAAACTTGACAAGAGAGATCAAATGGACGGCATCCAGACGGCACTGCACCTGTTGCCGGAAGAGCAGTTCCCGATCTTGTATCCGATTCTTTTTGACAAAACCATCGACCCGGACATTCTCGATGAGATTTTTTCTGACGGGTTGAACCACGACGAGGACATCAAGGTGCCGATGATGAAAGAGATCTATAAGGACAAGGAGCACCCGATGTATGTCGAAGCCGCGCGCATCTTGGATGCGACCGGCGAACTGGACGAAGAGGGCGGGGACGCGGAGAAAGAGTGACAGTGATCGGCGGGGGTGCTGTTGCGATTAAAAACCAATCCGCCGCGCAGCGCCGAGAGGGACGAGCGTCGCTCGTCCGGCGGCGTAAACGCCGCCCACAGAACGGGAGAACGTCGAACGCCGAAGTGAAAAAACTCCTAACTCCTAAATCCTAAATTCAAACTCCGCGCGCAGCGCGGGAAGCCCATTCTAACTCGCGCACCAAACTGTCGACCACTGTCGGGGCGCGCAGGTCGGGCGGCAGGACATCAAAGGTGTAGGTCTCGACTTCAAGCGGGATGCGGCGCGCCCGGACGTGCTCAAAGAAAGCGGGTGTGAGGTCGGTGTGGGTCGAGGCCAGCACGCCGTCGCCTTCGAAGTAGAGCGGCACATGAAAGTGCGTGCGCAGTTCACAGTCGGTCTGCTCGCGTGCGGCGTCCAGCGTGGCCTCGGTCAGGTCGGGGTATGCCGCGATCTGGCCTCGCGGCAGTCGGATCTTGGTCTGGTGCAGATAGACCGGATCGATGAAGGCGCGCAGGCGTTGCAGGGCGTCTTCTGAAACGGTGGTGCGCAGCGCGGCGCTGAGCTGAATGCGCGCGACGCGCAGACCGGCGGATTCGAAACGGGTCAGCGCGGTCAGCGGGTCCTCGAAAGCCACCGCGAAGTGACAGGTGTCCAGACAGATGCCAATATGGCGGCGCAGTAGCGCTTCAGCCTCGTCGCGCGTGCGCTGGCGGTTGTTGCTGAGCCAGCGGATTCCTTGGTAGAGCAGCTCGTCTTCGAACCAGTGGATGACATCGTTCGTGGTTTCCAACAGACAGTCAGGCTCGGGTTCCAGCGCGAGAACGATGTCACGGTTTTTGCGAATAGAGAGATCATCGAGGAACTCCGCCATAACGACGAGTTGCCGCACACACACCGCCATCCGCTGCTCTTCGGCGCCTGCTCTCCTTTGGATTTCTGCCGAGCTCGGATTCTGGTAGCCGACCGGCACGGTCGAAATGTTGCCGGCCGCGCCTTCAGGCAACAGGGCGGCAAGAATCTCGGCAAGCCGGCCGGTGTAGATGAGCCGTTCGGGCTTCGACCAATCGGGCTCGTAAACGGCGGCCTTGACGGCGGTACCGTGGAATGCGCCGTACGGGAACCCATTGATGCAGGAGACCGTCAGATCGTGCCGGGCGAGCAACTCCTCGAAGTCTTCCAGCGACGGCGCGGAGGAGGCGAGCAGTTCTTGGGCGGCAGCGGCGGAGAGACGCAGACCGAGCGGATAGGCGTGAGCGGGAGAGACGTGCGCCTTGACCGC
>DUPH01000189.1 GCA_012838435.1 Lentisphaerota bacterium | reverse complement strand
TTAGTGTGTTCCGTGGTTCCAATCAGAAATTGCGTTCTGCACCAAATAGGTGCGGCGCGGATCTCAACGGAAGCCAATGTTTACGGGGCTTTGCTCAAAATCTGCATGCTCAACTGCTCTTTTTAGGGTAAAAGCTAGGCTCTGCTTTTTGCCGGACGCGTCTGACAAAGCAAAAAGGGCATGGCGCGCGTAGCCATGCCCCGTTATTCACTCTTCGTTATCCGCTATTCGCTTACTCTTTACTTTTCGGCGGGTGGTGGCGGATTCGGGCGTGGGCGGCCTTGCTCTCTCGCCTTCCTGTGGGCTTCGCGCATGGCTTTGCGCTCTTCATCGTTGAGTTTGCCGTCGCCGTCCTTGTCGAACTTTTTCATCATCTCTTGAAAGTGCGGGCCGGCGTTCGGGCGGCGCTTCTGCATCTCTTCCATCATGGCCTTGCGTTCTTCATCGTTGAGTTTACCGTCGCCATCTTTGTCGAATTGTTTTTCGCGTGCCTGGCGGAACTCCTCCCTACGTGCCCTGTTCGCTTCCATCATGGCTTTGCGCTCTTCATCGTTGAGCTTGCCATCGCCGTCCTTGTCGAACTCCTTTTCGCGCGCTTTGCGGAACTCTTCCATACGCGCCCTGTTCGCCTCCATCATGGCTTTGCGCTCTTCTTCATTGAGCTTGCCATCGCCGTCCTTGTCGAACTCCTTGATTGCGTCGGCGCGTCTCTCGGCGCGTCGCTCCATGCGCTGTCCAGCGCGTCTCTCGCCACGTGCAGGAAAACCGCCCGGCCCGTCCGGTTTGGGGGCATTCGCTTGGGCGGAAGCACCGGCCGTTAACAGGGCCAGCAGTGAGGTCACATACAGTCGTTTCATTGGGTCTCTCCTTTTCTGTTTACGCCGAAAGGGCGTTGTGCGGGTAAAAACGGTTATGGGAAAAAATTATTGCCGTCGATATTCACAACTTCTCAGGGTTTCGGGGTTGACTGCTCTCCCTCTCCCGCATAATGTATGCCGATTATGGAAACCGGTGTGTTTTTGATGAAACCGATGTTCTACAAGAGAAGCCTTAGCTTCTTGAACGTGTTTGGAGGCGTTGCCTGTGCCGCAGTTTTCCTGGTGTTGCCTAGTTTCGCGGGCGGCGAAAATACGCCGCGCGCCTACGGTACGCTGACGCCCGAGGCCGCCGCGCTTGTCGCTGAGATGCGCGAACAGGCGAAGGCCTACCGACCGCAGACGGACCATGTGGGGCTTTTTGCGCGCGCCCAACTCAAATATGGCGCGCAGCGCACCGACTTCCTTCACCGTTGGTACGAGCGTCCGCTGCACCAGAATTCGACGTGGGCCGAAACGGCCGAATACGGACGCATCCTGCATCCCGAGGCGTGGAAGAAGACGACCGAGACGGTACGTCTGGGGAAGATGGATGGCCTTGCCGTTTGCATCTCCCAGTCGAGCCGCAGTGAGGTGATTGAGAAGAGCGTTATGCCGGGCGGGGAGATGACGATCCTCGTGGAACTCCCCTATGACTATCACGATACCGGTATCGCTGCCTTTCTGGAGACGGCCGAACGCGCCCTGGCCATGCCGAATGCCTACCGTATCGATGGGAAGGTGGTGCTCACGCGTTATCCGGTGGTGAAAGAGGCGGAGCTCGACCTCTGCGAGAAGGTGCGCAAGGCGCTGACAGAAAAGTTCGGCCCCGACAAATTTATCGTCATCTTTTACGTCTCGGCCTTTGAACGAAGTCTGCCTGCAGGTCCGATGACTGTCCAGTCACTTGAACAGGCACGCGAACACCTGCGGCGCTGTCTGCGCAAGATGGACGGCCTGTTCATGGCGGGTTGGGAGGTGTACTGGCCGCGCCGCTACAATGCGGCATTCGAGCGCGAGGTGCTGGTGCCTCTCTACCAGAGTGTTTTGGCAGAACCGGAATTCGCCGGGAAGAAGTATCTGGGCATGCCCATGTCACCGGGACACGAGAACTGCTACCGCTGGAGCTATTCGATCGATTCGCAGGGCACGTACACGTTGGCCGAGCGCATGGAAACGATGCGCGCGCTGCGTCCCGATTTCATCATCTGCTGCGAATGGGACGAGGAGAACGAGAACACGCACTTTCGTCCTACGATCTTTAACGGATTTGTCCATCAACGTCTGCTGCGCTACTATGCGAATGTTTTTGCCGGTCGTGCGCCGGAGGTTTTTCCCGGTGACGATGTCGCGATTCCCAATCTGGTCGTCTCGTACCGCAAATCGCTTATCGCGGGCGAGCCCATTGAGGTGGAGGTGCGGAACATTCCGGATGGCACGTTCAAAGGGCAGACGTTCACCTGTTCCCTGAATTGGACGGATCTGGCGGGAAAGGTCGTGAAGACCTATCCTGTTGCGACGCTGAAGGCGGACGAGCCGGGGTGTGCCTTCTTTACATCGCCGGTGTCTGAACTTGTGGTTGCGAACCGTCTACTGGTTCCAGACTTTACCGTGCGTGCGTCGGATGGGACCGAGTTCTGCGGCGGCGCCGATTTTTGGCCGCTCGACCTGAACGCGAGCCGTGCCGTCGATACGAAGTGGGCGAAGCACGCCCTGCGTGAACGCAGCAACGGCATCACGGGCGAGCTTGCCGTGGGCGAACCGGCGGCGGACGGCGTGCGTACAATCACGGGACGCTTTTCCGCGCCGCAGCCCGTCAAAAGTGTAGAAGTGCTGGAAGGCCCCGATACGGTGTTCATGTTCGACCCAACGGCGAAGCCGATTGACAATCGCGTCGTCATCAAGTTGGAGATTCAGGCGCGGCACAACGCGCCGAAGGAGTACGCCCTCAAAGGGAATATCCGTTTCCAGCAGGCACCGGGGGTTGAGATTCTCACCCGCCCTCAGCGCGCCATTACCGCGACGGCGGACGGTTGGACGCTGAAGGGAGCGCACTACAATAACTGGGACATCAACCTCTTTGCTTCCCTGCCGGCAGCCGCCGTGGAAACGGCTGAAATCGATGTGGCGCTCGCGCCGACTTTCCAGACACGCATCAAGGTGAAGGATGTGGTAGCGAAGGACGTTATCGGCACCACGGGACCCGGCGGCGGCAACCTGGTGGCAAGCCGCTACCTGTCACAGATCGCGATGCCCAAGCCGTGTAACGTCGCCTCGGGGACATTCGCGTTCAAGCTGAAGCCGGTCGACAAGTCGGGTGTCCTGCGCTTGCAGATCGTGGATAGCGATGGACATGTATGGCGCGGTGCGCCGCGTACATTCTATCGTCCGTCCGGCAAGATGCGCACGTTCCATATTTTTGAGCGTGACGAAGAACGCGTGACATCACTCACGATGGATGTCAACCGCCTTGATGAACCAGACTACGATTTTGTGCTCACGCGCGGATCGGTTGTGTGGACGGATGCCGGGCGCAATCTCTGCGGCATCCTTGGCGGTGCGGCCACGTTGGTGACTGGTTTTGGCGAGGGCGAGACATGCTACGGCGACTCGATTGCGCGGTACATTACCGGCAAGGAGCCGGGCATCCTGAATACAGCGCCTACACCGGCAGAAGGTCCGCATGGCGGTCCCGCGTTGCGTTTCGGTCCGTCATCCTACCTGATGCTTCCGCAACAGTTGGTGCCGAAGTTCGCCGGCTTTGAGATTACGCTCGATGTGAAGCCCGATGATGCGCAAGGCGTTCAGACACTCGTCGATTCAGGTAACGCGGCGTACGGCCTCTATCTCAGGGACGGGGTGCCCGAGGCCTTTGTCTTCGACACTTCCAATCACGCGCGGCAACGCGGTGCCAATCCCCGGAGGGTGAAGGGGCCTGCACTTCAGGTGGGGGGCTGGAACCACGTGCAACTCATCGGCGACCAAAAGACGCTCCGGCTGGTTGTCAACGGCGTGGAAGGCCCCGTGGTGGAACACGGCGGTTACCAGTTGCAGGCGCGTTATACATGCGTGGGCGCGGCGAACCGCGGACCGAATTTCTTCCGTGGATGTCTCGCCAATCTAAAATTCTATCTGCGCTGAGTCTCGGTGCTTATCGCCCGTCACTTCGCTTCGTTGAAGAGGGTGACAGCGTCCAGCACATCGCGGCCCGCCGCTTTGAGGGCTTCAATGGCGCGGTCTGGATTGTCGAAGCGGAAGACCAGTACCGCTTCGGTGCCGTGGTGGAAGGCGAAGGCGTACATGTACTCGATGTTGACACCGGCCTGACTGACCGCATCGAGGACCTCGGCCATGCCGCCGGGTCTGTCCGGCACGGTGGCCGCTACCACCTCGCGCACGTTCACGACATAACCGGCCTGCTCAAGGACGGTCTTGGCTTTCTGCCACTCCTCGACGATCAGGCGCACGATGCCGAACTGCTGGGTGTCAGCCAACGAGAGGGTGACGATATTGATCTGAGCCTCGGCGAGTGTGCGGCAGACGGCGTTCAAGTGGCCGGGCTTGTTTTCGAGAAAGAGAGAAATCTGATTGATTTTCATGGTCGGAGCCCTTTCTGCGGGTTTACGCTTTCTTACGCAGGTCGTTCACGCGGCGGAGCTTGCCTTCGCTGCGCGGCAGCGTGTGCGGCTCAACCAGCGTGATGGAGGCGTTGATGTTGATGATGCGCTGGACGGCATGGCCGATGCGCGCGCGCAGTTTCTCCAGCGACTTGATATCGTCGCTGAAGGTTTCCGGTGTGACCTCGACTTTGATTTCGAGGGTGTCGAGGCCGTTGGTCTTGTCGACCACAATCAAGTAGTGGGGCAGGACCGCGTCGATGGCCATCAGGCCGGCCTCGATCTGCGACGGGAAGACGTTAACGCCACGGATGATCAGCATATCGTCGCTACGTGCGCTGACGCGCTCGATGGTGCGGATGGTGCGGCCGCACGGGCAAGGCTCGGGCGTGATACGCGAGAGGTCGCGCGTGCGGTAGCGCAGCATCGGTGTGCCGGTACGCGATAGAGTCGTGAAGACCAACTCGCCCTTTTCGCCGTCCGGCAGCGGTTCCAGCGTCTCGGGATCGATAATCTCGGGATAAAAGTGATCCTCGAAGACATGCAAGCCACGGCGGTGGGCGCAGTCGTTGGCCACGCCCGGACCGGATATTTCGGTCAGTCCGTAGATGTCGTGCGTGGTGATGCCGGTCAGTTCCTCGATCTTGGCACGCATCTCCTCTGCCCAAGGCTCTGCACCGAAGACGCCGTGCTTGAGCTTCATGTCGGTCTTGAAGTCAATGCCCTTCTTCATGCCTTCGTCGATCAGGTGCAGGAAGTAACTGGGGGTGCAGGCGATGACCGTCACGCCCATGTCTTTCATCAGCATGAGCTGGCGGTCAGTGTTGCCGCCCGAAGTCGGCAGCACGGCGCAACCGAGCCCCTCACCGCCATAGTGCAGACCCAGGCCACCGGTGAAAAGTCCGTAACCGTAGGCGACCTGCATGACGTCAGAGCTGCGCACGCCGCACATCGCCAGCGCGCGCATGCAACCGTTCTGCCAAACCAAGATATCGTTTTGCGTGTTACCGATGACGATCGGTTTGCCGGTCGTGCCGCTCGAGCAGTGGAAGCGCACGATGTCGTTCATCGGGCTGGCGAGCAGGCCGAAGGGGTATTCGTCGCGCAGATCGGTCTTCATCATGAAGGGCAGCAGGGCGATGTCATCAAGCGTCTTGATGTGTTCGGGCTTGACGCCGCGCTCGTCCATGCGCGCACGCACCAGCGGCACGTTGTCGTACATGCGCCGTACCAAGCCTTGCAGGCGGTGCAACTGCAGGGCTCGCAGTTGCTCCCGGGGCATGTAGTCAGGAGCGCTGACCGGATGGACTGGGGTGTCCAGGTCGTGCGCATACTCGTAAAGGGCCATTTTGTTCTCCGCATGGGTGGGGGTTCAGGAGAGTGTCTCCGTTAAGTTTCCCTTAAGAGTATCACTTTCTGACCTCCACGTGAACAAAATGAATTTTATTCGCGTAAACTGTGGCGGGATGGGCAGTTTAAGTGGTATCCCAGCTGTGGGGCTGGGGAAGTAAAAGACGATGACGGGGGCCATAAAAGGCAGAATCGCAAAAATCGTAAAAACGCAACATTTTGTGGTTGCATGAAGCGGCAAAGCTACATATAGTGTTCCGCATTCTTTAACGAGAATGTCTGGGCGCGGGGTGCTTCCAAGAAAAACATGTGTTTAACAGCCGATTTTGGAGTTTTCAGGGATGAATGAGTTTGTGCAGCAGGATTTGATCGTTAGCATTCAGAAACGGGACGGGCGGGTCGAACCATTTAAGCCCCAAAAAATTACTGCGGCGATTCAGAGGGCGGGCGAGGCTACCGGGGAGTTCGCCGTGGAAGAGGCGCGGCGTCTGACGCTGAAGGTGGTGACGTTGATTCATTCGTTGCAAGATACCTTGAGCCTTTCGGTTGAGAACGTGCAGGATATCGTGGAGGAGGTGCTGTTGGCCTCTCCGTACCGCCGCACCGCCAAGGCGTATATCATTTACCGCGATCAGCACGCGCGCCTCCGCGAGATGGTGCGCAAGGCCGATGTCGATCTGATCGACAGCTATCTCGGGCGGGTGGACTGGCGCGTGCGCGAAAATTCCAACATGGCCTATTCGCTGCAAGGGCTCAACAACTACATCTCGAGCGAAGTGAGCAAGGTCTATTGGCTTAATAAGATCTACCCCGCCGAGATCCGCGAGGCTCACGATAACGGCGCGATGCACCTGCATGATCTAGGGTTGCTCAGTGTCTACTGCGTGGGTTGGGACCTTCAGGATCTCCTGCGTGGCGGCTTCAAGGGCGTTGCCGGCAAAGCCGAGAGCCTCCCGGCCAAGCACTTCCGCACTGCGCTCGGTCAGATCGTCAACTTTTTCTACACGCTCCAGGGCGAGGCCGCCGGTGCTCAGGCCTTTTCCAACTTCGATACGCTGCTGGCACCCTTTGTGCGCTATGACCGCCTCGGCCCCAAAGAGGTCAAGCAGGCGCTGCAAGAGTTCATCTTCAATGTCAACGTGCCGACGCGCGTCGGTTTCCAGACGCCCTTCACCAACTTGACAATGGATCTGATCGCGCCGTCGACGCTGGCGAACGAGCATGCGGTCATCGGCGGCAAAGAGATGCCGGAGACCTATGCCGATTTCCAGCCCGAGATGGACATGATCAACACCGCGTTCCTGGAGGTCATGACCGAAGGTGACGCCAAGGGACGCGTCTTCACCTTCCCGATCCCGACCTATAACATCACCGAGGATTTCGACTGGGAACGTCCCGGTCTCGAGAAGCTCTGGGAAGTCACGGCCAAGTACGGCATCCCGTACTTCGCGAACTTCGTCAACTCCGACATGAGCCCGGACGACGCCCGCTCGATGTGCTGCCGTCTGCGCCTCGACACGCGCGAGTTGAACCGGCGCGGCGGCGGCCTGTTCGGCGCCAATCCGCAGACCGGTTCGATCGGCGTGGTCACGATCAACATGCCGCGGCTCGGCTACCTTGCGGAATCCGAGCAGGATTTCCTCGAGCGGCTCGACCACCTGATGGGCATGGCGCGCAACAGCCTTGAGATCAAGCGCAAGGTTCTGGAGCGGTTCACCGAGCAGAATCTCTATCCCTACACCAAGTTTTATCTACGTCAGGTCCACCAACGCTTCAAGTGCTACTGGCAGAACCATTTCTCCACCATCGGGCTGGTCGGTCTTAATGAGGCGTGCCTCAACCTCTTCGGCGAGGATATCGGTAGCGAGCGTGGTCGTGCCTTTGCCTTGACCGTGATGGATTTCATGCGCGCGCGGCTGACCGACTATCAGGAGGAGACCGGCAACCTCTACAACCTGGAGGCGACGCCGGCCGAGGGCACGACCTACCGTCTTGCCCGGCTCGACAAGAAGCTCTATCCTGAGATCATCGCGGCTGGTGGCGACGGCGAACCCTTCTATTCCAACTCGACCCAACTCCCCGTCAACTACAGCGACGACATCCTGCATGTCCTCGACTTGCAGGACGAGATCCAGACCAAGTACACCGGCGGTACCGTGGTGCATGCCTTTGTCGGCGAGGCGGTCAGCGATCCGCAGGCGGTCAAGGCGTTCGTGCGCATGGTCTGCCAGAACTACCGGCTGCCGTACTTCACGCTGACGCCGACCTTTAGCATCTGCGAGGATCACGGCTACCTGTCCGGCGAGGTACATGAGTGTCCGCACTGCGGACAGTACACCGAGGTCTATTCGCGCGTGGTGGGGTACATCCGGCCTATTCAGCAGTGGAACGCGGGCAAGCAGAACGAATTCCACCAGCGCAAAACCTACCGGGTGGCTCAGGCACTCGCCCAATGACGTTCGCTGGCTTTGTCCCGCTCAGCCTCTGTGATTATCCGGGATGCGTAGCCTCGGTGCTCTTCACCCAAGGTTGCAATTTCCGTTGCCCTTGGTGTCACAATCCGCACCTCGTGCCGACCACGCCGCCTGATGGTGCGGTCGCGCACGATGAGGATGCGGTGGTCGATATGCTCGCGTCGCGCCGTACGCGTGTCGAGGGGGTGGTGGTGACCGGCGGCGAGCCGACCCTGCACGCCGCCGAATTGCCGGCGTTCCTGCGCCGCCTCCGTGCGCTCGGGCTGCGCATCAAGCTCGACACCAACGGGGCACGTCCGGCGGTGTTGCGCGCCCTCTTCGACGAGTGTCTGCTCGATTATGTCGCGATGGATGTCAAGGCACCGTGGGCGCGTTACGCAACGTTGACCGGCATGCCCGTCTGCGATGTGGCGGCACTGCAAGACAGCGTTACGCTGATCGCCGGCTCCGGCGTGGCGCATCAATTTCGCACCACGCGCGTAGATCCGCTGTTATCCGAGAGTGACTACGAGGCCATCCGCCAGCAGATTCCAAACGGTAGCCCGCATGTGTGGCAGACCTTCCGCCCCGACGTGTGCCTGGCGCCCGGTTTTTTATCCACAGATTTACACAGATGACGCAAGGCGTTTTGTGTCCTTCGTTGCCTTGGTGTGAGATTGAATTGAATTGCGGGCTCCGCCCGCGTTAGACTTTTCGTGTTTCCGTGTTAGCCATCTGTTCTAGCTTTCAGAAACTCGGTCACTGCGTCGGGATGGGACATGGAGAGGGCATGTCCAGCACCGGCGACAATAACATCAGGCGTTGTGTTCTTTACCGGCAAAACAAAATCATTCGCACCATGGATCTGATAGATCGGCGTGTTACTGATGTCTGACGCACCGCGCCATTCCAAAGTGGCGCGGCAAGCCCATCGGAGAAAGGCGGCGTCTGACTCTGAAAGCTGTGAGACTAAATCTGACCAATGCGGACTTGAAGATATACTGGTCGATACGAGTACTATCTTGCTCAATAACGTGGCGACCTCAAAAGGGATGGCATCGGCTACGCCGGGAAGTTTCCGTAGAGCTTTGATGGTCTTAGGCAACTCATCGGGCGTCCGGACACTGCCGACAAGGAGACAGGCTTTTACATCAAGATGCCGGATCATTTCCAGTGCGACAAATCCGCCGAATGAAGCGCCCCCGATAAAGCAGGGTTGGCCGGGGTTGATGGTGTTGGCAAATCTTTCTGCATAGGACGGAAGAGACTCCTTCGGCAGCGGGTCAATCCAAGTGGGCACGACAATCTGAGGGATTGCCTCTATTTGCTTGGCGAACACGCGCGCATCCGCACCCATGCCAGACAACATGATTATGGGGGGCTTCTTATACATGGTTGAGCACAGGTGCAGGATATATCTGACCGTCTGCGGGTGTCAAGGTTGAGGTCCCTCAGTTCTTGCTATCCCCGCCGAATACACAGAGAAGGGGCGCCCGGTAATGGGCGTCCCTTCCGTCGTGGCTTTACCAACTTGATCCCGGCAGGAATCTGGGTAAGGCAAACTCGTTGACCGATGATAACCTGATTGACTTCATTGACAAGCAACGGACGCGCGCGGCGAGTTCTGGGATTGCGTCGGCTACCCTGCCTGCAAGGGGAAAAGCCCAGTAGAAGCTCCAAGCGCTGACAACTCCAATTGACACCCCCGCCAATATCGTCAATCATGTCAATCACGTCAACACCCCCATGAACGAAACCGAAACAGAGTCGAACTGATCGACCCCGCCCTCAAAGGCAAGGCGGGCTGGGGTGCTGTTGAGGGGAGTCGGTATAATCGCCTCCATACACGATTGAAAGGTTAAGTAAACATGGCGCGAACGGATTTGCCGGAGAATATCGCGGAGGAGATCCGCAACCGGGTTTTCAATGAAAGCGGCTTTATGAAGCTCACGCAGGTCGTGCGCGGGCGGGGCGGGACGTTCCGCGTCAGCCTGCGTCCGGTGGTCATCAAAGATGAAAACAAATATCAGGGTGAAATGACGGAGGACGGGCGCACGCAGGTGAAGAACTTCGATCTGGATGGCGCACGCGCTGGCTTGGAGGAGATGTTGGGACAAACCGGTCCGCGTGAGTTGCATCTGATAACGGCCTCGGGTGACCTGCATGTGCGCATCACCAAAAAGGGCAAAGCGCTGATATCTCGGAGCGGCCGGATGGCGCGTAAGGTCGATGCGAGGCAGGGGCATGACCGGGTCAAACGCCAACCGCTGACGGCCTTTGACGCTGTCCCCTTGCTAAAAACGCTCGGGATTGCGGATGCCGATGGAAACATCCGCGCATCAATGCGCGGCAAATATGATCAAGTGAATGAGTTTTTGCGGATCATCGACGCCACGATTGCCGCGAAACCGGAGAAGACGCTGAACATCGTGGATTGCGGTTGCGGGCGCGCCTACCTTACGCTGGCGGTCTATTTCTATCTGACGGTTGTGCGCGGTTTTGATGTCAAGGTTTGCGGGATCGACAAGCAGGCCGATGTGATCGCGACAGCGCGCGCGATGGCCGACGCGCTGGACGTCTCGGATCGAGTGATATTCGTTGAGGGTACGCTCGCGGACAGTGACGTGCCGTTTGATCCGGACATGGTGTTGAGTCTGCACGCCTGCGACACGGCGACAGACGAAGCGTTGGCGCGCGGCATCGAGTGGAAGTGCCGTTATCTGCTGTGTGCGCCTTGCTGTCAGCATGAGCTGCACAAGTCGCTCAAAGTAGGCGGACCGATGCGGGCGGTACTACGCCACGGTATTTTGCGTGAGAGACTGGCTGATCTGTTGACCGACACCTTCCGTGCGCAGATCCTACGCGTGCTCGGTTTCCGCGTGCAGGTGATGGAGTTTGTCTCGGCAGACGCCACGACGCGGAATATCCTGCTACGGGCGGAGTTCAGCGTAAAGCCGGGTCAGCAGGCCGCCGTGAGCGAGTATCTGGAGTTGCGCGACTTCTGGGAAGTGACACCTTGGCTGGAAACGCGGTTGGCGGATTTGATGGGCAAGTATCTCGACCATTACCAACGCGGCGAAGCCCGCAACCCAAGTTAATTAGTGCATTAGTGCATTAGTTTGCCCGGGAGCGCGCTACCCCCCAAAAGCCTCCTTGTTCTCTGTGCCTCTGTAAGAGAAAAACCCGAGCCCTGCCCCCAAAAAACAATCATGTTAATCATGTCAAAAAAAATCTGTGTCATCTGTGGATGTAATAAACCGCAGCCCTGCCCCAAAAAACTCTGCGTCTCTGCGCCTCTGCGTTAAATAAATCCGAGCAAGGCAGTCACGCATAGTTATGCATGCCGACAAAGAGGCGCGACAGGTTGATCCAGGTCAGCGTCAGCACGATGAAGAGCAGGCCGGTCCAGAGCAACGCCGCCAGAACGCGCGGCGCGCGCACGCCGTGCGCCATGCGTTCATGGAAGTAGCCGGCGTAGACCAGCCACGCCGCGAGCGACCACATCTCTTTGGGGTCGAACTGCCAATAATGTCCCCAGCAAATTTTCCCCCACAGCGAACCGAGCAACAATCCCAGCGTCAGCAGCACAAAGCCGATCGTTGCGGTTTGGCGTGAGGCTGTCTCCGTCTGGCGCAACAGATCGCTAGCGATGTCCCGTTTGAACAGCGGCAAGGCCATCAACGCGGCGCGCGCCATCAGGACATACCCGGCCACGTAGCTGCCGACATGCGGGATAAAGAGCGAGCTTTGCAGGGCCGGGGGCAGACGCCGTACGTCTTCGCCGAACACAAAGCCGGCCGGTATGAGGATCAACACGCCCAGCAGTGCATCCTGTACGGTCGTGTCCAGCCCGTTATGTCGACGGCTCAAGACGGAAAGCGGCCAGAGCGCTGCCGCCATACATAGGAAAAACTCAAAGAGATTCTGCATCGGGGGATGGCCGGTATGGAGCCCGCGCCAGATGACCGATGCGACGGCCGCTACGAAGCCGGTTCCCCAGAAGGCGTTGCCGATGGTGCGCCAGCCGCCGCGTCGTGCGATGATGGTCGCCACAAAGAACACCAGCGTCAGGTAGATCAATCCGCCTTGTACGGTCATTTTCACCGTCATGCTGGCTCCTCCCTCGGCGGTGTTCCCTGAATGCGGAAGATGCGCCAAGCATAGAACAAGATACCGGCAAGCAGCAACGTGAAGCCGGCATATACCAACTTCAATCCTGGATCACGGATGAACTGCAACACCGTATAGACGACCGGCCGTCCCAGTTGATCCGTGCTGTGGCCCCAACTCATCTGATAGATGTGGTAGCCGCGCACAAAGGCCGGTTCATTGACACGTATGTTGACCACATAAGGCGCCTGTCCCGGCTCTGTGATCGTGACGCGGCTGCGGTACTCCCGTACCGGCGCGTTGCGCCCCGCATGACGGTCATCGCTGTTGCGCTCATAGCGTTCCACAAAAAAGCGCTCCAGGCGTACTGAGAAGGGGAGCTGGCCTACGTACTGATCAAGCATCGGCCCCTCCCATAGACGGTCCGACTCGTCGCCGTCGACCATCACCATTGAGCCGGTGCAGGGGCGCGCGGCTGTAGAGGTTCGGACTGCGTAGCGTCCCATCAACCATCCAGCCAGTACGCAGGCGCATCCGATGTGTAGCAACGCTGAATCGAAGCGGCGTCGCAGCACTGCGCGCACGCCGACAAAAAAGAAAACGAGCGTCAGAAGTGCGACACCGACCTGCATGACCGACCGCGCCATCCAAGCTCCGGCGCGCTCTGCGCCAATGAAAGCCAGCGCCACGGCCCCGAGTGCGAGTGCCCAGCACAGCCAAGCCGCAGGCGCGGGGCCGGTCCATCTGTTCAGGGCTTTTCTCACGCTCGTTTTATCGCGTCGACCTCAATTTCCACAAGCAAGTCGTCGCGGCAGACATCGGCTTCGATCGTGATAAGTGGCAAGCGCTCCAAACAGTGTGTGCGCAACCACTCCTGCCACTCTGGCATGTAGGCGGCCTTCTTCAGGTACATGATTGCGCGCGTCACGTTGCGCCAGCCCATGCCGCGCGACGCCAGAATCGCCTCAGTCACATCCATCGTCAGTTGAATCTGACGCGGCACATCATTCACATGGGCTGTCGCGCCGCCCGGTTCGATACTGGCCGTGCCGGACACCATCAGCGTGCGGCATTCCGGCGTACCGATCTCCACCGCCCGGCTGAACGAACTGCCGTACTCCAGCGCCGCACACTGCAAGGGCGAGGGGATCGGCTCTACCGTCACCGCACTGGGTTGCCGCGGTTTGAGCGCGATGGCGCAGGCGGTGATCGCCGAACCGTACAGGTTAGCACTGCCGATGCCGGTGCTCGCGGGGACGAGCCCGTCATAAACTGCACGCGATTTGAAAAATGCGTCGCGCGCGCGGTTGAACGGATCGTACCAGTCCAGGATGTTGTCCATGTAAAGCCATGTGCGCACGACGTCTGCGAAGGTCATGCCGGCATCTGAGAGCGCGTCTTCGATACCCTCGAAAACCGCCGTCGTCTGTGCTTCGCGTGACGCAGCCAGATCGGACGGCAGCACGCCGGTGAGCAGACAATATTCGGCGAAATCATCTTGGTAAGCCACCCCAACGGCACGCCCGTGACGCCGGATGGTGCGCATCTCTACGCCGCTCGCCACATACCGCTGGTAGACCGGCGGCAGTTCGCCGTTGCCACCGCACAACCAGAGTTGTGGAACTGCGGGCTCCTTCGAGCAGACTGCTGCCTGCAACAATTGCTCACGGCTGCCCCAACCGGTCTGCGAAATCGTACGTCCGCGCACAACCTGCGGCACACCGCGATCAACCGTCCAAACGCCCATCTCTTGGTGTCGTGCCACACCGCCGTAAAAAAGTCTCCGCATTGCGATTCCCTTTTCGTTTAGATATCCCATCCGTTGTTCTTAAAGCGATAGCACAAACTCCGCCAACGCATCAATCTCTTCGTCGGTCAGATTTTGTGTCGTGCCATGCTTGTCCTGCAGATTGCACTCTTTCAGAAGCTCCTGCATGGTCAGTGCCCGGCCGTCGTACAGATACGGTGCCGTGCGCCACACCTCGATCAGCGTGGGGGTGTCGAACTCACGTCCTTCCTCATTGCCGATCCCCAGCCCGAGGTTATACTTTTTGAGATTGGTGTAGAGACGCTCCCCCTGCGGCCCGACCTTGTCGCCGGGGTGGCACTCTGCGCAACCGGCGCGCTTGAACAGGCGCTCGCCCTGCTTCGCCTTGGCTGAGAGCTCGCCGTTGACGCGGTAGGGGCTCATTTCCGGTTTGAGGGACATTGTGTAGGCGTCCAAGCAGAGCGCGTCCTCCTCGGGGCGCACCAAAAATTGAATGTGCGTGATCCCCTTGCGGTTACAGGCTTGAAGGTCCGGACGAATGCCGGTCACCATGGTCGGCGGGGTCAGATGGGTGTAGATCAGGCTCTTGCTTTGCTTGGGATTTCCGATGCCATCATTCAGCAAATCCCAGTTGAGCGCGTCCATGCGGCCTTCGGGGTGGCAACTCGCACAACTCTGCCAGTGCTGGAAGCACATGGTCCCGTCGTTCCACAACATCTCGCCGCGCCGCACGCGATCCTTGCTGAGATCGACCGGTGCGCCCAGCGCGATCGTCGTCGGCTCTGCAGACGCGTCGTTCAGCGGCAGGACTGCCAGAGTGTCTGCGAAATAGAGCGCCGTATAAACGGTGTTGCCGACCACCATCACGCCGCGGGGGCCGTCGCCGTCTAGTTTCACGCGGCGGCGCACGGAAACGAGGAACGAGAGATCGTTCGGCACGTCGGCCGCTGATTTCGTCACTTCGGTGACTTTCTCGTTGCGTGCCGCCTTGTCTAGGCGCGCATGGAATTCAGTGCGGTCGATCACGCTCAGTTCGCGTGTGCCGGCGTGCGCCACCACCAAATGCTTGCCATCTGGAGAGACTGTCACGCCCCAGGGGTTCGCTGCGCCAAGATCCACATCGTCCAGAAGCGCCGTGTTGATGTACGCGCCTGTTTCGCCGTTAAAGACGCTGAGCCCCGCCGTATTCATCCAGCCGCGCTCAAGCTGGGTTGTTGGGAGCTGATAGCGTCCAAAGGTGTGGGTGACATAGATCTGTTTGCCGTCCGGCGACGCGCCGACGCCGCGCACGCCGGTTGATCCGTTGGGCAGCATCACATGCTTCACGGCGTAGTCCGCCGAGGTATCGATTACCGTGACCGACGCCGCGACGACCGCATTGGTGGCGCGGCAGAGTGGCAGCATGTTCGCCACAAACAGCAGACGGCCGCCCGCGCCGAGTACCGCTGCTGTCGGCTCGCGTAGCACCGGCACCGTCGCCCTAACGCTCAACGTGCGAGCGTCGAATACCCTGACGCAGGAGTCGAAACGGCAGGGCACGTAAAGCGTGGAGCCATCAGGGCTCACCACTGGCGCGAGCGGCGTGTGGCCGGCTGCCGCCTGCACGGCCGGCGTGCCGCCCGCCGTGAACTTCTGCACGAACCCTCCGGCCCCGCCGCCGGTCACGAAAACCGTTCCGTCCGGTGCTACGGCAACGCCGCTCGGATCTGCTGATCTTGCCTCGCCGCCACCGAAGATTGAAGACCAAAAACCGCGCGGTCGCTCCGTTTCATTCTTAAGCAGCCATTCGCCCGCAATCTTGGCGTTTCCGAGGTCCAGCACCAGCAGGCGACCGCCGGTTGCTGACGTCACGTAGGCCCGCTTGCCGTCCGGCGTCATCGCCAGGCATTCGGGCGAGACATACGAAGCCGCCTCCACACACACTGCGGCACCGATCACCATCACCGCCACTACTCGCTTCATTCCGTCTCCTCAGTCCTCCGGTAGCTCACTGCCTCCGGCATCTCGTTCCCGTTCGTTTACCGGCCCGCACCAACCGAACCGTTCGGCGGCGCGAAGCGCCTGACAACTAGATATCCCGTCCCACTACCTGGGCAACCGCCCGCAACTCTTTAACTAAGTTGTAATACAGCTCTGGCGTTATGCTCTGGTCTCCGTCGCACAACGCACAATCCGGGCAGGGGTGAACCTCCATGATCACGCCATCCGCACCGCAGGCCACCGCCGCGCGGGCCATGGGGGGCACCAGCGACGCTTTGCCCGTGCCGTGGCTCGGATCCGCAATCACCGGCAACCAAGTCTGCTCTTTCAGTAGCGGCACGGCGCTTAGATCAAGCGTGAATCGCGTCGCGGTCTCGAAGGTGCGGACACCGCGCTCACAGAGCACCACATGCCGTCCGCCCGCGCTCAAGACATACTCTGCCGCGTACAGATACTCTTGGATCGTGGCACTCATGCCGCGTTTGAGCAACACCGGCTTGCCGCTGGCGCCGGCATCGCGCAGCAGGACAGAGTTGTGCATATTGCGCGAGCCGATCTGCAGCATATCCGCTACTGCCGCGACGGTCGGCAACTGTGAGGATTCCAGAACTTCAGTCACGACCGGCAATCCGGTGCGTTCGCGCGCTTCCGCCAGAATCTCAAGGCCCTCTTCGCACAGGCCTTGAAAAGCGTAGGGCGAGGAACGCGGCTTGAAAGCCCCGCCTCGCAACATCACCGCCCCCGCCTCCTTCACAGCACAGGCGATTTCAATCATCTGCGTCCGGTCCTCCACTGTGCAAGGACCGGCAATCAGCACCAATCGCTGACCACCAAAAACGACATCGCCCACCGTCACGGTGGCGGTTGCGGCTCCCTGAGTATCTTTATCAATCATCATAACATGCTACCATCTGCTAACGCGTCAGCACCCGGCGCCGCTTCGTTTCCCCCGAACGCGCCGCAAGGGAGCGCTTCTGCTCATTAGGGCTTAGTATAACGCAACCTTGGTTATCCATGCAAGTGCGTGATTGCACTCAAAAAACGATTGCGTGTGGCGGAGTGGAATCGGTATAGTGCACCCCTTCTCTTTTGTCTCGTGTTGGAGTGATGAAGATGGCCGATAAAACCTTGCCGTTCACGTTAGAGTTTCTTGAGGAAATAACCGCGACCCATCCCACGCCGTTCCATCTCTATGATGAGCGCGGCATCCGCGACAATGCGCGCCGTTTGAAAGCCGCGTTCGCGTGGAATCCCGGCTTTCGCGAATATTTCGCCGTGAAGGCGTGCCCCAACCCGTTCTTCATGAAGCTGTTGAAGGCGGAGGGGTTCGGCATGGATTGCAGCTCACTGCCTGAACTGCTGCTCTCGGAACGGGTCGGCGTGACCGGCGAGTCGATCATGTTCACCTCGAACAACACGCCAGCCGAGGAGTTTGTCAAAGCCAAGGAACTGGGCGCGATCATCAATCTCGACGATCTGTCGCACATCCCGTTTCTCGAAGCATGCGCCGGACTGCCGGAGTTAGTCTGCTTCCGCTACAATCCGGGCCCCCTCAAAGGCGGCAATGCGATCATCGGCAATCCCGAGCAGGCCAAGTATGGCTTCACGCGCGAACAGCTTTTCGAGGGCTATCGCACACTGAAGGCCAAAGGCGTGCGGCGTTTCGGTCTGCACACGATGGTGGCTTCGAATGAGTTGAACCCGCAGTACTTTATCGACACAGCGGAGATCCTTTTCGATCTGGCAGTCGAAATCTCGCGCGAGGTGGGGATCACTTTTGAGTTTATCAACATTGGTGGCGGCATCGGTATCCCGTACCGTCCCGAGCAGGAACCGGTGAACCTCGAGCGTGTCGGCGAGGGCGTGCGGCAGGCCTATGCGTCGCGCCTGATCGGGAAGGGGCATCCGGAACTCAACCTCTACATGGAGTGCGGACGCATGGTGACCGGTCCGTACGGTTATCTGGTCTCGCGCGTGCGCCACATCAAGAAAACCTACAAGATTTTCGTCGGACTTGACGCCTGCATGGCGAACCTGATGCGCCCCGCGCTGTACGGTGCCTATCACCACATCACCGTTCCGGCCAAGGCCGGGATGCCGTGCGACACCGTCTGCGATGTAACCGGCTCGCTGTGCGAGAACAACGATAAGTTCGCCATCGACCGCGCCCTACCGGAGCTGGTCCCCGGTGATCTCGTGGTGATCCACGACGCCGGCGCACACGGCCATGCGATGGGCTTCCAGTACAACGGCAAGCTGCGCTCGGCGGAACTCCTGCTACGCGAGGACGGCAGCGTCGTGCAGATCCGCCGCGCCGAGACCCCCGAAGACTACTTCGCGACACTCGACTTTGCCGCAGTCAGTGCGATTCAGTTTGATTAACTGAATCGTACTGAGCGGATTTAGGAGTTAGCATTTAGGATTTAGGAGTATTCTTGCACGGTTGCGGGCTGCGGGGCAACCTCTCTTATTGTGTAAAAACGGGCGCGCAGACGGGCACCGGGCGCGCGCGGGGCGTGCAATGGCGGGGTGTGCAATGGCGGGGTGTGCGGGAATGGCTCCCCAAAAGCGCTCAAATGCTGCAAACGTTCACGGGCAGGGCACGGCTGCGCGGTGCAAGGTTTTAACCTCGTCTTTGTGACCACTGGGTGGTCACAAAAATTGGTCAAGTGGAAAAATCCTAACTCCCAAACTCCTAAATCCTCCTTCGGGTGCGCTTCAACGCCGTTGAAACGCACCCGTCGGTTAGCGTTTAGGCAGGTGGATGCAGGCGTTGTGGAATGCGTGCGCCGCTTCCATCCACGCCTCGGACATCGTCGGATGTGAGTGGATGGTGTTGCCGATCTCGTCAACCGTCAGTTCGTTGCGGATCGCGAGGGCGGCTTCGGCGATCAGTT
This sequence comes from Lentisphaerota bacterium, assembly GCA_012838435.1. Taxonomy (GTDB): domain Bacteria; phylum Verrucomicrobiota; class Kiritimatiellia; order RFP12; family UBA1067; genus DUPH01. The sequence goes on along the minus strand of DUPH01000189.1, from coordinate 2,332 downwards.
CCGTCGCATGCGCGCCGACGACCTGCGCGCCCAACACCTGACCGGTAACGGGGTCGCAGACCCACTTGACGAAGCCATCAGTCTCGCCGGCGGCCATGGCTTTGCCCAAGGCCACGAAGGGGAAAACCGCGGTCTTGACGTCGCGCCCGAGCTTTTGCGCTTGGGTCTCTGAAAGCCCGGCCAGCCCGATTTCGGGCGACGTGAAAATGCAGGAGGGGCAGATCTTTTCGACGGTCGACTTCATGCCGGCGGCCGCTTCTGCGGCGACGACACCCTGCTGGGTCGCGGCATGGGCGAGTTGGATCGAACCGGTCACCAGATCGCCGACCGCAAAGATCGAAGCTACGTTGGTGCGCCCCTGCTTGTCCACCGGGATCGTGCCGCGCTCATCAACGTTGACGCCGGCGCGGGCGAGATCCAGCGCGGCGGTGTTGGGACGCCGCCCGACAGCCACAAGCAACAGGTCGCCGGTGACGGTCTGATCTTTGTACGTGCCACTGACCTCGCCGTTCTTGACGACGATGTCGGTGAGCGGAGCACCGGTAAGGAAGGTGACGCCCAGTGCTTCCATGCGCTTGCGCAGCACACGCCGCACATCGCGGTCGAGCACCATGATGATGTCTTCGAGCATCTCGACCACTGTGACCTTTGTGCCGAGCGCGGCCGCCATGCAGGCGAACTCACAGCCGATCACGCCGCCGCCCAGAATCAGGAGCCGTTCCGGCAACGCCTTGAGGTCGAGAAACGCGCGGCTATCCATCACCCGCTTGTCCTTCGGCAGGAAGCCCGGCATGGCGGAGTCGCTACCGGCCGCGATGATGATCGTGGCGGCGCTGAGCCAACGCGTGGCGCCGTCCGGCTGAACCACGGAGATCCGGTTCGGCCCCTCGAAGCGGGCCGCACCGGTCATCGCTTCGACCCCGTTGGACTTGAGCAGTCCCTGTATGCCGCCGCTCAGGCGCTTGACGACGTCGTTCTTGCGCTCGGCCATCACGGCGTAGTCGAACGTGACGCCTTTTGCGGTAACGCCGAACGCCTCAGAGTGCGCGGCGTGGTGGAAGCGCTCAGCCGACGCGATCAGCGTTTTGGTCGGGATACAGCCCCAGTTAAGGCAGGTGCCGCCGAACGCCTCCTTTTCAACAATCGCCGTCTTCTTGCCAAGCTGCGCGGCACGGATAGCGGCGGGATAACCGCCCGGACCGGCACCGATTACGATTACATCAAAGTCGAACATAGGAAGTTAGGATTTAGGAGTTAGGAGTTAGGATTTAGGAGTTGGAAATCCAATCGCGTGCTACACGAGCGCTTTCCACAGCTCGACATTTTCGAGCTTCGACCGGATGGCATTGACGAACTGTGCGCCCACCGAGCCATCCACGATGCGGTGATCCACAGAGAGGGTCATCGCCATCATCGTGCGGATTTTGATTTCGCCATTTACCACGGCGGGCACCTGACGCCCAGTGGAGACCGCCAGGATGCCGGTTTCGCCGGGATTGATAATGGCGGTGAACTGATCGACATTCATCATGCCCATGTTCGAGACCGTGAACGAACTGCCCACCATCTCGTCCGGCAGGAGCTTGCCTGTCCGCGCTTTTTCGGCGAGCGCCTTGGCCTGCGCGTTTAGCTCGGCGAGCGTCAGGGTCTGTGCGGCACGGATCACCGGCACGACCAGACCGTTGTCCACGCTCACCGCCATGCCGAGGTCCACGTCGCCGCGCCAGGAGACGGTCACGCCGTCCGTGACGGAGTTGACGACCGGGAACTCCTCCAACGACAGGATCACCGCCTCCAGGACGAAATCGTTGACGCTGTAGGAGCGTCCCTGCGCCTTGAGGTCGGCACGGAAGGCCATGAGGTCGGTGATGTCGGCCTTGACCGTCACATAAAAGTGCGGGATCGTCTGCTTGCTCTCCACCAAGCGGCGCGCGATGATTTGGCGCATGCGCGAGAGCGTAACCGGTTTGCGGCGCTGGGCGCGCTCGATATCCTCGACCATGATACGGCCGCCGTCGCCAGAACCACGCACGCTCAGGATGTCGATCTCATGTTCAGCGGCGAGACGCTTGGCCGCCGGCGTGATGCGCAGAGCGTCATAGTTCGCCGCGCTCAGGAAAGCCAACACGTCTTTTTCTACGATGCGTCCGTTCGGGCCGGTGCCCTTGATACGCGCGGGATCGATGCAGGCGGCGCGGGCGCAGGCGCGGGCACGCGGCGAGATCACCAGACGCTTGGCCGGTGTCGGCGCGGGCGCGGGCTGGACAGCCGGTTTGGCCGACGGCTGCGGTGCGGGCGTCGCTGCTGGCGCGGGAGCAACCGGTGCCGGCGC
>DUPH01000188.1 GCA_012838435.1 Lentisphaerota bacterium | reverse complement strand
GGTACAGGCCGTCGGCGAGGGTCGTGCCCTGCATGATGCGATCATGGACCTCTTTTTGGCGCTTCTGGAGTTCCGGGCTGATCCTTTCGCGCCGGTCGTGTTCGATGCGCACGGCGACCCAGTCGCGCAAACTTTTTTGCCGGTCGAGCGCCCGATGCAAGGCGGCGAAAAGCCGTGCATGCGGATCATCGGTGTCGTCCGCAGACAGCGTTTTGGCGAGGTCGGCCACGTGCAGCGTGAGCGGGGTCAGCACGGTGCCTGTCTGCGCCGGCTGGTGGTTGTCGAAGACGCGCGCCCAGAGCTTGTAGCTGGCATTGCGGGCGAAAAGGTCTTCGGTGATCGGGATGATGCACGCCTCGGTGCGAGTGCGCGAACGCGCGCGATAGTCGATCCGTTTCAGCACGGTCTCTTCTTGGTTGCGCACGGTGAAGATTTCCAGCGCGGTCAGGCCGTAGTCATCGCGTTCTTCGATATTCAACGGCACGCTCTGCCCGATACCGGCCTGCATGTTCAACTCACGGTTGGTCAGACGCACCTCGGGCGGCGCGTCCGGCACCGCAGTGATGCGGCACCGCCAGACGCCGGTATGGGTAAGGCCGCGCGCGTCGGTGACATCCAGCGAGAGCTCGGTGTCCGCCGTGACATCAAACGCGCACGCTTCCGGTTTGGCATCGGCCTCGGGCTTCATGGGCTGACCATCGCGGAAGAACGCCGCACGCTCGCCGGTTTTGGTGCCGGCGTGGATCTGCACATGCGAGCCTTTCAGCAGAGACGCCTCGCGCGCGGACGCCTCAAGCGTGAAAGGTTGTTCGCCAGTGTAGGCGGGAGGCGTGACGGTCAGCGTGAACCCGTCGAGACGCGGTCGGCCGATGACAGACACCGTATACCAGCGACTGCGGTCGTTGCCGTTTTTCAGCGCGTAGCGGGTGTCGCGCGACAGGTCGCGCAGGTCAAACGCGAAACCGTCGCCCTCTGCGCGCATCGGATAGAGCAGGGGCGTGCCGCCGTCATCCACCACGATGTCGAGTCCGGCGACCGGACGATCAAATTTATTGGCTGTTGCGCGGATCGGGCAAATAGCGCCTTCGATGATCTCGGTGTCGCCCGGGGTTACGGAGAACTGCGTGGAGTTGAGAGGCGTCAGCGAGGTTGTCGGATTGAGAAAACGTAAAAACGCATTGCGCGCGTGGGCACCGAACGGAATCACATACGCCAGAAACAGCAGCAGACCGGCGGCAAACAGCTTGAGCGCCGGCCATAGCCGCGCGTGTTGCCAAATGCGGCGCAGCGGCAGGCGACGGCACCCCTGTTCCGCTGCGTTCAGAAAGACCTCTTTGACCTCGCCCGGCAACGCGGGATCGCGATCGAAATGCACGGCGTTGATCAGACGGTTGTCGGCGATGCCGAAGCGCTGCTCCAGATACACCGCCGTGCGCGCGGGGTCGATCGACCGGAAACCAAAGCGCCAGATCAGATACACCAAGCCGATTACGATTGCGGCCAGCGAGCCGAGCATCAAGACGCTCCGCAGGTGTGGCGGCAGGTTGAAGAGGTTGTCAGCGACGCAGAGCAACAGAAGCCAAACCGGCAACGCCGCGCCCGCGAGCAGCGCGAGGCGGAGCGAAAGACTGAGGCGGCGGTGAATCGCGGCCCTAGTCAAGAGTGCGTATAATTTGCCATGTGCCATCAGGTGCCTCGTTTGCCTGAAGGTGAAGCTCGGTACCGGGAGTCACGGCGCCGAGTCGTTCGTTAAGCAGGAGCGTCCGGTTGCGCTCGCCGCCCTTCTGTTTGTGCCGGATGAGAATATGGCGGCGGTCGACCTTCCAGTCGGGCTCAGCGAAGTGCCAGGTCCAGACCTCCAGATGCCAGAGAAAGCCGCCCGGCGTCCAGCGCGCTGCCTCGTAATAATCCGCGCGCCGTTTGTAGACCAACGCCTTGGCGTGCGCGCGGTTGCCGCCGAGACGCAGGATCCAGCGGTCGTTGAAAAAATCGTCCGCCAGCGGAAACTTTGCATGGATTGCGTCCAAGTCGCCTTTTTGCAACGGCGCACCGTTGGCGGCTTCTGACGGCACGGCATCCGACAAGCCGGTCAGCGCGTGGGTGTCGGTCAGCACGCACAGGTCGTAGCGTCCGGGCAGGAGCGTGCCGAAATCAAAGCGCGTGCCGTCGGTGACGCGTGCGAAGAGCATGTGGCCGCGCAGGGTGTCCAGTGCGGAGACCGATATCACGGTACCGAATCCTTCGACACGTCCGTGGATCGGACGGCCGTCCGCGATCGCGGCATGCGGCATGCGGAGCGTACGGAGGTAGACCAGATCGTTGAGCGTCTCGGTTTTCGTTCCTTTGATCTGGCGTTGCAGAAAAATCTTTTTCTTGCCCGTCGGCCCCCTGAGTTCCAGCGCGGCTGAAATCACATGGCCGGTTACTACGCTGCCGTTGACCAGCGTGAGGCGCGTCAGGAAGTTGACGAGCGGATACTCGCCTTCGAGATAAACTTTCTCGGGACGCCCCGCCTCCTTAAAGGTCCACGGACGCTCCATGCTTGCCTGCTCAACGATCTGCTCGACATCAGCCAGATCCGCGAGGGTGAACATGCGCTGGCGGTTCTCGCCCAGCAGAACCAACGTCAGCGGGCGCGACCCGATTACGCGCGCTTCACCTTCAACCAAGGTATCGTCGGAGAAGGTCGCAATGACAGGCACGCTGCGGCCATTCGCGCAAGCGTCATGTGCCATCGGCCCGAACGCGAGCATACCGCATAAGATGCCCGCTCCCCAACTGGTAAACTCCCCTCGCATGATGCAATGAGCATAACACAGGGAACCCTCGCCGGGCAATGGCTACCGTTTCAAGGAGTTTCCCCAAAAAATCTGGTCATTCCAGAAAGACCAGTCCGAGCGGGTTTGATTCGGGGTCTGGCGGCTTGTAGCCGTACCATTTCCCGTGGCGCGTGAAGAGCCTCCCGAGGCCGT
>DUPH01000187.1 GCA_012838435.1 Lentisphaerota bacterium | reverse complement strand
TCGCGGCAGTCTTCGCATTTGGCCCGCTTGCAGGCGTATTCGAAGGCACGGTGGGCCTGATCGAACAGCCGCAATGCGATGCCGCCTAGTGCGTCCTTGATGTGGTTGCTGCAGGCGTCATGCGCGATTGGCGTCTGTCCGTGACAGCCGGGAAAGAGCACAGCCAGCAAGGCGTCCAGCACGCCGATCACCGCGCCGGTACCCGGCAGGTTGACGTCGCGTTCGGTGTTGGCGATCGGGCAGTTCTTGCAGGGCGAGAGTGCCTCGGCCAGCGGGTTGAGGTTTTGTTCCAGCCACTTTTCCATGATGGACTCCTAATCGTCTCTTCCGATGCGTACGATCACCTTCGACGCACCGAGGTTTTTCCAGCCCAGCGCTAGCAATGCGCGCTCGGCAAAGCCGCGGCCCTGGCAGATCAGATCCAAGATACGGATGTTATCTTTGCGGCATAATTCGAGGAAATCCTTGAGGGTGAAGAGATGGATATTGGGCGTGTTGTACCACTCGAAGGGAAGCTGCTTGCCCTTGGGCATGCGCCCTTTAAGGAGCAGTTCACGCCGCACTTCAAGGCAGGCGAAGTTCGGGAAAGAGATCACCGCTTCGGGTGCGACACGCAGGATCTGGTGCAAGAGTTCGCGCGGCCGTTTGATCGTCTGTAGCGTTTCACTGAGCACGACAATATCGAAGCTGTCGTCCGGGATCATGGACAGGCCGTCGTCGATGTCTTCGAGCAAGATGTCGCAACCCAAGCCGATCGCATTGATGACCTGATGGAGGTCGATTTCGACACCGTTGCCCGTGCAGTTCTGGTGCTGATGCAGAATGTTGAGTAGCGAACCATTGCCGCACCCGAGATCCAGCACGCGACTGCCCGGCGGAACCAGATCAACCACCTTCTGGTAGTGGCGCAACTGCCATTGGCGGATCACGCCGCACTCTGGCGCGTCTTCGGGCGGCAGAAATGCGCGCATCACGCGCTTCAACTCTTCGACATGGGTCAGAAAGGCATCATGGCCCGCCGTGATTTCGAGATGGCAGTACGAGACCCGTTTTTTCTGGCGCAACAGCGCGGTTACGATCTCCTCCGACTGATCGGGCGTGAAGAGCCAGTCGCCGCTCAGCGAGACGATCAGCACACGCGCATCGACCTTTTCAAAGGCGGCTTCAAGGCTACCGTAGCTCTCCTCGATATCGTACTCATCCATGGCCAGCGTGATGTGCAGGTAGGAGTTGGCGTCAAAACGCTGAATGAACTTCTCGCCCTGGTGCTGCAAATAGCTCTCGACCTGGAAGAAGGTGCCGAAATTGCGGTCGATGGCATCGCGGAATTCTGAGTCGGCGGCCAACCACTCCGGACGTTTGTCGCGGCCGAACTTGGCCTTCATGAGCTGTTGCGAAAGATAAGTAATGTGGGCCAACTTGCGTGCGCTGGAAAGCCCCATACTGGGCAGGCTCTCACGGTCGTAGTAATCTCCCGCGTTCCAGTTGGGATCCGCGACGATTGCATGGCGGCCGACGATGTCAAAGGCGAGCGCCTGCGAATTGAGGCTGGCGGCCGAGGCGACCACAATCCCTTTGTCAATTTCGTCGGGATAGCGGATCAGCCATTCGAGCACCTGCATGCCGCCAAAGCTGCCGCCGATCACTGCCGCGAGCCGCGTGATGCCGATCTGTTGCAGGCAGAGGCGGTGCACTTCAACAATATCGCCCACCGTGATTTTAGGGAAAGCCGAGCCGTAGGGCTTGCCGGTTTCCGGATTGATCGAAGAGGGGCCGGTCGTGCCTTTGCAGCCGCCGAGAATGTTGGCGCAGACGACCTGATAGCGTTGCGTGTCGATGCCCTTTCCTGGACCGACCATGCCTTCCCACCACCCCGAGGGTTGGGTCTCGCCCGGCCGCACACCGGCTACGTGGGCATCGCCGGTGAGCGCGTGACAAACAAAGACCACGTTGTCGTTGGCGGCAGTGATCGCGCCGCAACGCTCGAACGTCACTTCGATTTCAGGCAATACGCCGCCCTTCTCAAGCTTGAAGCCTCCCGGCGGGAGTTTCAACTTGAGAGTCTGCGGCACGACAATTTCAGCCGTAGGTTTAGAGTGTTGTGTGTCCTTGAGCACGTTCCTTTCGCAAAGAGGTTAAAATAACATGCGTCCCCCTCTTGTGCCAGTGCAAACTGATTCCGTGTCGCGCGCGGTTTATCGGTCCTAGGTAAAATTTAACAGTTTTCTTACCAAAATAACGTGTTCGCCTAACGAGAATAAGGTTCACTGTACGTCTGGCGGGGATATGGCGAGAGTGTTGGAAAAGAGGATGGTTAAAATGAGGGGTACCGTGCTTACACAAAGACTTGGGCTGTTGGTAATCTTTTGTTTGGTCACGCTGGGCACAACGGGCGCAAGGTGTGCCGAGACGTTGCCCAAGTACATCTTTCTTTTTATCGGGGACGGTATGGCCGAGACGCATGTGCGGGCCACGGAGTGTTATTTTAAAGATGCTCAGGTTCAGAGAGGTCTTGCCGCTGAAAAGGTAGCGGGGCTGACCATGCTGACGTTGCCGATGCGGGGCAGGGCGACGACCTTTGCAAAAGACAACGTGGTGACTGATTCAGCGGCTTCGGCTACGGCCTTTTCGTCGGGCTACAAGACCGATAACGGCGTGCTGAACATCGATCTTGAAACGGAGCGCAAATTTGATGTCATGGCGCAATTTGTGAAGCGTCACGGCATGAAAGTGGGCATCATTTCAAGTGCTGCGCCGAACCATGCCACGCCCGCCGGTTTTTATGCCCATGCGAAAAGCAGAAACATGTATCCTGAGATCGCCATGCAGTTGGCGGCATCCGCTCTTGATTATGTGGGCGGCCCGCCCGTGTTGGGTGCCGAAGGCACGGATGACAAAGCTACGGATGCCAAGGCGAGGGAAGCTGCTTTGCAGAACGGGTACACGGTTGTGGAAGACCGCAAGAGCTTCGATGCTCTGAAGCCCGGCGTGCAGCGCATTTGGGTCAGGAGCGCCATGCCGTTGGCCATCGATGGCAAGCATGAGATTCCGCTGGCGGATCATGTGAGCAAGGCGATCGAGTTGTTAGCGGGGCCGGAAGGTTTCTTCATGATGGTCGAGGGGGCGGCCATCGATTGGGCCAGCCACTCCAATGACGGTGCCGCCATGGTGCAGGAGTTGCTGGAGTTCGACCGTGCCATAGCCAGGGCAATCGAGTTTTACCGAGCACGGCCCGACGAGGTTTTAATTGTCGTGACGGCGGACCACGAGTGCGGCGGGCTGTCGCTGATTGAGGGGCGGCTCACTGCGCCCGGCATGAGCAAGATTCTGGACGGCCAGAAAAAGTCGCGGAATGCCTCGGTCGACATGTTCGAGACATTCGAGAAAGAAAAGATCTCGTTTGACGAGGCGCTGCCGCAGATGAAGGCGTTTTTCGGCATACAGTATCTGAGCGATGAGGAGTTGGCGGAGTGCCGTAAAATCTTCAAAAAGGGCGGCGGTGCGCAGGGGCAATACGCGTATGGCGACGAGCGCAGAATCAGCCTGTTCTGGTCGCGCCTCGTCAGTGCCCGGGCAGGACTCATTTGGGGTAGCTTGAACCATACCGCCGACCCCGTCCCGGTTTATGCGGTCGGTGCGCAGGCGGCGCGCTTTGCCGGCAATAGCGACAACGCGCTGATCGGCCGCTATATCCGCGATCTTATATCGGAGAGGAAGAAGTAATCCTAAAAAGATGGTTTTTCATGAAGTTTCATGTGTTTCATGGTTAAAAAACTCAAAACCCAGAAACCAGAACCAGAAAAAGCTATCCCATCCAGCCGCGATACGGTACCCTGTCCACGTTTGATAAGTATCTGCGTGTAAGAGGGAAGATCCATGGCTAAGAGAGTTCGCGACGCCTGGGGCAGCCGTATCGGTGTCGTTCTGGCGGCTGCCGGCGGTGCGGTCGGTCTCGGTAATTTCCTGCGTTTCCCCGGCGTGGCCGCCCGCAATGGCGGCGGCGCCTTCATGATTCCGTACTTCGTCGCTTTTCTGTTTCTCGCTCTGCCGCTCTGCTGGATGGAGTGGGTCATGGGGCGTTACGGCGGACGCTTCGGTCACGGCAGCGCGCCGGGCGTGTTCGATGCGGTCAGCGGACGCCGTCGTCCTTGGATCAAGTATCTCGGCGTGCTCGGCATCACCGGTGCGTTGGGCATCTTTTTCTACTACATCTATATCGAATCGTGGACGCTCGCCTACAGCGTTTTCGCGATTACCGGCCGCTATGCCTCAATAGAAACACCGGATTGCATGGGTGCTTTTCTCAGCAGCTATCTGAGTGGCAGTGGCGACTTTTTCCAGAGCCGGCTCCCCGCCTACATCTTTTTCCTGGTGACCTTTGCCGCTAACTTCTGGGTGGTTTATCACGGCATCAGCCACGGTATCGAGCGTTTCTGCAAAATTGCCATGCCGCTGCTCTTTATTACGGCCATTGTGTTGGTGGTGCGCGTCTTTACGCTCGGTGCGCCGGTCAATCCGGAGTGGACGCTCGACCGCGCTCTGGGGTTCCTGTGGAATCCGGACTTCTCCGCGCTCAAAAATGGCCGCGTCTGGCTCGAAGCCGCCGGACAGGTCTTTTTCTCCACCTCGGTCGGCATCGGCGTGCTGCTGACCTATGCCACCTATCTGAAGGCGAATGACGATGTCTTGCTACCGTCCTCGTCCGCCTCTTTTTTGAACGAGTTCTGCGAGGTCGTGCTGGGCGGGTCGATCGTCGTGCCTGCCGCTTATCTCTTTTTCGGCCCGGAAGGCACCGCGCAGGCCGTCGAGGGCGGTACGTTCGGTCTCGCCTTTCGCACCACGCCGCTGATTTTCAATCACATGGCGGGTGGTGCTTGGGTCGGTTTTGTCTGGTTCGTACTGCTCTTTGTCGCCGGCATCACCAGCTCGGTCTCGATCCTGCAACCTTCAGTCGCCTTCCTCGAAGAGGAGTTCGGCTTCAATCGCAAGCGCTGCGTGATTGTCATCGGGCTCATCTGCTTCGCTGCGGCGCATCTCGCGATTTTTGGCGACGGCGTTGTGGATGAGATGGACTTCTGGTTCAGCTCATTCGGGCTGCCGATGTTCGGCCTCTTCGAGGCGCTTGTCTTCGTCTTCTTTTTCGGTCCGGAGCGCGGTTGGCGGGAGTTGCACTTCGGCTCGTCACTGCGCTTGCCGGCCTTCTTCAAGCCGATCATGATCTTCGTGACGCCGGTCTTCCTCTTTGTGATCTTGGCCGGCTGGCTGGTTACCGACGGCTGGCAGACGATCATCATGAAGAAGTGGGTCGACGGCAAACTCGTGCCGCTCTATAGCGAGGCGCAGGTTCCGTGGGTCATCGCCACGCGCCTGCTCTGCCTCGCTATGATTGCGCTCACCTGCTTCTTCATCCACCGCGCTTGGAAAAAGCGTCGTTATTAACCCGGCCGTAAACAGTGTTTTTTCTCACACGAAGGCACAAAGGGCACGAAGGTTTTTTGGGGGCAGGGCTCGGGTTTTTACATCCACAGATTACAGATTACGCAGATTTTTTGAGGCGCGGGCGGTGCGCGGGTTTGTTTAACCTAAAAAGAGCAGTTGAACCTTCAACTCTCTTT
>DUPH01000186.1 GCA_012838435.1 Lentisphaerota bacterium | reverse complement strand
TTCGCCACAGCGGAAAAAGCGCTCACCGTTAAACGTTCTTTAACTCAGAACGCTGAACGTCGAACTCTGAACTCTGAAGGTGAAAACTCCTTGCCTATCGCTTACACCGATCAAAGTTGTCCTCATTTACATTCCTGTGCGAAGCGCGGGCGGTGGGCTAACCGATCACCATTCAAGGGTTGCGAAGCGTTTTCGCGGTGTGCTAATGTATCGCCGTGGCAAGGTAACTGTGGCAGCAACGGAAGGATGGCAGCTCGGCCGAAAACCAACAAGCTTTGTATCGCTCGCCGGCGCACGTACTGAAGGTGCTGGAAAAATGAAATGTCCAATGTCAAACTACGACCCTGATAACCACGCGCACCATGAACCGGCATCTGCTTAGGCTGACGCTCTTGCTGACGGCTCGCCTGCTCTGCGCGATTGAAACGCCCACCGTGGACCTCTATGCAGGGTGGAGTTGGCTGCCGTACGGCTATAGCTGGTACGACCCCTACCGCTACCCCTACTCATCCGCCGGATGGCCGTGGCGGCCGCATGCTGGCATCCTGTTTCCATTGGATGGAGGCGACCGTCTGTTACGCAATGGTCCCTATGGCTATTACGGCTACGGTTACGCCCCCTACGGCTGGGGATTTGACTACGGCGTGCGCATGCGGCTGGATGATCGTCCCCTTTTCGCAATGCCGGACGATCCGCACACGCCGCCGTTGCCGGGGTCCGCGCCGCTCACGCTGCGCGATCTGTCACAGGAAGAGAGCTGGACACGCGCCTTCAACGAGTTGCTGAAGGGCAATGATCTCGAAGCGTGGGGTGTCCACACCAGCACCAACGCCCCGGCAAAGGACCGCAAAGTCAAAGGTTATACTTCACGGAGCCCCGATAGAACCGATTGCGCAATATGCCCGGATTCACCAAGTACAGTTTCCCAGTGCCTTGCTTATGGAAAATGGGATAACATTAATGCGTCTGCTAATATGTGTGAGAACGCGAATGTGGCACCCGCACCAAGACCCACGAATGATTCTCATGATCGTACACTCTTCGCCACGTGGGCGTACAGACGCATCGAATTAGTTGGCGATATTGTTCGATCAGCGGATAGCAATGCAGTTATGCGGTTACGCGAGATTCTGCTTGGTGACAAATATTTTGGAGAGTTTCTCAACTCAGAAAAGGAGCAATCGCGGGCCGAGTCATCCTATCTAGGTTGGCAGCAATATGCGGCAATTCAAGCCAGCAGGCATCCTGACATATTCGGAGACGTACTTGTCAGTTATTACTATGCGGACCTCTCTACAACATTGAGCGAACAATCAGATGCGGAGCAATTGCGCACTGCATCTCTGAAGTTGATACAGGAAGGCCCTCTCTATGAGTCGCAACTAAACAAAGTGGGCCTTGATGGTGGCAGCACACATAGCATGTATACAATTCGTCAGATACAGATCAGCAATGATCTCGCTACTGTTGATGCTGCATTTCTATCTCCACTAGCCAGTCGCGGCTACCGTATTCAATTCAGAAAGGTACGAATACGCAATGATGGCGTTTGGCTACCGTATGAAAAAAATCTAACGTGGTTAAACTAGACTTGCCTATAACTTGAGCGTTAAAAGTTGAACGTTGAGCGTTGAACGTTTTTTAACTCAGAACGCTGAACGTCGAACTCTGAACTCTGAAGGTGAAAACCCCTTGCCTATCACGTCCTCATTTACATTCCCGTGCGAAGCGCGGGCGGCGGGCTCATGTCGAACTACGCCCCCTAAAAACCAAGCCCCGCGTCTCCGCGTCTCTGCGTTAAAAAACCGAGCGAAACAATGAAGCGGATTTGCCTTGCCGAGAAAGCGGTTTTGGGCGAATATGTCATTTTTCTTAAGTACGCATTTTCGCGTCTCGCAAGTGAAGGATGGTTATGTCGAAAACGAGCAGTCTGGATGTTATCGCGTCGCTGTGCAAACGCCGCGGGTTTATTTTTCACAGTTCGGAAATCTATGGCGGGATCAATGGCTTCTGGGATTATGGTCCGCTCGGCTGTGAATTGAAGCGCAACGTTAAGGAGGATTGGTGGAAGACGACGGTGCGCAACCGCGAGGATGTGGTCGGCCTTGACGCCACGATCATCATGCACCCGGCGATCTGGAAGGCGTCGGGCCATCTCGACACCTTTTCCGACCCGATGAGTACCTGCCGCGCCTGCAAAAGATTGATGCGCGCCGACCAAGTGTGGGACATGCTCGCGGAGAACCCGACCGGCCAGAGCCTGCAAGCGCTGCTGGACGAAGGCGCGGAGGCGGGGAAGATCGTGGCTTGGTGCAAAGGCAAGGCCAAGGGGCTCGCGCCGAACCTGGCGTCCGTGCTTGATGCGGACACGCTGAATGCCGCCTTTGAGAAACTCACGGCCGATCCGGCGTCGTACACCACCGTGCAGGCGGTCTACACGTTGCTGGCCAATGCCAAATCCCCGCAACCCGCTGTCGTCCCCTGCCCCCACTGCGGCGGCGAACTGACCGAGCCGCGTCCATTCAACCTGATGTTCAAGACGGTGGTCGGGCCGATTGATGACCCGTCGAACGTTGCCTACCTGCGGCCGGAAACCGCGCAGGCGATCTTCGCGCAGTTCCAGAACGTGCTGGCCACCAGCCGCATGACGGTGCCGTTCGGCATCGCGCAGATGGGCAAGTCGTTCCGTAACGAGGTCACGCCGCGCAACTACACCTTCCGCTCGCGCGAATTTGAGCAGATGGAGTTGGAGTTTTTCATCCGCCCCGATGAGGCGGTCGAACTGATCTGCGGGCACGTCACCACCATGGCCGACAAGCCTGACCTTTCGGTGCCGCAGGATTCGTGGGGCTGGGAAGTGTGGCACGCCTATTGGGTCGAGCAGCGCAAGGCCTGGATCGTGGCGTGCGGCCTGCCCGAGGATTCGTTCGTTGAGTATTGGCAAAAGCCCGAGGAACTGGCCCACTACGCGCGCGCCTGCGTCGACATCGAGTACAACTTCCCCTTCGGCATCCAGGAGTTGGAAGGCATCGCGGCGCGTTCGGACTACGATCTCTCGCAACACCAGAAGCACAGCGGCAAGAGCATGGAGGTCTTCGACGAGCCGCTCAAGCTCGCCGCCGACAAACTGGACGACGCCGCCAAAACCGCATTCGCCGACAAGGTCATCGCCGAGTGGTGTGCACGCGGCAAGAGCGAGGACGAGGCGCGTGCCTTCGTCTTCAAACTCTTCACGGGCAAGTACGTGCCGCACGTCGTCGAACCCTCGGCCGGCGTGGATCGCATGATGCTCGCGTTGATCTGCAACGCCTACGAGGAGCAGAAGCTGACCGACGACAAGGGCAAAGAGGACACCCGCATCGTGATGCACTTCAGCCCACGCATCGCGCCGGTCAAAGTAGCTGTCTTCCCGCTGCTCAAAAACAAGCCGGAGATCTACAACAAGGCGCGCGAGATCTTTGAGCATCTGCGCCGCCGCTACGCCGCATTCTGGGATGAAGGCGGGGCGATCGGCCGCCGTTACCGCCGCCAGGATGAAATCGGTACGCCGTGGTGCGTGACCATCGACTTCCAGACGCTTGAGGATGACACGATGACGGTCCGTGACCGTGATTCCATGCAGCAGGAGCGCCTCACGCTGGCCCAGCTCAAAGAGAAGCTCGACGAGGCGCTGCTCGTGTAACGGAGAGCGCATGACCGACGATCTGCACTTCGCAAAACCCGACTACGCCCGCCAGCAGCGGTGCGGCGTACCGGAGGTGATCTACGGCGCGGGCAAAACCGCGTCGCAGATCGTCGCGATCATACGCGCGCTGAACGATGCCGGTCAAAACGCCTTCGCTACGCGCGTAACACCAGAGCAAGCCGCCGCTGTGCGCGAAGAGTTGCCGGATGCGGTCTACCGCGCCGAAGCGCGCATCCTGGTCCGCGATGTTGTCCCACTACCGCCGCCCGCCGGCAAGGTCGCCGTGCTCTGCGCAGGCACCTCAGACCTGCCGGTCGCGGAAGAGGCCGCCGTCACGGCGGAGCGCATGGGCGCGGCGGTTGAGCGCATCTACGATGTAGGCGTGGCGGGGCTTCACCGCCTGCTTTCGCGGGTTGAGCGCTTCGCCGACGCGCACGCCATCATTGTGGTCGCGGGCATGGAGGGCGCGCTGCCCTCGGTCGTCGGCGGGCTCATCGACAAGCCGGTGATCGCCGTGCCGACTAGTGTGGGCTACGGCGCCAGCTTCAACGGACTGGCGGCCCTGCTCGGCATGCTGAACACCTGTGCGGCTGGCGTCACCGTGGTCAACATCGACAACGGCTTCGGCGCGGGCGTCGCCGCCGCGCGCATCAACCACGGCGCTACAGCGAATTGACGTACTCGGCGAGGTCGTCGACCTCTTGCGGCGTCAAATCCTTGGTGTTGCCGTGCTTGTTATTCTTGTTATCGGTCGTGATGACGTCCCGGATGGTCACCGCACGGCCGTCGTACATGTAGGGCGCGGTACGCCATATCTCGATCAGGATCGGCGTGGCGAATTCACGGTCACGCTCGCCGTCCGTACCCAACCCGAACGCGTACTTTTTCTTATCGCCGTAATAAGGCGGCGTGTGGCACTTCACGCAACCGGCCTTGCCCTCGAAAACCACCTTGCCCCGCTTCGCCGCATCGGTCAACGAACCGTCCGGCTTGAGGTACGGGCTCGGCACCGGTTCGCAGGTCCGCAGATAGGCGTCAACGCCGTCCAGTTGCGGCTGGGGCAGCTCATGGAACTGGATAAGCTCGAATCCTTTCGCCACCGCGATTTCTGCCGATGCGCGCACGCCCGTGATCATGACCGGCGAGGTGCGGTGTGTGTAGAGCAGACTGCGCGACTGCTTGGGGTTACCGATGCCGTCATTCATTAAATCCCAGTTGGTGCCGTCCGTACGCGCTTCCGGGTGGCAGCTTGCGCAACTCAGCCAGTGCTGGTAGCAGAGCGTTGCATCATTGAACGCCATCTCACCCTGTCGCACCGGCGTAAGTTGCGGCGGGGCATCCGTCAGCGGCAACTCGACGGCCGCCCCCGGCCCGTCCTCCCAAAGCTCCACCATATTCAGGCTGTCGCCGAAATACATCGCGCTGTACACGCGCTCCCCGCACACCGTCAGCGCGCGCGGCCCCTGTCCCTCTAATTGCACACGGGTCTTGATGTCGTACAGGAAACTCAAATCGTTGACCACCTCTTCCGGCTTTTCTGTTGCGGTCAAACGCTTCATCATTTCCGCGATATCCACCACCATCAGTTCGTGCGTACCGGAGGCATTGACGCACAACCAGCGCCCGTCGGGCGACACCACGACGCCCCACGGATTCGCCGCGCCCCTGACGGTGTCGTCCAAGAGCACCGCATTCACATAGGTACGCGACGTCACGTCAAAGATCGACACCGCGCTGGTATTGA
The DNA here is from genome assembly GCA_012838435.1 of Lentisphaerota bacterium. Taxonomy (GTDB): domain Bacteria; phylum Verrucomicrobiota; class Kiritimatiellia; order RFP12; family UBA1067; genus DUPH01. Next base: position 11,061 of record DUPH01000186.1, on the reverse strand, counting down.
TCCAGCCGCGATCGAGGTGCGTGGTCGGAACGGTGAAACGGCCGACCGAGTGAGTGATGAAGCAGTAGCGCCCATCCGGGCTCATCGCCATATCGCGCACCCCGAAAGCGCCGGGCGGCAGATTGAGTGTTGCCACCGGCGCAAGTGTCGCGCTGTCATACACGTTGAGCACGGCATAGACATGCTCACTGTTTGCAGGCATGAGGGGCAGATAGTTGCCGACCCACAGCGTCTTGCCGTCCTTGGCAAGGCAGATCGCGGCCGGCTCGCGTACTGCTTTAGCCGAGCACTTGACCTTGCCGCTGGCGAGATCCAGCGCGTGAACATCCTTCCCGTCCCCGCGCGAAAAACGGTTACAGTAGTAGAGCGTCTTGCTGTCGTGACTGACCACCATCGATTCCGGCGTATGTCCGGCCGGCAGTGAGCGCACGCTCTTCCCGGTCGGCACATCGATCTCGTGAATCATGCCGTTCATCACATCCGCCGAGACAAACAGCCGCTTGCCATCCGGCGAAAGCGCGACGCGACGCGCCTGCTTGACCGGGTAGCGCGCCACCACCTTTTCGGTTTCGACATCGAACGCCAAGACAACATCACCCGTCTCGCACGCTACATACAGCCGTTTGCCTGCACCGTCCGCCACCACTGATGTCGGCGACAGGTATGGTGCGGGTGCTCCGGAGACCCCGAGCGCTCCAACACACACCAGCCACGCAAACGCGGCAACCCCTATTCGACGATATAAAAGACCCAACATGTTTTCACCATCTTCACTCTTCAACGACTATCCGGAACCCGACATTGAACACGCCCTGCCACGCCTCGTAACCGAGACGGTAACTTGATGTGGCGCGGTACGGCCGGTCATAGAACGACCCGCCGCGCACCGTCTTCTTCACGTCATGACGCCGCGAATCGCTCTTGGGCGAATACGGATAACGCGCGTAGTCGCTGCGCGTCCACTCCGCCACGTTTCCATGCATGTCAAACAGCCCCCACGCATTGGGCTGGTACTGTTTGGTGCCGGACACCAAGAACTGCTTGTCATCAAAGTCCGAGACGCGCGGCACAAAGTCATAGGCCCTGTTACCCACAAGTCCCTTGTTAAAGACCGGATTGACCCCGTTCACCGCATACTTCTGGATCGACTTATCCGCGAGGTTCGCGAACGGGCTGAAATCATCGGTGACCGCACCGAACGACATGGGCGACGCGCTGCCCGCGCGGCACGCCCATTCCCACTGCGCCTCGGTCGGCAACGCGACTTTCGCGCCGCTCCGTTTCGCTGCCCAGGCGCAGAAGGCGTCGGCATCGATCCAGCTCATACGCACGGCGGGCTGCTCGACATAGTTGGCATAGTAACCGAGCCGCACATGGTCTTTGTATTGCTGATCGAAGACACTGGCGTTATGATCGGGTTTGAATGCAAAGAAGGCCGCATTGTTGATTTCGCTTTCTGACATCCAGAAGGGCTTCTCGATCTTGATATGATGGCGCGGCTGCTCGAACGCGGTCTCCGTATCGCTGCCCATCACGAACTCGCCCGCCGGGATACGCACCAGCGTGATGCGGATGCCGTCTCCCAGATCAAGCGTGCGCGTGATCTCGCCCCCCGCCTCACGCTGCATACGCTTGGCGGTATCGGCATCGAACGGCCATCCCTTCGCCGAGACGTTGACCGGCGCGGAGCGCTCTTCGCTCTTCTCGCCGGTGGGCTTGACCGGGTAAGGCTGCGCCGGCACCGCCTCCCAATCGTCGTCAATGTTGGCGTATTTCGCGCGCAACTCGGCTGCACGTGCGGAGATGTTGGTGGTCCACGCATGCCGATTGACATCCAACGAGTAGACCGACGTCCAGTTGCCGTGGTAGGGCACGTTCAGATCGATCCACGTATAGAGGCGCTGCCACGATTCATCGTCCAACTTCACCCCGTAATGCCCCTTCTCCAAAAGCTGTATGCCCTCTGAGGTCGAGGCGTGGAATTCATAGGGGATGCCCATCGTTCCCGCGCTCTCTGGACCGGGACGACGGAAGTAGCGGTGGAAAGCGTGATACGAGTGGCTGAACCGCTCCTCGATGCGCTTGGTGTCGACCAACTCCTTGTTTTTGAAGTCGGGCTTCTTCGGGTCGCTGCCGTCATGGCAGCGGATGCAGTAGGCATCAAGAACCGGCTGGACCTCCATCGCGAAGGAAAAGCCCTCCACCGTCGCACGGTGCGGCGTGATGGCCTGCGGCGGCTTGCCGGAAGCGATGGTCTTGGTGGTGATCGGCGGCTCGTTCGGCGGCTCGTGGCAGCCGATGCACGAAAGCTTCTCGCCCGGCATCACGACCAGCCAACTCCGGAAGAGTTGGACGGCACGGCCTTGGCTGTCGAGCGGCTGCAGCGAGATCGTGGTGTTGGCCGGTACGCGGAACATGGCCGAGCCGTCTTCCTCAACCTTCACAGTACCCAGCAGGCGCTTGATGTCCCAGCCGCTTTCAACACCGATGTGATGGTGGTTGCCGATGTTGTAGTAGCCGTATGCGTAAGTGAAGAGCCGCAGGGATTTGATCGTGCCCTCCGGCACACCCTTGAGACCGGGACCGCGATAGACGTTCTGAATGTAGCAGACCCCCTCCTTGTCCTTCAGGTTCACTTTACTCGGAATGACGGGCGGACGTACGCGCTTCTTGAACGGATAAGGCTCGACCATGTAACGGTATCCGCCGGCCTCAGGATTAGCGAGGGGCACCATGTTGTCAAACGTGTCGACCAGATAGAGCCCCCACGAGCCCTGCCCGGTGAGCTTGGCGACCGTCAGGTAATACTCCGCGCTGAGCGGATAGGGCTGGACGAACTGCGGGAAGACGCCGTCAACCAGTGTGTCCAGATCCAGCGCCATCTCAGGATAGATGTGTTTCAGCCGGGGATAGCACTTGTTGAAGAAATCGTTGTTCAACTCATGATAGTCTTTGTCCTTCTGCGACTCCGGCGGCATCTGCTCGGCAATCAGCTTATCGACATCCTGCTGCAGGTTTGGGAACTGCCCCAGCAGTTCTTTCTTGACGGTCGGATAGAGCTGGTCCACGGTCACATGCGTCACCTTCTTGCCGTAACCGGGAATGTGCTGGACCACGCCGTCAGCATGCACATGCCCCTTGTTGGTGTCAAAGATCGTCAGCTTGCCCGATCCCGCGACGCCGTGATGCCCCGAGACCACAGCGATGAACTGGCCGGGCTTGCCGGGGATCGGCCGCGCGTTGAACATGGAGTTCGGCCACAGGCACTGCGATCCGTAGATGGAGCGCTGGTTGGTGCCGTCCGGATTCATCGTCATCATGATGCGCGCATAGTAGTGCATGATGTCGGTGTATTCCCACCGCAGATACATGATTTGGCCATCCTCGCGAACCGTCGGATACCAGTCCGCGTCCTGCTCGAATGTCAACTGCCGCGTGTTGCCACCGTCGGCATCCATCACATAGAGGTTGGGCACCGTGCGCGACCCGCCGATGCACGGCACGCCGATCAACGGCGCAGTGGAACTGAAAACAATCCGCTCGTCCGGCAGATAAATGCCACCGTAGTTATGCACGTACTGCCCGATGATCGTCGAGACCTGCCGGAGATTCTTGCCGTCGATCCCCACCTCCATCACCTGGAACATATTGTTGGTGTCGGTCGCTGTGAAAAGCAACTTGTCACCGTCGTAGTGCAGATCCAACTCACCCAGATACGAGCCGTCCTTCGGCTCATAGATGTCGGCGACCGCCCCCGTGCGCAGGTTGACGCGCGCGATCTTGTTCTTATAGCCCTTGGGCGCAAGCGTATGCGTGCCCAGCCAGTTGGCCTTGAGCGCCACCCTGTCAGACAACACGACCAGAATCTCGTCAAAATCAACATAGGGGTTTTCCGCGACCAGCGCCTTGAACTTCAGATCGCTGAAAGCGGCGAGTTCCTTGATAGCCTCGGCATCGCCCTTCTCGATGCGCTCCAGCAGCGCGGGCATGTTCGCGACAAACGCTTCCGCCTTTTTGAGGTACTCGCGCCCATTTTTGTAGGCGCGCGGCTTGGTCTTCAGGATGTGCCGGATCGAGCGCACCAGCGCCTCGGGCGATGAGATCGATATCAGCGCTTTCTGCGCTTCGGCGGCTTCGCGTTGGCGCGCCTTCTCGCGCATCTCTCCCATATCCTGCCGCTTGCTACTGGGCGTGCAAGCTGCGGCCAGTTCCCCTGCCTGACCGCCCGGCGCCTTCACTGTCGCCTTGAGTGCGTGACCGCCGATGTGATTGAAATAGAGCAGGTTGACCTGATGCTTGCCGACCGGCAGTTCGATACTCCCCTTACGGCTGACAGTCCCGTGCAGGCCGTCGTTCATGACCACCGGCTGGCCGTTGACATACAGCGCGCTGCCGTCGTCCGAGGCGACCTCGAACTCATAGGAGCCTGCGGTCTTGACCTCAAGCAAGCCGGAAAACTCGATATTCCAGAAGTCACCGTATTTTTTGTCGCCCATCGAATCGATGACGCCGACCGTACCGGTCCCCAACTGCTTGCCTTCACCGATCATCGCCACCGTGCTCAACTTGCCTGAGTGCGCAAAGAAAGTCATCTCGGCACGCCCGGTCCCAGCCAGGCACGCCAACACGATCAAACGCAACCATCCGCCTTTGTTCACCGCAAAAATCCTCCGCTCGTCACTAAGAGTGTGAAATATGTGGTTTAGCTTACCCTATTTAGCCGCCTCGTTCAAGGTCAGAGAGAGGCAGAAAAGTTAGTTGGTTATTCACTTTCCGATCACATGTCGGTAAACGGCCGCGGTGCGTGCGGCGGTTTCTTCCCAAGTGAATTGTGCGGCGCGTGCGCGGCCGCGCTCAATCAGCGCCGCGCGCTGCGCGGGATCGTCCAGCACGGACACTAAACACGCGCGCAGGCTGTCGGCGTCCTCCGGCGCAAAGTAGAGCGCGGCATCGCCGCCGACCTCGGGAAAGCAACTCGCCTCCGCCAGCACAGCCGGACAGCCGGCAACAAAGGCTTCCAGAATCGGCAACCCGAAACCCTCGTATTCTGACGGGTAGATAAACGCGCTCGCTTGTCCGTAGAGCCGCGCCAGGTCTGCGTCGTCGTAAAACTCAGCGGATACCCGGCGCGCAATCCCCAATCGCCGTAACAACACGGTTTCGCGGCGCGTGAACGACGCCCCCGTGCAGACCAACCGCAACGCGGGACGCTCTCGCAGCAACGGCGCCAGCGCTTCGACCAGCCACGCGAAACGCTTCTGCCGGTTGCGCGTCCCCACATAGAGCAGGAATGGGGCGCTGCTCGTATCTGCTGTCTCTTCTACCGATGGCGCGGGAAGGGTCGGCGCGTGGTAGATAACCTCGACCTTGCTCTCGGGAACCCCGAAAAAGTGCACGCAGTCGCGGCGGGTATTTTCCGAAACCGCGATCAGTCGAGCCGCGCGCGCCGCCAGTCGTTTGCGCTGTTCAAAATAAACCGGGCTCTGCCAGTAGCGCTCGGGGATCAGGTCGTGAACCGTATAGACGAACGGTATATCGCCGAGCAACGGCAACCAATCGTCATCAAAATCCAGCGTGATGTGCAGCACGTCCGGCGGGTTGCGGCGGAGCAGCGCATGCAGGTGGGGACGGTTGAGGCGACGCAGGTGCGCCTCGCGCAGTTTCCGAACCAGCCGGCCTCGCGCGAGTCCGGCTGGTAGCACGCCGTCCTCAGCCCAGAGCCCGCGGTATGGCTTTACACCGGGCAACTCTACAGCATGGACGTTGGGCGAGACCGACACCCCCACAACCGGTGTGCAGTCGGCCGGCAGGTGTGCGATCAGTTTGGCAAAGTATCGCGAGATACCGCCCCACCGCTGGTAGATGAAGATCTGATCGTCGTAGAGAATACGCATGAGGTGACAAGTAATAGGTAACAGGTAAGAAGTAGAAGGTAAGTCTTGCCCGTGTATCATGGGCGGGACGCCCATGTCACGAGGGGCTTTGCAAGAGCCTTGTTCGTTCAATGTTCGGGGTTCACACCTTTGCGTTCTCGCGGAAAAAGGTCTCTTCGGTTTCGGCAAACGGGTCGAAGGAGGCGGCATCCATAATCAACAGGTCGAGGTAGTAGCAGCCGTCGGCTTGATGGTAGGCCAACAGGTCACGGAAGGTGCGAGTGTCGGCGCAAGTATCGCGTCCCATCAGTACCCCGAAATTGTCATAAATCAGAAATCCGTGGTAGCCGTAGGCGACCAACTGCGCGACCAACTCGGCGCAACGCTCGCCGAAAGCCGGATCGCCACGGGCGTCGCACTCGATCAGCAGTGCCGGGCGGTCGCGCTGCAACAAGTCACGCGCGCCCTCCAGCACCTCGAACTCGTGACCGTCGGTATCGATTTTGAGCAGATCGACCCCGCTCGCGAACGGAGCGTTTTGCGTCAAGGCGTCGAGGGTCGTGCACCGCATCGGTTGGCCGTGATCGGCGGGCGTGATCGTGGCAGAGCCGTCGCGTTTATGAATGACGGCACGCATCTCGCCACAGGCAGCACCGCAGAATTCTTGACGCAGTGTCACGCGCGGATCGCGCCCCCAGTTGTGTTGCAGACAATCGAAAAATGTCGGATCGGGCTCGATCGCCAGCAGGTGGTCGTCGGACTGCGGATCGAATGCCGCCAGCGTGTCGCCGATGTTGGCGCCGACATCAATCGCCGTGAGGCGGCCGCGCGCGCGGCGCAGGAATCCTGCCAACCGACGCGGCAGGCGGTCGTAAAAGCGGTAGCGTGCCAGATAGTCGGGCAAGATGTGCGAGAGCGGCATACGGAGTGTGCGTCCGTGGACCGTCATCGCGCATGCGGGATCGCCCAACAGCCGCACTGCGACCGCGCGGATACAGAACCACACTTTACGTCGCAGGCCGCGAGTAGCCAGGCAACGGGAATAGAGCCGTGTTGCGAACATATGTGATTGCTCCCGACTCACGGCTCTCCTTTTCACTGGGAACGCATGATCTTCGCACATCTTTATCGCTTGCCTATAACTTGAGCGTTAAAAGTTGAACGTTGAGCGTTGAACGTTTTTTAACTCAGAACGCTGAACGTCGAACTCAGAACGCTGAAGGTGAAAACTCCTTGCCCATCACTTACACTGATCAAAGTTGTCCTCATTTACATTCCCGTGCGAAGCGTAGGCGGCGGGCTAACCAATTACCATCATTGCAGCACCAATCGCGGGAAGACGATCAGGATGATGACGAGATGGATGACGGCTGCAAGCAGGCGCGAGGCGGCCAGTCCCTCGGCCCCCCACTGGACCAGATACCAGCCGCCGATGAGCATGGTTGCGGCCCAGCCGGTGTTGATTAGAAAGCCGGCCCACATGCGTCCGCTGGCAGTGATCGCGCTGGCGACCGGCGTGAGTACGGCTGACACCGCGCCAGCCAGAACCAGCATGATCATCGTCCAGTAGCCATCGGCGAAGGCGGGGCCGTAGCTGCGCATCACGAGGGGACTGAATAAGCAGAGCAACAGCGCGACGGGCAGGGTGACGCAGGTCACGCCTGCGAGCATGCCGCGTAGGACGCGCAGCGAGGCTTGTACCTCGCCGGCGCCGAACTGTTCGGCCATCACCGGCACGGTCGCTGTGCAAAGAACGGTAGCCAGGAATTGTAGCGCGGCCTGCCATTGGAACGCAGCATTGAAGACACCCAGTTCTGCATAGCCGTCGGGCTGGTTGGCCAGAAACGCGCAGGTGGCCCAATTGACCGGACCGAGGAAGAGCAGGATCAGGAAGGTCGGCAGACTATAGTGGATCAGTACCCGCCACTCGGCCATCATGCCGCGCCAACGCAGACGCAGATTAAACGACCGCCAGGCGCGTCGCACCGCCAACAGTGTCAAAAGTGCCGTGCCGCCCGTGCCGCACGCCAGCGCGGTCACCGCGCCCACCATGCCCCATCGCCAGGCCCCCAACACCACCAACAATGACTGGAGCAGACTGCCGGCAATGTTGACGCGCGAGGCGGAAGCGAAAGCTTCGCATCCGCTCAGCGAGCAGCTCTGCACGCTGATCAGCACCCCGAGTGCCATCGTGACCGCGCTGATGCGCAGGAGCCCCGCAAGGTGCGGCGCGGCCAAGGCACGCTCGGCCAACCACGGCGCAAAAAAGAAAAGCGCGACCCCGCACAGGATCGCGCTCGCAGTGGCGACAAGCATTGATAACGCCAAGATTCGTCCAGCACGTTCGGGATCGGCGTGTTTCAGTTCCGCGATGTGCTTCGTGACGGTTTGACCGAGGCCCAGGCCGGCCAGGCTGGCGACGGTCGCCGCCGTGCCGTTCACGATGCCGTACTCGCCGAAGCCGGTGCGCCCGAGTATGCGCGCCAGCAGAAACGAACAGACCACCGTGATGACGCGCGAACCGACGGCAGCCACCGCGCCCCAGAACGCACCACGCGCCAACCGGCGGCGTATCGGCGACGCAAGCAGCGGCAGAATGCGCTCACGCACAAACGGAAGCTGCTGAATGGCGGCAAGGAGAGACACGGGGGGAGGGAGAGGTAAGAGGTAGGAGGTAAGAGGTAATAACGCGGGCGGCGCCCGCAATCTAAGTTAATTAGTTAATTAGTGCATGAGTTCATTAGTTCATCTGGGAGCGCGCTACCTTGCCCAAAAAACCTCTGTGCCTCCGTGCCTCTGTGGTTAAATAGCCGAGCAGCAGCGCTTTTACTCTCACAGTTGCGAACCACTGCGTGGTCGCAGGTTGACTCGCGACCCGCGACTTGCGACTTGCGGCTAGCCCTGCCACCCCCCAAAAAAATCTGCGTAATCTGTAAATCTGTGGATAACAAACCCGAGCCATGCCAAAACAAACTAACGCACTAATGCACTTCTTCCTGGGCTGTTGCAAAATGCAGAATGCTTTCGATGGTGCCGAAGAGGAGGATCAGATAGCCGCAAAATTCGCCGCTTTCTTCGAAGACGCGCTTGATGTTGCGCACATGCTCCTCATCCATGAAAAGCCGGAAAAAAGGACCATGGCCGACCAGTTGCGCGAGCGGCACGGCGACCATAAAACCGGCCCAGAGTACCGCGAAGGCTGGCGTGCGCAGGAATGCCGCGATCTGCGGTAGCAGCGTGCGATGGTGACGCACTAACAACCAAGCGGCCACCACCAGAAACACCCCCCCGATCTTCCAGCCCACGACCGGTAACAGGCGGTTCAGCACACGATCCACCTCACGCGTCGCCGCAAAGGCTGTGACACAACCAAGCAGTAGCGCAAGTTGCCGGTGTTTCGGCAGACAGAGTGCACTCAACGTGAAAAGTAGAATGTTAGTTGTCAACAAACCGAACTGAAACCACTCAAGAGAACCGTTCTCGTAAAAAAACTCGACACCATGATGACGCACGATATCCGGCAGCATAACCGACAACGCGGCAACCAGTAACGTATACACGGCAAAACGCAGTGCCAACGGCAGGCTCGCACGGACGGTTGCGGAAGTGAAAACGGAAGTGGAAGTGGGATCGTTTGTGCTCATTTTTACGAAGTAAGGGGTGAGAGATGAGAGGTAAGAGGTAAGAGGTAGGAGGCACTTATTACCTATTACCCATTACCTATTACTTGAACTGTCAGGCTTTAACGTAATGCGTCGAGGCTGCGGCGAAGGGCATGGCATTGCGGGTATCGACAATGAGCGCGGCCCACTCGGCGAGCTGGCGGTAATCGATGCAAGTATGCGCGGTGGCGATCAGTACGCAATCAAAGGCGGCGATGGTCTCGCGAGACCACTCGACTGACTGCGTGCCGGCCCACTGCGGATGTTCGCGCGTGACCTTGATCACCGGCACGAAAGGATCATAGTACGAGACCTGGGCGCCGCGCTGCTTGAGCAGCTCCATCAGCACGTAACTCGGCGATTCGCGGTCGTCATCGACGTTGGCTTTGTAGGCGAGGCCGATCACCAGCACCCGGCTGCCGTTGAGCGGTTTTTTGACCGTGTTCAGCGCCTCGCTGACACGCGTGACGACATGTTCGGGCATGCGGGTGTTGATTTCACCGGCCAATTCGATAAAGCGCGTGGCCTGTCCGTACTCGCGCGCCTTCCAGGCCAGATAAAAGGGATCGATCGGGATACAGTGGCCACCGAGCCCAGGGCCGGGATAGAAGGGCATGAAGCCGAAGGGCTTGGTTTTGGCGGCCTCGATCACCTCCCAAATGTCGATGTCCATCGCGTCGTACACGATCTTCAGTTCGTTGACCAGCGCAATGTTGACGCAACGGAAGATGTTTTCCATCAGCTTGGTGGCCTCGGCGGCGCGGCAAGAGGAGACCGGCACCAACGTCTGGATGGCGATGCCGTAGATCTCCTGCGCCTTGGCCAAACAGGCCGGAGTGTAGCCGCCAATCACCTTGGGAATCGAGGCAACGACGCTCTGCGGGTTGCCGGGGTCTTCGCGTTCGGGAGAGAAGGCGAGATGGAAGTCGCGGCCGGCGGTGAGGCCGGAGCCCGCTTCCAGCACACCGCGCAGATCCTCATCGGTCGTGCCGGGATAGGTCGAAGATTCAAGCGCGACCAGCACGCCGGGACGCAGATGCGGCGCGAGTGCCTCACCGGTTGACATGATAAAGGAGATGTCCGGCTCGCGGTTTTTGTTGAGCGGCGTGGGCACACAAATGATCGCGGCGTCGACCTGCTGCACCGCCGCGAAATCGGTGGTGGCGGAGAGACGTCCGGCGGCGAACTGCTCGCGGATCGCCTCCGGTGTGATGTGCTTGATGTAGGAGCGCCCTTGCTTGAGGGCGTCGACCTTGGCGGGATCGATGTCAATGCCGATAACAGTGGCACCGGATCGGCTGAATTGGAGGGCCAAGGGCAAACCGACGTAGCCGAGGCCGATGATAGCGATGGTTTTCATAAATCGTCAGGTGGATGAGTTAATTTTTAACGCAGAGACGCAGAGACGCAGAGGTTGTGGGTTGTGGGGTTTTAACGCAGAGACGCAGAGACGCAGAGGTTGTGGGTTGTGGGGTTTTAACGCAGAGACGCAGAGACGCAGAGGTTGTGGGTTGTGGGGTTTTAAC
>DUPH01000185.1 GCA_012838435.1 Lentisphaerota bacterium | reverse complement strand
TTTCGGAGGCCTTAGAACGTTTCGAATCGGTGCTTGTCTGGGAGGATGATTTAATCTGCGTGCCCGGAACATACAACTATCTCTGTTCTGCCCTGCGGGCTTATCGAAACGCATCGCGGGTTATGAGCGTGACGGGCTGGACCAATCGGCACCTGATTCCGTCGAACGTGGCGGACCATCCCTACTTCGATGGACGCGCAGAGTGCTGGGTGTGGGGCACCTGGCGCAGAGCTTGGCAGGGCATGATGGATGAGACGGCTTTGGAAAAGATAGAGCGGCTTGTTGAAAAGGGCGGAGACCCGGCTCGATATGGCGGCGACCTGCCGTTTATGGCGAAGCAAGAACAGGAGAAAAACATCTGGGCGGTTCGCTGGCTGTATCACCACATGCTGCACGGCGGATTGTGTGTGCGTCCGCCTTGGAGCATGGTGGAGCACATCGGCTTTGGCGAAGGCGCCACCAATGCCGTCGGGAAGAATTGGCTGGCGAACGGCGTGCTGGCCCCTTGCCCGCCCATTCCACACGAGTGGCCTGCGCCCGTGGAACATCCGCAGTGTGCGCGGCTGCATCGGAAAATGTGTCCGAGGCCTTGGAGTGATCGTTTCCCTCGATTGGTTGCACTAGTTCGCCTGTTGCAGGCCAAGCTCTCCTACCGTGGAGCGTCAAGGGAGTAACGGCAATGGAAAAACTTAAGTTAATCGTTATTGCGATGCGCGACCGGTTGATGCCTTCTCGAAACAATCGGTATGTCGGTGATTTCGAGTCATGGGAAGATGCCTGCCGGTGTTGCCAGCAGGGATATGGCGATGACGTCATTTTGGACAGAGTGAGGGCGGCGACTCGCGAGGTTGTTGCGGGACGCGCTGCGTTTGAGCGGGATTCTGTGCTTTTCTATCATGCGGAGTACAACTGGCCGTTGTTGACCGTGTTGTGGCGGTTGCGGGCTCAGTGCCATAATAGGATCGGTGTCCTTGATTTTGGCGGTGCGCTGGGGAGCACATATTGGCAGAACCGAAAGATGTTCGAGGGTATAGGCCGGTTACGATGGAGCGTCGTCGAGCAGCCGAAAACAGTGGCGTGCGGTCAAAAGGAGTTCCAAAACGAACAGCTCGTTTTTTATGAATCAGTCGATGAGTGTTTTGCGCATGAGAAGATTGACTTGGTGTTTCTCGGAAGCGTCCTCAACTATATACCGGATGCTCAGGAACTGTTGCGGATGATTCTGGCTTACGGATGCGATTCTGTCATCGTCGAGCGAACCGTTGTTTTGAACAAGGCCGTGAAAGATCGGATTGTCGTGCAGCACGTGCCACCGTCGATCTATCCAGCTTCTTATCCTCTGCGCCTTTTTTCGGAGGCATCAATTCGTGCCACCTTCGAATCTATGTACGATCTGGAGGTTGAAATGACCGATCCATTCCCGCCTCTGGTCTTGCTCAATCCCTGGCAGGTTGCTTACAGTAAGAGTTATTTTTGGAGGGCCAAACGTGGCAAACAGTAAGACGCAGACAGAAATTATTGTCCGTAACAGCGGATATGTAACCTTGAAAAAAGTCGTAGATGACCGCGACGGCGTGTTGTGCATCGCCGAGGGCGGGCGCGATGTGCCGTTTGACATCAAGCGTGTCTACTATGTCACGCATTTGGAGAACAATCATAGCATTCGGGGGAAACATGCCCACCGTGCGTTGTGGCAGGCGATCTTCTGTGTGAACGGCAGTTTTATGCTGGGATTGGACGACGGGGTGAATCGCCAGGAAGTACTGATGTGGCAGACGCATGTGGGGGTTCTTCTGGGGCCCGGCCTCTGGCACACCATGCACAGTTTCTCGTCCGGGTGCGTCTTCTTGGTGGTGGCGTCCGACTACTACAATGAGGCGGACTATATCCGCGACTACCAAGAGTTTCTGGATTTCGTAAGAGGGGAACAAGCATGACCATTCCGATTGCCGATCCCGGCGCGTCGTACCGTCGTTTTGCAGAGGAGATTGATGAGGCGGTGCTGTCCGTTTTGAAACGGGGCTGGTATATACTCGGCTCCGAGTGTGAAAAATTTGAGCGCGCGTTCGCCGACTACTGCGGCGTGGCGTATGCCGTCGGCGTGGCAAACGGCACGGACGCGGTGGAACTGGCGCTGCGGGCGCTAGGTGTCGTGCATGGGGATAAGGTCGTGACGGTTGCCAATACGGCGGTGGCGACGGTGGCCGCGATCGAACGCATAGGGGCCTGCCCCGTTTTTGTCGATGTCGATCCCTTTAGTCAGACGTTGTCGCCGGAGGCCCTGCAAAACTATTTGCGCACGAACAGTGCCGGCGTCAAGGCGGTGGTGGCCGTTCATCTGTTTGGATCGCTGTGCGACATGCCGTCAATTTTGGAAGTGGCGGAACGGTACGGTGTGCGTGTGGTCGAGGATTGTGCACAGGCGCATGGCGCAGAGGTGTCGGGGCGGCGCGCGGGATGTTGGGGTGCTGTGGGGGCATTCAGCTTCTATCCCACAAAAAACCTTGGGGCGTTCGGCGACGGAGGTGCGGTTGTCACGCATGACCCTGCGCTCGCGGAGCGTGTTCGCATGTTACGTCAGTACGGCTGGCGGCAGCGGTATGTGAGCGATATTGTTGGGCTCAACTCGCGTCTGGACGAGATACAGGCCGCGATTCTTACCGTCAAATTGAAGGCTCTGGATGAAGACAACATGCGCCGGCGCACCATTGCCGAGCGTTATCGCGCTAAACTGCAAGCGTTGCCCGTCGTGTTGCCCGGCGATCCCCCTGGTGGCAAGCATGTGTATCACCAGTACGTGGTGCAGTGCGGCGGGCGGCGCGATGAACTAGGGCGGTACCTGCGTCAGCACGAGATCGGCACGGCGGTACTCTATCCGATACCGATACACCAACAGCCCGCTTATGCCGAAAGGTTTGCCGGTGTGTCGTTACCGGTAACCGAGAAACTCGCGCGTACGATTTTGTGTTTGCCCATTTATCCGGAACTAACCGACGAAGCGGTGGACGGTGTCGCCGAGGCTATCAATCGGTTTTATGCAAAGTGATCCGTTATGGTGACGAGGCACTTTTGCACCTATTTCAATTCGGGGTATCTGGACCGTGCGCTCGTGCTGCTCGAATCCATGCGCCGACACATGGACTCCTTTACACTCGAAGTGTTATGCTTCGATGAGGCCGCCTACGATTTTTTTGACCAGCATCCTTTTCCGGAGGTTCGCTGCCAACGCCTGTCGGCTTTTGAAGAGCGGCAACCGGATGTCGCGGCGGTCAAATCCTCTCGATCACGCGCCGAGTATTTTTTCACCTGCACTTCCGCCTGGATTGACGATGTGCTTGAGCGTCACAAGGATATGGATGTGCTGACCTATTTGGATGCGGACCTTTGTTTCTTTGGTTCGCCCGAATCGGTGTTTGAAGCATTTACGGACAAGGACGTGCTCATCACGGAGCACGAGTTTGCTTCAGATGATTTTGCGAATCTGCAATACGGACGCTTCAATGTGGGGTGGCTTTCGTTCCGGAACAACCGCATCGGTCGAGACTGTTTGCGGCGTTGGCGCGACCAGTGTGTGGCGTGGTGTTTTGACCGCCTTGAGGACGGAAAATTTGCTGACCAAAAGTACTTGGACGAATGGCCCGAGCGGTATGACGATCGCCTGATGATCGGGCCGCCGGGCTTGAACGCTGGGCCTTGGAGTCTGCGTAAATCGCCGTTGACTGTCCGTGACGCTTGTCTGTATGTTGGCGGTCATCCATTGATCGTCTATCATTTCCAGGGGGTTCGGCTTTTTTCCCGCAGTCACTTTTATCTTGGCTATTACTTCGAGGTCATGCCTGCCGACATCCTGCGTTTCTTGTACTTCCCGTACGTCAAGCGCTTGGTACAGACTGCGGAGCAATACGGGTTGCTACGCGCCGGGGCTCAGGAGCGCTATAAGCCGGGCAATATCGGGTATCGCTACGCGACCGGGTATTGGGTCGATTGCATCTTTGTTTCATGTTTTCTGTGGTTTCTACAACGCTGTGCCTTACGGTTGCAGGCCGGTTTCTGCAAGTTGGTCGGCCTGTTCAGAGGTCGGCGTTACTAACCCGGCCACAAATAGCATTGCACTTTCCTCACACAAAGGCACAAAGGACACAAAGGTTTCCATTTTTGCGCACCACCCGGATGCCGTCCTCCAACTCTTGTCATCGAGCTTGCGAAGCGTTGGGAGGGGCAAGCGTCTGCTTGCCCGCGGACGAGCGATGCTCGTCCCGTGAGGCGTTTAGACGATCTGGGCTGTGTGGCACGGGCATCTTGCCCGTGTGGCGGCGTGAAACGCCCCCGGACGAGCAACGCTCGTCCCCCGGCGCTCTGCGAGGGAACCTGAGACCATCCTTCCGCGCTGTGCGCGGAGTCACAGCCCCGAAGGGGCCCTTTGGGCCGGTGGTGCGTCTAAACACCTGTCCCTTGGTGCGCTGACGCAAAAAAAGCGGCAAACTGATCGGCGATTTCGCTCCAGTTGAAGACGGGTATGTCGCGTGCCGCGTTTTCCGCGAGCGTGGTGCGAAGCGTCGGGGCATTGTACAACGTCAGGATGGCGTTCGGATAGTCACGGGTCAACAGGGCGTTCTCGCCATTCTTGAAGAAGAGGTTCATCCGACCGTCGTAACCCAAGATCGGTTTTTTGAACCGCAGGTACTCCTGAAGCTTGGCGTTACAGTCTTGATCGGCGGTGGAGACCAACACGTCGGCCTGATCCATCACGCAGAGTTGGTCGTTCCGCGAGACATAACCGAGGAAGATACAGTTGTCGGAGGCGTATTTATCAAGATAGGGGTAACGGCGTCCGGTCAGGTACAGCTTGATGTTTTTGGGGACATGGCGCATGGCTTCGCAGATGTCGGCGGTCCGTTTCCAGCGCGCCTGATCGCCGGTATATACCAGATTCATATCGCCTTCCAATCGGATTGAACATGCTGCGTGGTCAAAGACTGGGATGTCGGCACCGTTCGGGATGTAGTGGCAATCGACACCCCAAGCCTTTCCGCGCTGCTGCAAGAAGCGGCTGAGCGTGACCACATGATCGGAGCGGGTGACGATCAGCTTTTCCATGATGTTCATCAGGATCCGTCCCGGATAGCCCGCGATCTCATGCCAGATGTCGCCGTACAGATCGTCCCATCCGTGAATGACCTTGAACGATTTCCACTTGCAGAAAAACCGGCGGCAGAGCAACGGATTAAGCGCAACAGTGGATCCGTATGTGTAGATGATCGAGGGTTGAAATGTATCAATTCGTTGTGCGAGGGCCTTCAGTTTGGAACTGGTTTTCCAGCCGGCACGACAGGTTTGCCACCCTTTTTTACTGAGGTTAAACAAGATGGCATAAACACTGTAAGGGAAGCGTTCAAACTGCTCGTTGTCAGAGGCTTCTTCAAACCACTCCGTGCGATCGCTTGAAACAAGCAAAATCCTATTTTCGGGCATGGGGCACCTACTCCTTGTTACGTGTCATTAATATCAGATTTCGGTTACGTTGATAAGACCTGCCGGAAAAAGAATTGACCTTAAAATAAAGAAGGGGATCCGTGTTGGGTTCCCCCAACAGTCCCCTTCATTGTTTTACTGGCTTATACGGCCGCTCAAACACAAACGTAGAGGCGAACACCTACAATGCCGGCACGGCTCCTTCATGTAGCATGTTCAAGAACGAGCGCTTGAGTGTGGGGCCGGTCGAGTTGTCCGGCACGAGACAGTGGCCCATGCCGGCTGGGGCATCCGCGAAAGCAGCGCCTCTGACGGGGCAGAGGATGCCCGCGTATTGAACCGTGACCTTCTTGTGACGTGGACGGTTCCCCGAGATGTAGTCGTAGTAGAGGCTGAACGTACCTTTGTAGATGCCGGTGGACGCCGAGAACGAGAGTTTCGCCTGTGCACAATTCTCGCCGCCGTAGTTGTAGGCTCCGTCCGTCTTTTGGGGCTGGCGTCCGCGGACCATGGTCATGCGGGTGCCGGAGACCGCTACGGGCAGGTTGATCGGCAACGCTTCTTCTGCGAAGAGGACGCTGCCGCCGGGATAGAACAGGGGCACCTGCTCAATATCCACCGAGAATCGATAGGCGGGCGCGAGCGCGGGCGGTTTGGCATAGCGGCCGCCGCAGAGGTCCAGCAAGAGGGAAAAGTCCTGTGCATCGCCTCGTACGCGGTCCCAGCGGATTGTCCAGCCGAGTTCGCGGTCAGTGATGGCCGCACCGGTTTCGGGATCAAGCCAGACGAGCCCGCCGATCCAACCCTTGCGCCCATAGAGCGGGGAGAAGAGCGGCACGCATACCCATCCGCCGCAGCCGTCGATGAGCAGCGCCTGTGCGGCCATCGATACGCTGGTGCCGTCGGCGAGCACACCGGCGAACTTGACCCGCCCGTACGTACTGAGGGTGAGTGAGAGGTAGCCTGCACCCTGCGGTACCGCGCCGACGTCGTCGTCGGCCGGGCCACACGTCGGCAGAGCCGCCGTGTAGAGGCCCTTGAAGTCGGTCAGGACGGCTTGCGCTTCGGCGTCGGTGCGGTCGCGGAAGCGGTTGCGTGCGCACTCAACCAAAAGTTCACCGTCGACCGAGCCGCCGCTGAGCATGCCCCAAGCGCGGTTACCGCGCACGGAGAGGGCGAGAGTCTCGCCGCTCCGCAGTTTCAGGGTGACAAGATGCGTTCCGTCCGCTTCGCCTGCGTCCCACGTCGGGGCTCTGAAGTTTAGTGGCCCTCTGCGTGTGACGGCCTTGGCGGAGAGTTTGCCGGTAGCCGCGGAAACGTTGAACTCGATGGTGCCCTCGACCGAGGAGGCCGCCTGCCCGCCGACATCGCCGGTGCGGTAGAGGTAGCCGTAATATGGTGCCTCGCTGGTGAAGGTCGGTGACGCCTCTGGATCGGGCAGAGGGGCGGGTTTGGTCCAGACGGCGGTCAGGGTGTGGTCGGATGCGGTCGCTACAAGGGTGGCGTCCGTCACAAGCTGGCCGTTCACAGCCATCCAGCCGCCGAATAGCCACGCCAGGCGTGACGCGGGCGGCGCGACCGGTGTGGGCAGTACGCCGTAGGCGGCATCGAACGTGACCGTCTTGGAGACCGGAGCGACTTTGCCGCCGTCAGCGTCAAAGGCGACGGTGTAGGTGTTGGGCGTCCAGACGGCGGTCAGCGTGTGGTCTTCCGCGAGAGTGACCAGCGTGTCCGCGGCGATGACGAAAGTGACCTCGCCGGTAGATGCGAACCAGCCTCCGAAGGTGTAGCCCGTGCGTGACGGCTGCGGCAGTTCGCCGTACGGGGCGCCCATGATGACGACCGTGTTTGTAGGGGCTTGCTCGCCGCCGTTCACATCAAAGGCGACTGTCAACGGCCGTGTCTCTCCGTGCAGAAGCTCGTCGATCTCATGCGGAGCCAAGGCACGGTCGTAAATCCTGAGTTCATCAAGGTTGCCGGGCCAGTAGCGCCGTTGATAGGTGTCGCCGGACGGCGAGTAGCCGAGATAGAGGGGCTTCGTGTTGCTTGTGATCGAAATCGCATTCGATGTGACACTCTTTTGTACTCCGTCGATCCACAGCGTCGCAAGGTTGTTGCTCCGCACGACGACGAGGTGGTGC
>DUPH01000184.1 GCA_012838435.1 Lentisphaerota bacterium | reverse complement strand
CGGCGACGGTCCATGTAGACCCACATGATGTCGCTCGAATCAAATTGGATTTCGATCCACGAGCCACGGTCGGGGATCAGCCGGACGGAATAAAGTATCTGTCCGTTGGGGTGGATCGCCTGCTCCGAGCAGATGCCGGGCGAGCGGTGCAACTGCGAGACGATCACGCGCTCGGCACCGTTGATGACAAAGGATCCATCGCGGGTCATGAGCGGAATCTCGCCCATGTAGACGTCCTCTTCACGGATCTCGTCACCGTCTTTGAGACGGAACGTCGCGTGCAGCGGCGCGGCGAACGTGCTGCCATCAGCCAAGGCAGTCAATGCGTCGCACTTGGGTTCGCCTAGATCGTATTTGACGAAATCGAGCGTGTAACGGCCATCATAACTATCGATGGGAAACACCTCATGGAAAATAGCCTGCAACCCCTTCTTTTCACGTTTGCTGGGCGCGATGCCGATCTGCAGAAAATCTTGGTACGATTGCGTCTGAATAGCGATCAGATCGGGCGGCTGAATCACGGGCTTCAGCTTGCCGAACATTTTGCGTTCAACCATTGCCTACCTCAGGTTGGAATGTTATGACAAGGGTTGTCAACTCAAGGACCCCGCACGCAGGAGCATTTGCGCCCCTGCCGCCCGCCGCGCGCCTTGACACAGTTCTCAGCCGGCCGGTTGTGAATGGAAGTGTGGTAAGCAGCCACTTTGTTAACTAATTCACACTTCGGCCGGTTCATGCATCATCAGGCGTCCGGGTGCGTTTTGTCCCTTTTTTGACAAACACGAAAATGATGACGGGCCGGGCTTCTTCCTCTCGGCGCACACGGCGCGTTGAGGAAAGCGAGGACTGCCCGCGTCATCACCGGACAGTCCCCGCGTTTTACACGCGGCGCGTATTACTTGATCTCGACCTTGGCGCCGGCCTTCTCAAGCTGTTCCTTCAGCTTCGCGGCCTCTTCCTTCGAGACGCCTTCCTTCACAGCCTTCGGAGCGGCTTCGACCAAGTCCTTGGCATCCTTCAGGCCGAGGCTCGTGATCGCACGCACTTCTTTAATCACGCCGATCTTGTTGGCGCCGATCTCAGCCAGAATCACATCAAACTCTGTCTTCTCCTCAACCGGAGCAGCGGCAGCGGCAGGAGCCGCAGCGACAGCCACGGGAGCGGCGGCGGTAACGCCCCACTTCTCTTCCAGCGCCTTGACCAGCTTGGAGATCTCGAGCACCGAAAGGTTGCTCAGATATTCAATCACTTCTTCGTTCGTCATGGTTCTCTTCCTTTTTTTGTGCAACCGCACGCGTTCATTCGCGGGCGGGGTTCCCGCTAGCGCCACTCCTCATAAAGGAGCCGTTCGCGCCACATGGCGCACTGGGGTGCCGACACCCGCCGACACCCGCGCCGTCGGTTTTTACGACACACGTTTATGCCGCAGATCCGTCTTTCTTCTCCTCGTACGCCTTGAGAGCGTAGAGCATATCCAACAGCGGCGCGTTCAACACGCGCACCAGGCTCGTCGCCGGCGCCTGCAGCGTGCCCAACAGCATGCCGCGCATGGCGTCCTTCGACGGCAACTTCGAAAGTTCCTCCACTTCCTCCGCAGACAGCAGCGCTGCCTCGAAGCTGGCACCCTTGATCGCCGCCTTGTCATTCTGCTTCACAAAGGCGACCAGTGCCTTGGCTACTTCAGCCACATCGCCTCTGCCCGTCACGATGGCGGTCGGGCCGGAAAACAGCGCGGACACATCGCCCCAACCTAGATCCTTGGCGATTCGGCTCAGGTAGGTGTTTTTCACCACCATGGCGCGCGAGTCCAACTTGGTCAGGCTCTGACGCAACGTGGTCAGTTGCGTGACCTTGAGTCCGCCATAATTCAGGACAAAGCAGAAATCGGACGCTTTGACGCGCTCGATAACCTCATTCAGGATAGAAATTTTTTCGACTCTCATATCATCCCTCTCCCGCGATTAAATCGCATCCTCGGTTTTGAGCTGCACGCGCACGCCCACACCCATCGTCGAACTGACCGTGAGGGAGCGGATGAACGTCCCTTTCGCCGCCGCCGGGCGCTCAGACTGAACCGCCTTCACGATGGCGTTGATGTTGCCGACCAGCTTGTCGGCGTCAAAACTGCTCTTGCCACAGAGCACGCAGACATTGCCGGTGCGGTCCATACGGAAATCAACTTTGCCGCCTTTGGCTGCCTTGACCGCTGCCGCCGTATCATCCGTCACCGTGCCGGTCTTGGGGTTCGGCATCAAGCCACGGGGGCCGAGCACACGGGCGATCTTACGCACCTCTTTCATCGCGTCGGTGGTCGCGATCGCCACGTCAAAGTCGGTCCAACCGTCCTTGACCTTTTCGATCAGTTCCTCATAGCCGACTTCATCCGCGCCAGCTTCCTTCGCATCATCGGCATGCACGCCGGCCGCGAACACGATCACTCGGATCGTCTTGCCGGTGCCGTGCGGCAGGGTGACGGTGCCGCGCACGGTCTGGTCGGACTTCTTGAAGTCCACGCCGAGGCGCATCGCGACTTCCACTGTCTCATCAAATTTCGCGTTGGCGTTGGCCTTCACAAATGCCACCGCCTCTTCCAAGCTGACCGGCTCCGTTGGGGCCTTCTTCAGCACATCGCTATAACGCTTGCCATGTTTTGCCATAATCCGTGTCCCCTTACCTTAGTCAACCACCTCGATACCCATATTACGCGCGGTACCTTCGATCATCCGCATCGCCGCCGCCTCGTCAGAAGCATTGAGGTCTGCCTTCTTGATCTCGGCGATCTTGCGGACCTGCTCGCGCGTGACTTTGCCGACCTTATCGCGGTTGGGGACCCCGGAGCCCTTCGCCAGCCCAGCCTCTTTCTTCAGCAGCGTGGAGGCAGGCGGGCTCTTGAACACAAGGGAAAAACTGCGGTCCGCATACACCGTGATGACCACGGGGATGATCAGGCCCGCTTTGTCTTGAGTCTTGGCGTTAAATTCTTTGCAGAACGCCATGATGTTGACGCCTTGCGAGCCCAGCGCGGGGCCCACCGGCGGCGCAGGATTCGCCGCACCTGCGGGAATCTGCAGTTTCACGATACCCGTGACTTTCTTCGCCATAACTTTTACCTACTGTGTCTGTCGCGGCCCTCCCGGCATCCCCACCGGTACAGACGGACCGCAGTTGACGAGCCGCCGCCGCGCTCCAAACGCAACGGGATCGGCCGGACGGCTACGCGTTCTCGTTGACCGCGCGCTCGATCTGCCAATACTCCAGCTCGACCGGAGCGGAGCGCCCGAAGATCGCTACAGAGACCTTCAGCTTGCCCCGGTCAGGATCCACCTCATCGACGGTACCGCTGAAACTCATGAACGGACCGTCGATGATCTTTACGGCCTCACCCGGCTCAAACTGAACCTTAGGCTTGACCTTTTCCTTGTCCTTGTCCGCCGCCTGATTGACGATCGCATCAACCTCGTCGGCAGAAAGCGGCATCGGACGTTCGCCGCCAATAAAACCGATCACCCCCGGCGTCTCCTTAAGAAACCGCCAAGTGGGTTCCAGCACGTTGCGCTCCCCGTCATAGAGGGCCAGGTTAATCAACACATAACCTGGAAAAAACTTACGGGTGACGGTAGTCTTGACCCCGTTCCTGACCTCGGAAACCTTCTCAGTGGGGATCATGACCTCGCCAATATACTCCCCCATCTCCTCGATCCGCACCCGCGCCTCAATCGAGCGCTTGACCTTCTGCTCCTGACCAGTCAGGGTGTGAAGCACAAACCATTGTTTTGTCATGGACGGCCCCCCGCGTTAGGCATGGATTAACTGCAGGAAAAACATGATGGTTTTGTCGCAGCACAACACCACCACGGCCAAGATCACGATAAACGTAATCACGACGATCGTCGAATCGACCAACTCTTGACGGTCAGGCCAAGAGATCTTTTTGAACTCGACCCCGACATCGCCGAGATACGCTCCCAGACTCTGGATGATTTGCTTTACGTTGCTCATGTCCCAAGACCCTTCGGTCGTTCCGCTCTCAAAACGCGAAAACCTGTTGCCGCTCCCCCGGCAGGGACGGCGACAGATACCCGTTCTAAACTGGCAGGCCAGGAGGGACTCGAACCCCCAACGCCCGGTTTTGGAGACCGGTACTCTGCCAAATTGAGCTACTGGCCTAAAAACTTCCTCGAGAGACGACTACCTCGTTTCGCGATGCAACGTACGCTTCCGCTCCGTCGGGCAGAACTTCTTCATCTCCAGACGGTTGGTCGTCGTACGCTTATTGCGCGTCGTCGTGTAATTGCGGCGCTTGCACTCAGTGCACGCCAAAATGGCTAATTCTCTCGGCATATCCGCCTCTTTGCTCCTGTTTAAACCCCGTGCCACGTCCGGGACGCCGCAACGCCCCGGACGGACACGCTCACAGGAAGCTCACTTACTTAATAACTTTGGACACCGTGCCCGCGCCGACCGTGCGGCCGCCTTCACGAATGGCGAAACGCATCTTGTCTTCCAGCGCGACGGGCGAGATCAACTTCACGGAAATCGAGATGTTGTCGCCCGGCATGACCATCTCCACGCCCTCGGGCAACGTGATGTCGCCCGTAACGTCGGTCGTGCGGATGTAGAACTGCGGACGGTAGCCCTTGAAGAACGGCGTGTGACGGCCGCCCTCTTCCTTGCTGAGGACGTACACTTCGCCGTGGAACTCGGTGTGCGGCGTGATCGAGCCCGGCTTGGCCAACACCTGGCCGCGCTCGACCTCTTCCTTCTTCGTGCCGCGCAGCAGGCAGCCGACGTTGTCGCCAGCCTGGCCCTGATCCAGCAGCTTGCGGAACATCTCGACGCCCGTGCAGGTCGTCTTGGCGGTCGGGCGCAGCCCGATGATCTCAACTTCGTCGCCCACCTTGATGAGACCGCGCTCGATACGGCCGGTCACCACCGTGCCGCGGCCTTCAATCGAGAACACGTCTTCGATCGGCAGCAGGAACGGCTTGTCCAGCGCGCGCTGCGGCTCGGGAACGTAGCTGTCCAGCGCGTCCATCAGATCGGTGATGCACTGGCAGGCCGGGTCATCCGCGCTCGTGGCCTTGGTGGCCGGCAGCGCCGACCCGCGCACGATCGGAATGTCGTCGCCAGGAAATTCATACTTCGAAAGCAACTCGCGGACTTCCATCTCGACGAGGTCCAGCAGCTCAGCATCGTCAACCAGGTCCACCTTGTTCAGGAAAACCACGATCGCGGGCACGCCAACCTGACGGGCGAGCAGAATGTGCTCACGGGTCTGCGGCATCGGCCCGTCCGCCGCGCTCACGACCACGATCGCGCCGTCCATCTGCGCGGCGCCGGTGATCATGTTCTTGACGTAGTCAGCGTGACCGGGGCAGTCCACGTGGGCATAGTGGCGGTTGTCGGTGCTGTACTCGACGTGCGAGGTCGCAATCGTCAGAATCTTGGTGGGGTCACGGCGGCCCGCAGACTCGGAAGCCTTCGCCACCTGGTCATAGGAAATCGGGGCGCAAAGGCCTTTGAGGGACTGTACGTTGGTGATCGCTGCGGTCAGCGTGGTTTTGCCGTGGTCGACGTGGCCGATCGTGCCAACGTTGACGTGTGGCTTCTCGCGAACAAATGTCTCTTTCGCCATTTTAGGTTTCCTCCTGTGAGTAGTGACAAAAAGTCCATCGTCAAAGCTGGAGCCAACAATCAGAATCGAACTGACGACCTCTTCCTTACCAAGGAAGTGCTCTACCGACTGAGCTATGTTGGCCCTATCCATCGCCCCGCGCGGGGCAAAAAACCCCTTACCCAACATCCCCGACGGCTTTAAGCCAACCCATCGTGACATCGTGCAGGAGTCCATTAAACCTTGCCAATGTTTGTTTCCCGCTTCCCGAAGGCACAACTCCGGAAAAAAGAAAACCCGATTAGATTACTGAATGCCTCCGGGGATGTCAACACCGACGGGAAATTTTTTGCGAGGCTGTCAGGCTGTCAAATGTCACCCCAAAACCAGGACTTCCCCCAAAACCTCTTGCCTTGCCCCCATCCTTTCTCCATCATATGTTCACAACAAGGGACACTGCCATGAAGAAACGAAGCCGGAGCAGGATCCTCACTGCGTTGTTCATCGTGTTCGCAACGATGACCAACGCCGCTCCCACTGGGGTGACGGTCAACGGCACCGCTCTCGACGATGCCGTCTCGTCCGGTGGCACGGGCTGGACGTATAACGCGCCTACACTCACGCTTTCCGGGGCAGAGCCCCTCACGCTCTCTGGCGCGAACACGGCGGGTAAGGTGCTCGTCGTCGTCTCGGCGGGCGCGACGAGCGCGGTCACGCTCTCGGATTTGACGCTCCAGACCACCGGCAGTGGCCAGTGCGTCTTCGAGTTGGAGCAGAATGCCGATATCTCGCTCTTCCTCGCGGGAACGAACACGCTCGCCTCGGGAAGAGACCACGCAGGCCTCGAAGTTCCCGCGAGCGCGTCGATCTCCATCACCAATGCGCCTAGCGATGCGGCAGGCGCACTGACGGTGACGGGCGGCACTATGGGCGCGGGCATCGGCGGCGGTTCTAAGGGCACGGGCGGCACGGTCACAATCTCCGGCGGCACGATCGCGGCTACGGGCGGCTTGTACGGCGCGGGCATTGGCGGCGGTTACTTACGTGCGGGCGGCACTGTGACCGTCCATGGCGGTACGGTCACAGCCACGGGCGGTATGTATGGCGCGGGCATTGGCGGTGGCCGCTCTGGTAACGGTGATGCTGTGACCATCACCGGCGGCACGGTCTTCGCGCGAGGCAACAACGGCAGTGCGGACATCGGGCCGGGCTTCAGTGGCACGGCTTCCGGCGCGAATATCTTTACCGGCGGCTCGGTCCGCCTCGCGAACGACAGCATCTCCCCCACGCCCACGGACAACGCTTTCCAAAACGGTGTCGGAACCGCAATGCAAACGCATCTCCCCCACGCCCACGGACAACGCGACGCACGTTTGGTGCGTGACGGTAACGAACCTCACACCTAATGCGGCTATCGTCGTTACGGCGCTCGACCCCTACGGCGTCAGCGACCTCTTTGCCGATGAAAACGGCAAGCTCTACCTCTGGCTGCCGGACGGCGACTACACCTTCGTGGCGGGCAACGCCGGCTACACGGCTACCGTGGACGGCGCGGCGACCACGGCGGTCGCCAACGGCCTTGTCGCGCCGCTCTTCGCCACGGACGGCACGGCGCTTGTCTTCGACGGCACGGCGCTCGCCATCAAGATCACCAACGCCAAAAGCGGAATATGGTACGCGCTCTACAGGGTGAATACGCTCGGCGAGACCTGGGAACTGCTGCGGAGCGTCCACGCGACGACCGACGGCGACCTTGCCTTCACGGACATCGACGCGACAGCACCATACCGCTTCTTCAAGGTGAGGGCCAGCATCACTCAGCCCCTGCCATAGGCTGGTGCTGGCGGAAACAAGAGGTAGTAAGTTGCCGAAGGAATCGAAAAATTCGAAGGATTCGATTCCGTCGATTCTCTCGATTCCATCCGTGCGCAGCACAAAAGGTGGCTCGCGGGGACACTCGCCCCCCAAAAAACCTGAAACCAAACTCTGCGTCTCTGCGTCTCTGCGTTAAATAAACCCGAACCATGAAACACATGAAACTTCATGAAAATTGAAGGCTTTCCTTTGCGTTCTCTGCGTTCTTTGCGGCTATTTACGTGGCCATGACTATTCGCGACAATTCGCATCATTCGCGGTTAAAACCCCGTCGCTATGCCCCCAAAAACCTCTGCGTAATCGTGTAATCTGTGGATGTTAAAAACCGCACGCGGTCCTGCCACCCTATTTCGTATTGCTTTCTTCCGTAAAAAAAGCCAAACTTCACTTTATGGAACCGTCTGTCACCCTCAAGTATTTCAAGACGCGTTTTGCATGGCGTGATGTCGCCGATGCCGCGCGTACCACCATCCGCATGGCAGAGGGGGAGAAAGAGCCCAGCAGCGCCTGGAAGCGCCGCATCCTGCTCTCTGAACATTCGCCCATCCGCCAGATGATGTTTAAGTGGAAGTGGATCAACCTCCCCTATTGGGTCAGCGTTCACTTCGTCCGACACAAGATCGGTATCGAGCACTTCGTCAGCACCCAGCGTACTGACCGCACGGGCGTGGACCGTACATCCATGCCCCAGTCCGCGCCGGTCGATCACGAGTGCTTTGCCAATGCGCAGGCGCTCATCTTCATCTCGCGCAAACGGCTCTGCCGTCAGGCGTCCCCAGAGACGACGGCGGCCTGGAAGCTTGTACTGGATGAAGTCAAACAGTGCGAACCCGAGCTTCACAGCGTCTGTGTGCCGGAGTGCGTCTACCGCAGCTTCTGCCCGGAGTTCAAGAGTTGCGGCTACGTCGAGACCGCTGCCTATCAAGAGGCGCTGGCCGCTTACCGCGGCACCTGACAATCATCACGAGCGGTGCCAGAGGCGCCACAGCCAGAAGCGCAGCCGCTGCCACCAGGTGGTCGCCGACGCCGGGGGCGTTGCGTTATTGTTCCGGCGAGCGCCGGGCCGCATATACTCACGATCGGAAAGTCCCATAGATGAGATCAGACGATACCACATCGCGCGCCACTCCGCAAAGCACGCATGCTGCGAACGGTGAGCGTCTACAGAATGTTCTGGCACGCCGGGGTGTCGCGTCGCGACGGCACGCTGCCGAGTGGATTGCCGCCGGCGTGGTCACCGTCAATAGTCAAACCGTATATGAGCCCGGCGCACGCGTACAGCCGGAAAAGGACGATATCCGCGTAAACGGCAGACGACTGCCCAAGCAAGCTGAGCGTCTGCGTACTGTCCTGCTTTACAAGCCGCGCGGCCTGATCTGCTCAGCCGACAACCAACGCGGCGCAACAGTGTGCGATCTGATGCGCCCGCACTTCCGCGAACGGCTCGTGCCGGTCGGCCGGCTCGACAAGGAGAGCGAAGGGCTGCTCCTGATGTCGAACGACGGTGAACTGACCCACTGCATGACGCATCCGCGTTATGGGCACACCAAAACCTACCACGCGCGCGTCGCGGGGCGCATGGAAGAGAGCAAGGTTGAAACCCTACGCTCGCGGCTCGAGATCGACGGCTACGTCATCCAGCCGGTGGAGGTCGAAGTGCTGAAGGTGGGGCGCGACAACACGCACCTGCTGGCCTTCACGCTTGCAGAGGGCCGCAACCGCCAGATCCGTAAAATGTGTTCGCTGGCACACTTCGTTGTGCTTAGCCTCACACGCGTGCGCATCGCCTTTCTCAAGATCGGCGACATGCAACCCGGCGCGTGGCGCGAACTCAGCGACAGTGAAGTCCGCGCCTTGAAGAAACCGCTGCTCCGCGAGTCTGGCGAATAGATTTGAGTGCGTCTGCTCGTCCTTGCTCTGCCCCTACCGCAGCGTCATCACCGAGCCGACCGGCGCAATGGTCAGTTTCGCGTAAGTGTCGGTCACGCGCACGAGAGCCGCATAGCCGACGGGGGCCGACGACGGCTTGGTTGCGTTCAGCAGCGCCTGGCGCGTTGCGGCATCAGCCGAAGCAAAGGTGAAGAGCGTTCCGTAGTAGGGATACACGACCCCTTGCGGCACGGTCAGCGTAACGGCACCCTCAACGGTCAGCGCTCCGGCAACGGCCAGCGACGCGCTGTAGCACCCGCCGGTCTCGAACGTCACGGTGAGATCGCCGCTGACGGTCGCCGTGCCGGTCAATTCCGCGCCCGCGCAGATCACGATATTGGTGATGCCGTCCAACACAGCACCATCCAGATCGAGCACACCGGCCTCGACGATCAGCGTGCCGTCCACCGCGAGTGTACCTGAGAGCGTCTGCACGGCCGTACCGCTTTTGACAACAGTGCCAGCACCGCTGAATGAGCCGCTGAAGATCGCATCGTCAGTCGTGTGGATGCCGAACGTGCCGTTCGCAAGCAGTTCGATCGCACCATCGCCGCTGAGCGAGCCGACCGTCTCGCTTGTGCCAGAGACTGCGAGCTTGCCCGGCGCCGCCACCGTGGTCGGCGAGAGATCGGAGAAGACATTCATCGCGCTTTGCATGCCCTGCACCGACCACTGCCCGACCAACGTCTTACGCGCGGTCGTGATCAACGAGGTATCTGCGGAATAGTCTTGCGAGTCCACCACCGTCCACGTCGTTCCGTCCGCACTGGTCTCGACGGTCCATGTGATCGCATCCCGTCCATCGGCATCGTTTGCGGTGTACCACGCATAACCGTTGAAGAACACCGGAGTGGGGAACTCAAGCACCAACGGGTAGAGCGGCGACGCGGAACCATGATAAAACTTGGTGTCCACGCTGCCGTCGATCGCGTCTCCCGGCGGCTCTTTGCTGCTGGCAGTCTTGCCATAGCTTGTCGCCAGCGTGCCGACGGGATACGGCACATCGGCACCGCCCAAGGTGAGACGGAATTCGGAGAGTTGGTAGCCCGTATTGACATAGTCGCCTTCGGGACGCGTCGCGCTGGGCTTGAAGCGGACAAACTTGGTCAGAACCCCCGAGGCCACCGTCGCCGTGCCGGCCTCGATCCGGGTTGCGCCGGTATAGGTACTGTCTGTGCCGGTGTAGTAGGTGTTCCCGGTGCCAGTCTGCGTGAGCCCCAGCGCGGAGACGCCGTTCTGCAACGAACCGATGAACGTTTCCGCACCGGTATTGGTCACGACCACCGACATCGGCAGAGCGCCGTCATTACGTATCACAGTGTTGATTCCCTTGGACATGATGTAGGCATCGGCACCGTCCGTCGCCTGCAATGCGACCACGCCCTGACCTGAGGCCGTCCCCGCAAAAGCCGTGTAATCCGTCAAAGTCACCACACTGTTGTTTTCGGCGTGAAGTCGACCGTCGCCGGAAAGCGCGCTGAATACGGCGTTGAAATTGACCGCCAGCCGTCCGGCCTGTCCGATCGCGACCGGCTGTTCAATTGACGTTCCTGCGCCGCCGAACCATTTATCGGTCAGATACGCCTCGACCGCCTGACGCTCTTCCACCGTCAACACGCGATTGTACACCAACACCTCGCCGACATATCCGGCGAAGTAGCGGGCATATTGGGAACTGAACCAGTAATCGCCGAGGGCCGCTTGGAAATCACGGGTGCTGGTGCTGACGGCTGTAAGAATATGCAGCGGCTGACCATCGAACGAATATCCTGCGACGCCATTAATGAACATCTCGCCGTTATGGGAAAAATCGTTTGCATCCGCTTGATTGCCGGTGTGCCGCCATGTGG
>DUPH01000183.1 GCA_012838435.1 Lentisphaerota bacterium | reverse complement strand
GATTTGTCGCGCGGGGGAGGTTTTGCATCGACTTTGACCGTAAAATCCTCAATGATATGCAACTTAACCACGGGTAACCTGTGCGCCGCTGACTGTTCGGCGGAGTACGAGCGGGGAGTGCCTTGATTGGGTGAACGATCATGAAACAGTTCGAGTATGTAGAGGGCGGCGTGACCGCAGCGCAGGGCTTCCGCGCGTGCGGCGTGGCGGCAGGCATCAAGCATAAGGACCGCAAGGACTTAGCGCTGGTGGTGGCAGATGCGCCGACGGCGGTTGCGGCGGTCTACACCACGAACAAGGTGGCTGCGGCACCGGTGCAGATCGACCGCGAGCGCACCCGTTCGGGACAGGCTCAGGCGGTGGTGGTGAACAGCGGCTGCGCGAACGCCTGCACTGGCGAGACCGGATTGCAGGACGCGCGCGAAATGGCCCGCCTGACCGGTGAGGCGCTGGGCATCGACGAGCAACTCGTACTGGTCTGCTCGACCGGTGTGATCGGTGCGCTTCTGCCGATGGAACGCATTGCGGCGGGCATCAAGGAGGCAGCCGGTGCCTTGAGCCCGACGGGCGGCAGTGATGCCGCGCACGCGATCATGACGACCGATACCGTGGACAAGCAGGTGGCGGTGGAGTTGGAGATCGACGGCAAGACGGTGATGATCGGCGGCATGTGCAAGGGTTCCGGCATGATTGAGCCGAACATGGCGACGATGCTGGGGTTCATCACGACCGACGCGGCGGTACACCACAAGGCGCTCGACCAGGCTTTGCGTGAGGCGGTGGAGGTGAGTTTTAACCGTGTTGTGGTGGATGGCGACCGCAGTACCAACGATACGGTGATCCTGATGGCCAGCGGTGTGGCAGGAAACGAGACGTTGACGCCCTATCATTCGCAGTGGCAGTATTTTGTGGACGCGCTGAAGACGGTTTGTCTCGAACTCGGCAAGAAGATGGTCATGGATGGCGAGGGCGCGACCAAATTTGTGACGGTGCGTGTGCGCGGTGCAAGGACGGTACAGGACGCGCAGGTAGCGGCGCGCGCTATAGCCAAATCTGCATTGGTCAAAACCTCGTGGTTCGGGCTCGATCCCAACTGGGGGCGCGTGATCGCGGCGGTCGGCTATTCCGGCGCGGAGGTCGATGACCAGAAGGCACAGATTTATTACGGCGACATCTGCGCGTATGACCAAGGGCGCGTGGCGGACAAGGCGCTGCTCACGGCTATGCAGGATGTGATGCGCAAACGGGCTTTTGAGGTGACAGTGGATCTGCACCTCGGCGAGGGCGAGGATACGATTTACACGTGTGATCTCTCGTACGATTACGTGAAGATCAACGCCGAATACACGACGTGAGTTGAGTGGCGGAAGAGCGGCATGACGCAGAAGGCATTTTACGATTGGCAGACAGCGGGCGGAGGTGGGGACGTGATGCGTCTCGTCTCCGTGCTCGAACGGCTGGATGTGCCTTGGTGCGTGATCGGCGGTATCGCGGTCAACCACTGGGCGGAAGAGCCGATGGTGACGGCTGATGTCGATCTGGTGATTGCTCTGGATCGCGTCGAGGAGGCGGTCAGCGCGTTGGAGAAAGAGGGATTTAAAGCGGAGCGTTTCCCTGGGTCGATCAATTTGAAGGGCAGCTCGAAGGTCAGTGTCCAGATTTCCACCGAAGAGCGCTATCGGCAGTTTCCGGCGCGCGCCGTGGCTGCGGATGTGTGGGGCATGCTGATGCGTGTGGCCTCGCTGGAAGATACGCTGGCGGGTAAGCTAGCCGCGTCTGAAACTGAAGGAGTTCGAGCCGTGAAACGGAGCGAGTTGAACGGGCGGGCGACAAAACGGCAAGGACAAAAGATGAGCGGCGGCTGGCTATGGGCCGACAAGACGTTATTCAAGGCGTTGCGGGATATGGTTGTGTTAACACACTTGAAAAAAGAATGGCTGTGTGGATTGTTAGGGATCATGGCGGGCTTTTGCCAAGCCCAGCCGATAGGAGATCCCAACAGGCATGTCATTTTTGTGCATGGCTTCAACATCAACGAGCAGGAAGCGCGGGCTTGGTCTTCGGAAATGTTCAAACGCCTGTGCCAGAGCGGAAATAACGCGCAGTTCCATACGGTTGACTGGAAGGGGGACGTGGGGTGGCCTGATCCCGGTCTTTTTTATCACCAGAACGTGGCCAACGCTTTTGCGGCCGCGCCGAATCTTGCGAATTACGTCAACAACTTGCAGGGACGCAGGGTCATTGTCGCGCACAGTCTCGGGAACGTGGTGGTTTCTTCCGCCATCGCCGATCACGGCATGGTGGTGGACAAATACATCATGCTCAACGCCGCCGTCCCCGTGGAAGCCTACGACGACACGGTGCACAACGAATCAGTGACTGGCAATCCGATGCTGCATACGGACTGGACAGAATACCAGAAGGAGACGTGGGCGAGTTGCTGGCACGAGCATTTCGCGAATCTCACGCCTTCTGACGACCGCAACAAACTCGGCTGGAAAGGGCGATTCGCCAATATCCCGCCGTCAATCATGTACAACTTCTATTCGGCAGGGGACGAGGTGCTGAAAATTTATACAGGAACCGGAGCGTTACAACCCATGACCGGGGGGGGATTCAGACTATATGCGTGGCAGAAACAGGAACGGTTCAAGGGACGTTCCATGATGTACGGCACCACATGGTCGGGCTGGGGGTTTGGACATCCAACTTATACGGAACATGTCTATGATCCGGTCGCACAGGCATGGGTCTATCTGACGCACGAATATTATCCCGATGCCGCCGCTGCGAACGCCGCCGCAGCGCGTCAGATCATGGATATCCCCGTGTTCGGGCGTTATCCTGAAGGCATGTTCACCAATGCTATTCCGTTGCAGGTGCGCAACGAGATTCTGGCTAAGGGTATTCCCGCGCTTTCGCCTCCGGCTGGTAACTGCTCGATAGGGCGGTTGGACATAGAAGCAGGAATGGGACACAACATCAATCTTGATACGTCCGTGTTCAAGCAAAACGGATGGAGAAATCATCCTGATTATGGAACCGGATGGTTGCATAGCGACTGGGTAAACCTTGCTTTTTTCTACGTTTATCCCCTTTTGCCGAAATCGTGAGGATCGGAGATTTAAAATGAACAAGATAGTCCTGATTATTTTTTGGGGTTTTCTGTGCGGGATGCGGGCATGGGGCCAAACCGTTTCGCCTTGGCAGAAAGAGATCAACGCGGCGGAAAAAGAAATGAAGGGGATGGCGGAATCGTTTAAAGGAGAACTCGCTTTGACTCTGCGGGTGAAAGATTCCGTTGGACATATCGTAACGAATGCGAAAGTCTGGGTGAGTATTCAGCGTTATGGAGAGAAAACGGTTCCCATAACAGGAACGACCAACACGAACGGTTTGTTTGCCGTCAAAAGACAGAGCACAGACAGTCGTATTTTGTTCATTGTTGACAAAGAAGGCTATTACCGGACTGAGCGTGAATTCTGGTTCAAAGAGGTCGCCCGTGTAGACGTAGACGGCTCGCTCGAAAAACGCTGGATGCCCTGGAATCCCACAATAGATGTTGTCTTGAAAGAAAAGAACAAGCCCATCCCGCTTTATGTCTGGCAGAGCAAGATCGTCCGGTTCCCGAAAGGGGAAGAAGCCGGGTTTGATTGCAAAAAGGGGGATTTGCTCGCTCCGTACGGCAAAGGGGAACAGGCGGATTTCACGTTTTTTTATACATCTGCTTTCAACCCGGAAAAGACGACTGCCTTCTCCAGCGGAGGACTCACGAACTGCATGGTGGTGAAAGCCGGAGAGGATGGTGGTTTTATTGTGAAGCCGAAAGACGTATTCAGTGAATTGTGGTCAATTTACCAGGCCCCTGAAAGCGGATATCAACCTAAGTTGAGCTATGAGGTTGAGCGTGCGAATGGGAAAATGGTAAAGGATCGACGCCTTTCCGGCGGCGACTATCTGATTTTCAAATCCAGGGTCAAGAAGAATGAGAAAGGTGAAATCATCAGTGCGAATTACGGAAAAATTTACACGTTTGGTTACGGAGAGGGAGGAGAGCGCACTCCGAGTGAAATGGGTAGCGTTATGGTAGACTGTTATTTTAACCCAATGCCCAACGACCGGAACATCGAAGCCGATCCACGAACCGATCTGTCGTCGGGGCAGCGTTGGAATTTTCCGAGATTTGCGCCATGAGTCAGAATTCGCTCGTATACGAGGTTGAGCGCGGCGTTGGCAGACAGATTAACAAAGGATTGTGATGCAAGAAGCGATGACAAAGGCGGCGGTGTTGACCGAGGCACTGCCGTACATTCAGGATTTCAAAGGCTCGGTCGTGCTGGTGAAGGTCGGCGGCAGTGTCATGGAGGTTGAGGAGAACCTCGATCGGCTGCTGACAGACATC
>DUPH01000182.1 GCA_012838435.1 Lentisphaerota bacterium | reverse complement strand
GGGAGCATGGATAAGAGGGTGATGCGAGTAGTGGCGGCCAGTGCGCTGGCGATGTTCGCAGCGATGACTTGTCAGGCGCAGCAGTTGCTGTACGTGGATGCGCAACGCGGTAATGATCTTCATGACGGATCGAAAGCGAAGCCGTTTGCATCGCTGGCGCGGGCACGCGACGCCGTGCGCGCCCTGAAAAAGGCGGATGCTTTTCCAGAGCGGGGCGTGGTCATCGAGGTGTCCGGCAACTTTTCGCTGGCGACCCAAAACTTGGTGCTGGAAGCGCAAGATGGCGGTACTGGGCCTGACGCGCCGGTGGTGGTCCGGGCCGGCGCGAGCGGGGCTATGGTCACGGGCGGTTATGCGTTGCCGCCGACGGGATTCCGCAAGGTGACGGACGCCGAGACGCGCGCCCGCTTGCCCGAGGCCGCACGCGACCATGTCGTGGTGTTTGACCTCGCAAGTGTTGGGGTGGAAGCCTTGGAGCCCTTGCCGGACAAGTTCAGCGGTTGGCGCGAGATGGAGCTCTTCAGTGGCGGCAAGGCGATGCGTCTGGCACGTTGGCCGAATACCGGCTGGACGGAGATCGTCAAGGTCATTGATCGCGGCGTCAAGCCGGTCGACAAGGCGACCGGTGAATGGGAGCATGGCTACAAAGGCGGCACGTTCGAATATGAGGGTGACGCGCCGTCACGTTGGCGCGTCGACAAAGGGGTATGGATGAACGGCTTCTGGTGTCATGACTGGGCCAACGAGACGCTCAAGATCGGCGCGATCGACACCGCCAAGCGCTGGATCACTTCGGCAGGTATCCACACGTACGGCATCGGCAACTCGTCCAAATGGCATACGGCCAAACGCCGTTATTATGTTTTCAATCTGCTCGAAGAACTCGACGCGCCGGGCGAATGGTATGTGGATCGGGAAAACCGTATGCTCTATTTTTATCCGCCGGACGGCGCGGTTGATGCCGTGGTTTTGGCGGTGCAGAAAAAACCGTTGATCCATCTGGTCAAGACGGCCCATGTCAGGCTGGAAGGGCTTCAGTTCGCCTTCAGCACCGGGCGTGCGGTTTCGGTTGAAGGGTGCGAGAACGTGCTGCTGAAAGGGTTGCGCGTGACGCATATCACGATCGACGGCATCAACGTCGGTGGCGGACGTAACTGCGGGTTGGACGGGTGTGAGGTTTACGGCACGGGCGGCACATGTGTGATGGTCAGCGGCGGCGACAGGAAGACGCTGGTCGGTTGCGGTCATTTCGTTACGAACTGCCACCTGCACCATTGTGGACGGTTGCAGCGCACGCAGGGGAAGTGCCTGGTTTTTCATGGGGTCGGCGTGCGCATCGCGCACAATCTGATTCACGATTCGCCCTACATCGCGGTCGCATACGGTGGCAATGACCATGTGTTCGAGTATAACGAGGTCCACTCGGCGATGATGGAGAGCGGTGACGGCGGCGGTCTCTACACGGGGCGCGACTGGGGGTCGCAGGGGACGGTCATCCGCTGCAATTATTTCCACCACTTCGGACAACCGGGGGTGGCGTGGCAGAAGGCGCAGGGGTTGTCGCCAGACTATGAGCCGCTCAAAGAGAGCGTGATGGTCATGGGCGTCTATCTGGATGACTGCGATAGCGGTGAAACGGTCTGCGACAACCTGTTTTTCCGTACCGGCTGGTCGGCGTTTGTCGGTGGCGGGCGCTACAACACGATCCGCAACAATCTCTTTATCGAGTGCACCTCCGCGCTGCATCTTGACGACCGCGGCCTGAAACGGGCACGTCCGGGCGAGGGGACCAAGGACGGCTGGGATCTGTCGGCCAAACTGGAGGCGGTCAACTGGCAGGAGTCGCCGTGGAAGGATCGTTATCCGCATCTGGTGAACATCATGGAGGATGAACCGAAGTTGCCGTTGCACAACGTGTTTGAAAAGAATGTGGCGATCAACTGTCCGCGCTTCTTGCAAATGCACGGAACGGTCAAGGAGACGGCGGTGCCGCGCTTGACGTTCCGCGACAACCTCGTGTTCGGGGCGGTTCATGCGAAGGACGCCGAGACTTTCCCCCAGAGCGAGGAAGGACGGCAGCGTGTTGCATTCATGACGGAGACCTTGCCGGATAGTAACGAACCTGATCAGACCGGATTCAAGGTACAGGAGAGCGAGGTGTTCCGGAAACTGGCGCCTTGGTTCAAGCGTATCCCGCTTGAGCGTATCGGGCGCGGTCGCGGTGCTCAACCGCAACCGTGATGCGCCGGTGTCTTGCGTCTCGCTGGTCCCTGAATAATTTGCATGTTTTTTTTTCGAGTGTGCAATTGCTGAATTGCACGGAAATCGTTACCATAACGCGCGGATAAGAACGCAAACCGGAGGATGACAATGAAACGACGGGATTTCATGAAGACGGCACTGGGAACTGCGGCGGTAGCGAGCGTCGCGTCGGGAACGCTCGGTCAGGACGCGCCGTCCAACAGGGTGCGCGTGGCGGTCATGGGTTGCCACGCCAAAGGGCGCGGGTTCAGCCTGATGAAGACGCTGGCAGGGCTGCCGGGCGTGGAGATTGCAACCGTGTGCGACGTGGACGCCCGCGCACTCGATGATGCGGCGGCCGAGGTGCTCAAGCGGACGCAAAAGACGCCCAAGAAAGAGAAGGATTTGCGGCGGGTGCTGGAGGACAAGGAGGTGGATGCGGTGGTGTGCGCCGCGCCGGATCACTGGCACGCCCCGGCCGCATTGATGACCATGCAGGCGGGCAAGGCGATCTATGTGGAGAAACCTGTGTCGTACAATCCCCGCGAGGGCGAGATGCTGGTCGAGGCGGCTGACAAATACCGCGCGGTCTTCCAGATGGGCAGCCAGCGTCGCTCATCTACAGTGTATCAGCAGGTGATCAAGGAGGTTCACGGCGGTCTGATTGGCGCGCCGCGTTTTGCGCGCTGCTGGTATGCGACGCAACGCGCGCCGATCGGCAAGGGCAACAAAGTCGCGGTGCCGGAGTGGCTGGATTGGGATCTGTGGCAGGGCCCGGCGCCGCGCCGCGCGTATCAGGACAATGTGGTGCATTACACTTGGCACTGGTTCCACCACTGGGGTACCGGCGAGTGCGGCAACAACGCCACGCACTACGTGGACATCGCGCGCTGGGCGCTGAATGCCACTTTCCCCACGCGGGTTACTTGCGGGGGTGGGCGTCTCTTCCATGAGGGCGACGACTGGGAGTGGTTTGACACGCAAGCCGCGACCTTTGAGTTCCCCGGCAACCGTTTTATGACGTGGGAGGGGCTTACTTCGGTCAGGGCACGGCCCTACGAGGGTTTCAGCACGGGGTGCATGATTTACGGGCTGAAGGGCGCGGTGCTCTTCACGCCGAACAACGTCTGCACGCTGTTTGACCCAAGCGGCAAAGAGCTTAAAAAGTGGACCGCCAAAGATGTCGTGGGCGACGCCACCAACCGGACTGACCCGACCCAGGGGCTCGACGCGACGCATCTCTCGAACTTCGTGAACTGCATCCGCGAGAAGAACCCGGCGACGGCCGCGCCGGCAGGGATCGCGCATACGAGCACTCTGCTGACGCACCTCGCCAACATCGCGCACCGCACCGGCGAGACGGTCAAGGTCAATCCGGAGACCGGTCGTCTGGCGGCTGGCAGTCCCGGTGCCGAGCTTTGGGCGCGCGAGTACGAAAAAGGCTGGGAGATGCGCGTCTAGGTGGTCAATGTCTGCGCTGCACGCTGCCGCCGTTCGCGCTTGCGGAAGGCGGTGGGCGTGCAGTGTTCGAACCGGCGGAAAGCGTTGTTCAAGTGCTGGGCATGGCAGAAGCCGGTTGTTTCGGCAATCTCCTTGACCGGTTGGTCGGTCAGAGACAGACGTCGCTTGACTTCATACAGGCGCAGGCGCATGAGCGTGGCGTAGATGGTCTGCCCCAGCACATTGCTTACGTGCGCCTCCAACTTGTGGCGCGTCTGACCGAGCGCGGCGGCGATGTCATCGACCCCGATGCTACGGTGAAGGTTGTCGCGGAAGAACTGCAGCATGGTTCGGATCAGCGGGTCGGAGTGGGTCAGGCTGTCGGTGCTGGCCCGCAGTTCAATGCCGCGCGGCGGAATCAGGGTCGGCATTTTGGGCGGCGGCTCGCCGG
>DUPH01000181.1 GCA_012838435.1 Lentisphaerota bacterium | reverse complement strand
TAGGACTTCAAGCGGTGGACGTCCTTCGGCCCCGAAACAAAGATGCTCCCGGGTTTGAACGGATAGGTCTTGCTCCGGGTCTCAAACTCCAAGTCGCCGCGCAGACATAAGGTTATCTCAAGACACTCTTCATGGACATGAAGCGCGGCCTGTTGCCATTTTTTGCGGTAATTGTCAAAACCGATGACGGGCAGACAAAACAAGCCGTCATCTTCGAGCGAGAGGACACGCCGCTCAGCAGTGTCCATGTAGTCAAAAGAGAGTTTGAGTGGTGCACGTTTTTTCATTCGTTGTCTAGGGTTTGAATCCGACTACGGGGGTGATGGTGATACGTACGCGGGCAGAGGTTACAGGCGCGGCGAAGGTCACGGCCAGACGGCGCGGCGAGGCCTTGCCGGGGTTCTCAAGCTGCTCGTCTTCCAACTTCCAAGTTCCGCCCTCGGTAGCGATCTTCACCTCGACACAACGCTTTTTGTCGTGGAAATGCAGCGTGGTGTCGTCTTTACGCGTCACATCGCGATAGGTGACGAGCGGCACGCTGAATGTCTGCGGCGTCGTGAAACGAACCTCGTCGCTGATCTCGATCACGCGCGCTGTCCGGTCATGCGTGAAGTTTCGTTTCAACGCGGTCAGCGCGGGCACGTCGTATGCCGCCGCAATGTCGAGTTCGATGCGGTCGCGTGTGTCGCTGAATGCGGTCTCCAGCACACGCGCGGCGGCGCGTCGACCGGTCACTTGGAGTTGACCCGCCACCACCGGCACGGGGTGACCGTACGAGTTCAGCATCGGGCTGACATACCGCTCGCGGCTGAAGGTCCGGCGCGTGTAGGTCTCACCGCCGGGATCGCCCAACATCTCGACGCCGTCGAGTACCACGACATACGAGCCGAGGTCGTTGTGGTTGTGATGTTCGGCGTTGTGCCCGCCCTTGACGGCCGCACCGAACGGCACCTCGTTGGTCGCGCCACCGGAGCGCGTAATCAGGACTTGCGCGTCTTGGAAGTAGGTACGGATCGGCAGGCGATCCTCGACAGCGGTCCACGGCGGCTCCTGTCCGAAAGCCCGCAGCCCGATGGTGGCGTGGTCGCCCTTCAGCAGCGCGGGCATGGGGACGTCGGTCGGCACGGCCTCGGGAAAGACCTGCCGGAGCAGCGCCCAGACACCGGGACTCGGCGCACCGCCACCGTCCGCGAACCAAGGTGAGCGGCCCGACTGAATCTGATAACCCTTGGCATACGCGGCGATGCGCGGCAGCTTCTCGTCGGTGAAAATATCAAGCCGACCACCAGTAGCCGCACGCACGGCAAGCCCCATCATCACGTAATGGCCGAACCCGTAGTTCCAATATCCCATGCCTTCGCTGCAATAGCCGTCGTCGGTAAAACCGCTGATGAAGAAGGGGTTGGAGAACTCCATGGCGGCCAGCACCAAAGCGCGTTCTTCGCGCGGCTCCAGCAACGCCAAGGCACAGCAAACCACACCGGCGGAGCAGACCGCATTCCAGTTGTTGTCACAGCGCATCCACCAGTTGCCGTTGATGTTGCCGTTGCGCACCACGTCCAGATAGGGCGCCAACACGCGCCGACGAACCTCGTCGCGCAACCGCGTACGCACGTCGGGCGTGAGGCGGTGACCGAGCCACGCATCCACTTCGGCGAGCAGCCAGCCGCGTGCGGAAGAACCGAGGTCAATGGTCAGGCGCGTGCCGTTGAAATTGCTGAGGCTGCTATCATGCGCTGGCATGGTCCAACTTCGCTCGTTGCAGACTGCGAGCACATCACGTTCAAGCGCCGGCAGAAAGCGTCCCTTGTTCTCCAGACACTCGGCCAGCAACAAGGTGCTGATACGCTGTGAACGCTGACCGTAGGGCCGTTCGTAGTTGCGGCGGTTGCCGGTGTTGGTGAAATCAAGGTAAAGCTCGTCGGGCAACTCCGGCGGCGGCGTGTTCATGATCTTTTCCGCTTCACGCAACAGCGCGGCCGCTTCGGGCAATGCGGTCAAACGATCCCATGCCTCGCGATCGGTGGCAGGACGTCCCAGACCGTGCGGCGCGGGCGCGAGCCAAGCGGCGATCTGCGCGACGCGCGCAGGATCGGGCGGCGGGAAACCGCTCCGCGATGTACGCAGGGATTCGATACGCATCTTCTCTGCCTCGGCCTCGCTCAACTCGGTGAGCGCAAAATCGTCCACGTCGGCTATTCCGCGAGAGGCGACGAAGCTGTGCACCCAGACCCACATCATCGCCGACTCGGGCGGCGCACGTCCGCAGAGCGTGAAAGCATGCCACTCGCCCTTGTCGCCCTGAATGGCCTGGATGATCTCGCCGTAGCGCGAGGGCGAGGTGAGAACGCGCCTATCCGTGTCAGCGAACTGTATGTAGACGCCGACCGCGCCGTCGCCTTCCAGCACACGTCCCCAAAAGGAGAGCGCGTAGGTTTTGCCGGCGGTGATCGGCACCGGGGCGGAACGGCAGTTGCTGCCCTTTTTGTCGGAGGTGTCCGTGACGCGCAGACCGCGTATGCCCGTTCGTGCCGCCGCTTCCGTGATGACACTCATACCGCCATCGGCAAGGGTCCAAGCCGGCTTCTCAGTCTCTTCGAAACCCGCATTGGGAATGGCGAGCGGCGCAGCAGTAGCGGCGTATGCGGCGGCGATGATAAAACAGGCACGTGTAAGAGAAGCGTTCATAGTTGACCTTGTAAGACTCTTGTAAAACCCTTTGTTTGCAGGTGTGGCACGGGCATCTTGCCCGTGTTTCATGGGCGAGACGCCCATGTCACGAGGGGTTTTGCAAGAGTCTCCTTGTGTTTGGTGTTTATGGCATTTATTCGTAAGAGAACAGTACGGTAGCCGTGGTGTCGGATGAACTGACGGCGCGTACCCAGTAAGCGGAGAAGCCCTCCGGGAAACGGTGGGTCTGCGCTTCATCGGCCTTGAGCGTGAAAGTTTGGTAAGGTACCCACAGTGCCGTGCCGTCGATGTCGATCTCCAACGTGATGCGGGCATCGGCAGTACTCAGCAAGCGCACACTCTTCTGGTCGTAGCCGGTCATCAGATAGGGATCAGAAGGGACACCCGCCTTCACGGCGGTACGC
This sequence comes from Lentisphaerota bacterium, assembly GCA_012838435.1. Lineage (GTDB taxonomy): Bacteria > Verrucomicrobiota > Kiritimatiellia > RFP12 > UBA1067 > DUPH01. Next base: position 4,217 of record DUPH01000181.1, on the reverse strand, counting down.
GCCCACACACCGCCCTCACCGCGCGGCTTGCCCAGTTGCCACAAGTCGTCGACCACGCCGGCCCAGACGGCACTCTTTCCATCGGCGCTGGCCAAGACACGTTCGCCGGCTTGCGTATCGCGGAGACCGGTGAGGAAGAGCATGCCGAAGTGCGAGGCGTAGTCGTGGATCGCGAGATTGTGCGTCGCGATCGGACGGATCTTGGCGAACCCCTGCGCATTACGGGCCGGCAGTTCGTAGAAGGTGCCGTGAATGTTGAAGAGGTCGCGCTCAGTCGCAACCTCGCGACAGACGCGAGCGTGGGTCAGACGCGAGGCGTCAGTGTCACGCAACTCGGGCTGATCTTCGAAAAGTGCGACCTCATAGATACGCGTATATCCTGCGTCCTTGATAAGCACACGTACCTCTTGCGCGGTCACTGGTTCAGTCAGACGCACGCCGACAACCGTAGCGGCGTTGCCACGGATCTCACCGCCGGGCAGAGTCTGCCAAGTCGTGCCGCGTTTGACCTGCACATCGAAATCGCGCACAGCGTAGATCGTTTCACGCTTCCAGCCGGTAGCCACGAAGACACTGCGGAACGTCTTGGGCGCACCTAGGTCGAGCGCGAGCCAACTGCCGGGACCGACGCCGATCCAGCGCGAATCGTCGTCGAACACGCCGTCGACGGCAAAGGCCGCTTGATAGGCTTGATGAACCGAGCTGGCCGTGGCCGCGGCACCTTTTGCCAGACTCCGTGGCAACAGCGCCTCAAGGGTCGGCCGTTGCGTGTCTTGCGGTGCCGACGCGGGCGGTAGCGCATAGGCAGGGTTTTTGGGCAGACGATAGGTTTTACCATCTTCAACGACGATCAGGGAGGCGTCATCGAAACGGATACCGCTCTCGGGCTGCGCACCCTCGGCGACCAGTGTCGCGCCTGTCGTCGATTCGGTCGCGGTGAGTTCCAAACGGTTGTTCAACTCATAGTAGCGACCATCATCGAGCATGCTCAGCACGGTGCGGTTGCTGCGGATCACGCCGCGTGTGCGCGACGTTTCGCCGACCTTGGCGAGAGCGTCAAAGATCGGCGCGTTGGCCGGACCACGCGGGTCTTTGTTGCGGTAGTGGAAGTGTACGGTGGCCGATTTGACGGCGACATCGACGCGCACCCGCACCCAAGCGCCACGTTCGGCATCGGTCGGCAGATGAATGAGCGCACGGTCGACCGTGAAGCTGCGCAACTTCTCCCAACTCCCGTTGCCCGCGCGGTCGATCTCCAGCGTGAAGGTCACCGGTTCGGGATTGGCGTGGCAGAAGGTCAACATGCGATAGTCGTAACCGTCGAAGAGAAACGGATCACTCACCTGACCGGCGGCGAGCGTGTCGCGCAGCCAGACCGAACCGCGGCCGATGGCCGGCCCGAGGCGGTCGATCCGCGCGGGATCGACAAACCAGAGGTTGGAGTTGGATTGCACCGGAGCGCCGCGCGCCGATTTGAAGGGGCGGACGTTCATGAATTCTTTTTGCGCCGAATCATCGCACCCGAAGACCACGCGGTCGTTCCAGCGCGCGAAGTCACCGATCACTTTGAGATAATTGGAGCGCGGGGCGATGCCTGCGGAACGTTGGCGCGAGAAGGTGGCCGGGAAGCGCCAGAAGGTGCCATGCATGGTCGCCAGCAGATCCTTTTCGCCGATCTCGCGGATGCGCGGCCACTCGGTGTTCCAGCCGTGCGCGCCGTCATAGGAGTGGCTGCCCTTCGGCAAGCGGTAGGCGTACCACTGACGGTTCTCCAACAGCACCAGGATCAGCGAGCGGTAGTCCCAGCCCATCGACCAGATCGGATCGGTGTCGGGATTGGGGTTGCCGGTAATGCCACCGGGGCCGGAGACTTCGGTGAACTGGTTCTCGCGGACAAGCTTCCAGTCGCCCTCGCCCTGCCAGACGCCCAATGCACCGGCCGGGATGTCGGGCCGCGCCATGGCATCTTTGCCTTGCGTGCCATTGTTGGCGTAGACCAGAAAACCTTGGCCGGAGTAGAGACCCTTGCCATGATAGCCCGGTAGCTTGGAGTCGATGCCCTTGCCGACACGCGGTTGCCCGTTGCCGTCCTTGATGTGCTCTTCAACGGCAAGGGTGCGGACATCGACGGTGTAAAGCCCCTCCTCCATCGTGGCGATGTAGAGCTTGTTGACCGGGTCGCTCAGATGGCGCGCGCTACCGGTCAGGCGTCCCGGCATCGCTCGCGGCGCGATCACGCGCACGTTGCGCTCCTTGTCGATGAAGTAGGAGCCGAGGTTGAGTTGCTGGCTCTCTAGATGGATCATGCGGTTCGCGTGGGTGCCGCCCACGCTTTCGGGACGGATGATCTGTTCCAGAGCGGGAGTGATCTCATACAGTTTATCGCTGGAGCCCAGCGGGCTATGCGGGCCATACGTGATGACCCACAGCCGGTCAGCCCATGGCACGACCGCCCCGGTACCGCACTCGCCCTCATTGTTATACATCGTGAGGTGCGGGTAGATGCCAGAAATTTGTTTCGGTGCGGCCATAGCGCCGCAGGCGATCAGCAAAACGACTCCCAAAGTCCAATTTTTCATTCTCCCCCTCTCCCGGATGGCCGGTCAGTATGATCCAAACACCGCATGAGAGTACCATGCCCACGCCTCCCTGTCGATGGGTTACAGCGCATCGCCGACCTTGCCGCATCTTGTCGCGCTTGTTACGATATGCGGCAGGAGGAGACATGAAAGCGATGTTTCAGATGGTAAAGCGTTTGGGGATGTGTGCGGCGGCAGTGTTGAGCACGGCCTGTGCAACGGCGGCGGAGTTCGGCGACAACGTTCATTTGCGCGGTGACTTTCGGAACGCGCGCATCGCCTTTGAGCGCGAGGGTCGGGGCACCGTGGCGTTTCTGGGCGGCTCGATCACCGAGATGAACGGCTACCGGCCGCTGGTCTGCGAAATCTTGCAACGCCGTTTCCCGAAGACCGTGTTTAAGTTTATCGACGCCGGTATCTCCTCGACCTGCTCGACCACCGGCGCGTTCCGCCTCGGCACCGATGTGCTCGGGCAGGGGCCGGTCGATCTGCTCTTCGTGGAGTTCGCGGTGAATGACGATCAGGACGCGCACCATACGCGCGACGCATGTATCCGCGGTATGGAGGGGATCATCCGCCACGCGCGGCAGGCGTACCCCGACATGGATATCGTGATGACCTTCTTTCTCAACGAAGGCATGTTGAGCACGCTGCAGAAAGGTGAAACGCCGTTGACGGTCGCGGCGCATACAGCGGTGGCTGAGGCGTACGCGGTGCCCACCATCCACTTGGCCAAAGAGGTTGCGACGCGAATCACGACCGGTACGCTGACTTGGCAGCAGTACGGGGGCGTGCATCCGTCGCTACAGGGCAACACCCTCTGTGCCCGCATGATTGATGAACTCTTCAACCGCGCATGGTCCGCATCTCTGCCCAAAGAGGTTGCGAAAACGCCGCGCCCAGTGCCATTGACGCCGCTTGATCCGCTGAACTACGCCGCAGGACGTTTCATCGATCCGGCGACGGCGAAGGTGAAGCAGGGATGGACGTTGGGCGTGCCGGATTGGCAATCGATTCCGGGCAGCAAGCGCGCACGCTTCACGGCGCTGCCGATGCTGTGTGCCGAAACGCCCGGCGCGGAACTCACGCTGACGTTCGAAGGGCGCGCGGTAGGCGCGTATGTCGTGGCCGGCCCCGACGCAGGCATCGTCGAGGCGAGTATCGACGGCGGCCCCTTCCGGCAGGTTGAACTGTACCACGCCTACAGCAAAGGGCTGCACTATCCGCGCACGGTGATGTTCACAGTGGACGCCGCAGAAGGCGCACACACTCTGACGTTGCGGGTATCAGGCGAAACGCGCGCCGGAGGGCACGCCGCGCGCATCATCCAGTTCGTCGCAAACTGATTACTTATTTAGGCGCAGTAACGCCCATGCGCAGGATAGGCAGGATGTCTTGACGCAGTGTGGTGTCGAGGTCGAAGAGCGCGAAGCCGGGACACTCCGCGCGGCGCGCGGCTTGAATCTGGTCGATGACCTGCGCCGCGTCCAACCGGCTTTCGGCGGCGGTCACACCGATGCCGGGCACCACCTTGAGGGCTTGCTGCCGCGTACGTGTCTGTTGGCCGAGCCACTCGTTGAACTTGGTCATATCCTCGGTGTAGTTCATCGGCGTCACGTAGTCCACCAGCCCGATGTT
>DUPH01000180.1 GCA_012838435.1 Lentisphaerota bacterium | reverse complement strand
GGGCCGGTCACGCTCACGCTCGACCCCCTGCCCGGAACGCTCGCGGAACTCCCCGGCGCGACCAACGGGCCGTGGCTCTGCGAAATGTCCGTCCTTCCGGCGCACGCCAACACCGTCGTTTTCACGGCCGGCCAGACGCCGCCGCCCCCGCCCGGCAACCCGGACAGCGTGAACGGCCTCCTCCTGCTCGCGCCGCCGCCCGCCGGTCCCGTCCGCCCTCTGGATACACCGGCCCCGTCCGTCACGGTCCAGCCCCTGCGCATGACGGATGGCACAGTGTTCCTGGGCGGGAGCGGCTGGTACTGCCTGTGCGAAAATGACTCGTGCACCTGGCCGGATTACGCGATGATCGGCTGCGATACCGTCAGCATGGCGATGAACGGCGTCAAGGGCGACACCCCGCTCATCCCCAAAGAGGACGCGCTGGATACCTTCTTTGCGCGGCAGCCCTGCATCGAGTGCACGGTGACCCAGCCCGTGGCGAACGCGGCCTACCCCTTCCTGCACGGCAGGGTCATCTTCCGGGTCAGGCTGTGCGAGGCCGTCGGCGGGGTCTTCGGCGCGGAACAAAACTATTGGCACGAGCCGGGTTACCACGATTCATCCCTTTGCGGCGGGATCGGCTGCATCTGTGACGGCGGGCCGCGTTGGGACATCGGCTTCAGTCACTCCGCCGTCAACACCCGCAACATCTTCCCCTACATCGGGCCCGACAAGACCGACCTCAACCCCACCGAGCACTGCCTCGGCGTGGTCTGGAGCGCCGGCGAGAAGATTGACTTGTTCGACCTGCTGGACGACTGCTATCTGAACATGCCTAATATTGACAAGCTGAGCTTCACCTCCGACAACCTGACGGTCAACGGCAACGGCGAACTGATCTTTGGCGAAAATCCTAAGGAATTTAAGCCCGCCATTTCGCTGGTCAAGCTGCACTACAAGCCCAATGATTCGGAACCAGGCGTTATTTTCGACAAGCTTTGGGTGGTCGTCAACAGGTCTGACACACAGGCAAAATTCGATGATTGGTACGCGCAAAACGCCGACATCAGTTGGACGACAAACCTGCCGCGCCCGTTTGCCAGCATCACCATCAATATTTCCAATGGAACCACAAATGCCGTCGATCCGGAACCCAATCCTTTCGGCATCGGCGGACGATGGCATGCTCCCGAAGCGAAAAACACCTTCCTTCATCATGACGCGAAGTACGAGATGCGTTCAAAACCGACGTCCGGCGGGCATGGGCACCAAGCGATGTACAACATAGGAGGACAACTCATTACTGCTCCGATCGCGGCAGGGACAGCCGACCTGTACGCACCATTCGATTCACGGGGAATACCCTCGTCAGCAAAAAGCCACAGAGATCAAGATGTTTATCCGTTCATCCGCGCTTTGCAACTTGATGGTAACCCAGTGCTGCCCACGGACATCAACCGCAATCTCAACCGCCCCTGCATTTACAGGGGACCCAACACGGACAAGTACGTCGAAAGACGCCCGGTTCTGCCTTAAGGAAATACCGACATGAAAACAACGAGTGCTTTAATTGTCGCCGTGCTTTGTGCTTGCCATTGTGCCGGACAGAGTAACGTCGTTTACTATGGGACAAATGCAAGCCCGATCAGCCTCGCGTTTGTAGATACCAATCTTTCAGAATCCGCTAAATCGGCGATCACGGCGGATTTACGGATATGCTTGAGTGAGTGGGGGAAGGGCGAATTGCGCATGATGAACGAGGGGGGGTATGTCGGATACATCGACAACCCTACCCACTGTCCGCATTACCCCGAAGACATAATGTTCCCTGAAAATGTTGTGTCAAACGGCGCATCAGGTTTGGCTCTGCATATCCCCAAGGCGCTCAGCGATGCCTACACCAACGCCTTTGCGTTCGCCGCCGCCAACTCCAACATCGTGGCCGCAGCCCATGAGTTTGTGGCGTTTGTTTCTTCAACCAATTTTTTAAGCGTCACCTCCAACCAAATAGCAAATTACTTCCTGTTCAACCAAGCCACACCGCAGTTATATCAGTTGGCGTTCCACGACCTGACAAATTCAGTCCACAGGTCATCCTACT
>DUPH01000179.1 GCA_012838435.1 Lentisphaerota bacterium | reverse complement strand
TGGGGACGTTGATCAGCGTGCGGTAGCCAGAACGCTCAACGTTCAACGCGGAAACGGGAGGGGCAAGCGTCTGCTTGACCGGCGGCGTAAACGCCGCCCACAGAACCGGGCGCGCATCTTGGAGTGCGGTGACAAGAGCCGCGCTGTGCGCGGAGGGCGGCTCGGAAGCCCGGAGAGGGTGACAAACGTCCAAGCTACAGACAGGGAAAATTGGGAGGAAAGGAATGAGGTCAATGAGGAGCATTCTGCTGATTGTTTGCATAGGGATGGCGGGGAGTACGCTGGCGGCAGAGTTGGCGGCAGGCTGGACACATTCTGTGGCGGTCAGGGACGGCCGGGTTTGGACGTGGGGCGATAACGCCTATGGACAACTGGGCCAGCCGGATGCGGGACGTGCGTTGCGTCCGCGCCCTGTCGCCGGGCTCGATGGCGTCACGGCGGTGTCGGCGGCGTGGCACACGCTGGCGGTCACCCGCGATGGCCACGTCTATGCCTGGGGCCGCAATGATTTAGGCCAGCTCGGCAACGGGCGGTGCGGCATCGGTGAAAAATCTTATGAGCCGGTGCGCGTGGATGGGCTGGAGCACATCGTCGCGGTCGCGGCGGGGTGGGATCACTCGCTGGCCTTGGCGCGCGACGGCCAGGTCTACGCATGGGGCTGTCGCTCTCACGGTCAGCTCGGCGACGGTGTGCGTAAGACCGGCGAGCCCGTAACCCGGCCGCAGGCCGTGCCGGGGCTGACGCAGATCAAGATGATCGCGGCGGGCGGCCAACATAGCTTGGCACTCGGCAACGACGGCACGGTTTACGCGTGGGGCAGCAATTGGAATGGTCAGCTCGGCAACGGCAAAACTGGAAGAGGTACGCACAGCGCGACGCCGCAAGCGGCGGTCGGGCCGAACGGCAAGGGGGCGCTCACTGGTGCAGTTTCCATCGCGGCGGGTGCTCTGCACAGCGTGGCGGTGGCGGCGGACGGCACGGTTTACGCGTGGGGCTACAATGGTACCGGACAGGTGCCGGAGGGTGGACGCGGCGGGTTTTGGGAGACTCAGGGCAAGCGCAGTATAGGCGTGCCGACTGCCGCGCTGGCGACCGGCAAGCCGGCGAAGACTTTCAATAACGGGCTGGCGGTGGCGGCAGGGTATGAGGCCACTTATGTGTTGGACAAGGATGGACATGTGCATGCGGCGGGCTGGAGCATGTACGGCGAGCAGGCGTCCGGCGGAACCGGTGGCGGCAACCGCGATGTCCTGTGTCCTGTGACCACGGGACGTGCGGTCACTTGGCAGAATCCACCGCCCGGGGTCTGGCAACCGGGGCTGATCTACCTTTATACGGATGAAGCCCACCTCGACAAAGGTGTCAAGGATCTGGAGACGATTGACGTGTTCAAGGGTGCGCCAGTCAAAGTCGGCAATAAAGGGGCGACAGGTATGCAGAGCGGCTCGATCTCGCGCAATGCTGATCACGTCGAAGCTGCGGCCACACTGGTCTACCCGGTGCTGGCAGAAGCCGGGAAACCTTTGAAGTGCATGCTGACGCGGCTGATGTTCGGCGTACATGCCGGGGACAATGACTTCGCTACCCAAGTGCGGTTGCGTTGGACAAATGTTGATAGCGGCGAAGTTGTTGATGTTCCGCTGGACTCGGATGCTGGCATGGGAAAGGGCATGATGCCGCAAATTGGCGGCGTGGTCGAGATGGCTGGCGGTATGCATCACGCTGTGGCGCGTGACCGTGACGGTGTCATCTGGGCTTGGGGGCACAACGGCTTCGGGCAAGTCGGCGACGGCAGCGTTCATGACGGTGCGGTGGCGCAGAAACTGACAGACTTCGACGCCAAGGTTGCGGCATTGCCGCGCCAGCGTGAAGCGCGTCAGAAGAGTGACAATCGACCGCCACGCGGTAACTCCATCAATGTGCGCGAACGCGGGGCCAAGGGCGACGGCATCACGCTGGATCAAGCGGCGTTGCAAAAAGTGATTGATGATTGCGCTCAGAACGGCGGCGGCACGGTCTGGTTCCCGCCGGGCTATTACCTGACCGGCACCCTGTTCATGCGCGACAACGTGCGCTTGCACCTCAACGCGGGCGCGACGATTTTGGCGGCGACCAACCGCGACCACTTTACGGGCAAGGCGCTGATACAGGCTGACGATGTCAGCGGCATTGCGATCACCGGCGAGGGCGTGATCGACGCGCGCGGCGCATTTGTCGGGGCGCGCGACTGGCGGCACTACTGCTTGCACATGACCAACTGCCGCAATGTGTTGCTGGAGGGGGTCAGCACAATCAACTCCGGTTCATGGACCCAGCACTACATCCGCTGCATCGGCTTGACGATCCGCGGCGTGATGGTACGCAGCCTGCTGCCCGGTCGCAACAACGACGGTATTGATCTCTCCGGTTGCGAGAACGTCAGGATCGAGAAGTGTACGGTGATCTCCGATGACGACGCGATCGTGATCAAGAGTCAGACCGGCGACCGCGAGAACCGCAACATCGAGGTTGTCGACAACGTCTGTCACACCTACCGCGGGGCGTTCAAGCTCGGCACGGAGACGCGCGGGGCGTATTCCAATATCGTCTGCCGTAACCTGACCTGCTACGGCGCAAAAGCGATGGAGCTTTATTCGGTCGATGGTTCGGAAGCACAGGACATTCGGGTTGAGAACGTGCGGGCTTACGATGCGTTGGTGGCGATCAACATACGCCTCGGGGCACGTCTCCGCAAAGAGTACTGGGCCAAGGGGTTGAAGCCTAAAGTCGGATTCTTGCGGAACATCAGCATACGCAACGTGACCGGCAACACGGCCACGCGCGCGTGGCGCGACCTGCTGCTGGAGCACAACATAACCGATGGCGAGTGGGCCACGGGGCGTCCGGAGCGTGCGTACGACAGTTGCATTTCCGGACTGCCGGAACATTTTGTGGAGAATGTGAAGATCGAGCAGGTGGATGTCCGGGTGCCCGGCGGTACCGAGGCTGTGCCGGATGCGGCCACACTGCCAGAGCGACCAGAGGCTTATCCGCACGCCGGCAATTTCGGGGTTTTGCCCGCACACGGCATTTTTGTGCGTCATGCGCGCGATGTCACGATACGCAAGACGCGTTTCAAGACCGAGTCGCCGGACGCCCGCCCGCCTTTTGCGGCACACAACGCGCCGGGATTCAGCGTAGAGTGAACTTTCAACGCTCAACGCTCAACGTTAAAGTTACAGGAGGCACTTGCAAAACCCCTCGTGGCATGGGCGTCCCGCCCATGAAACACGGGCAAGATGCCCGTGCCACACCTGTAAACAAGGAGTTTTGCAAGATCCTCACAGATAAGGGGAAACGGAAGAAAGGGATACGGATGATAAGAGTCTTTGGCGCAATGATGCTCTGCGCGGCAACGTTCGCTTCCGCGGCAAACCTGCTGGTCAACGGCGGATTTGAGGACGAGCTGACGTCGGCCTGGGAGCGGCGCACACCGGACAGCGCGGCGCGTAAAATCTGGCGCGCGACTGGCGAGGGACGCAGCGGCGCGGCGGCGGTGTTGGAGAATGTCGAGCCGGTGCAGACGCGCCTGCGGCAGGGACACGACCGCTCGATCAAAATCAAGCCGGGCAGCCGGATCGAACTCACAGCTTGGATTAAATCCGCCATGAACGCGGAGGGCGTGACCTCGCTGCAGATCTACTGCATGAATGAAAAAGGCGGTATCGTCTCGCAACCGATTGCAGTGGGGCCGGGCGGCACTTTTGATTGGACCCGCTTCCGTCTGCGGACTGTTGTGCCAGAGGGCACGGCATACGTGATGGCCTACTTGCAGATCAATCAGGGCGTCGGCAAAGCATGGTTCGACGACGTCGCGTTGACGGTGCGCCAACCCCCGGAGCCACTGCCGCCGGAGCCTACGGTCGTGCTGTTCAGCGACCTGCCGGACGACCACGCAACGGTCAAAAACGCCAAGATTCTTTTCGGCGCAGGGCTGGTCAAAGCTACGGGAACACCGACCACCGCACTTGCAAACGCGGCAGGAGCACTGGCCTTGTACGATGGCGCGTTGTCATCGGAAGTCTGGCCGATGCTCAAGGGCTTCACAGAGAAGGGCGGGCGTGTATTTATGGACATGCGTTGTTTCGCGGCGGCGCACGGGAGCGCGGCGGTGGCGGTGAAGGTCGGCGATCCCGCTGTCAAAAACCTGCAAGCGCAGATGCAGGCTGGGCTGAAAGTCGTGCGGGAGGATGATGCCACGGCGGGGTTCGCAACGGGACAGGTCATACCGCGCATGGGTTGGACGGATGGCAAGTTGTTGGTTCTGCCGCAGGATTTTAGTGCGGAAGGTTTGGAGGTTCTGGCCGAGGGCCCCAGCGGCGAGCCGGGGTTGGTTAAACAGACCATCGGCAAAGGACGTATCACAGCCTGCGACCTGCTCTCTCTGCGCGAACCTTTTTACCGCAACGTTGACGCGTACCACGCCTTCACGCCGGTCAGCGGGGCGTTGGGCAATCCTGCATCGTTTGGGCAGTACTATCCGAAAAAGATGCCCTATGACGGCGTGGTGGCAGAGATGCGGCGACTGGCAGAGAAATATCCGGCGATCAGCATCGAAGACGAAGGCGAGGCATCGGGCGGTTATCGGTTGTGGAGCCTGAACCTCGGTACGCCGGGTAAACCGTTCTACTTCCTTTACTCATCGGCGCACGGCAGTGAGTGGGAACCGGGGTATGGGTTGATGACATTCGCGCGGCACATTGCCGAGGGACGGATGCGCGATGCGGTTGATTTAAGCGCGGTTCGGATCAAAATCATCCCGCTGATCAATCCCTCCGGCTATGACAAACGACAGCGGCAGAATGCCAACGGGGTGGATTTAAACCGGCAAGGCGACTACCGCTGGGAACGTTACAAGGGGCGCGACAGTAACAATGACGGCGCGTACGGTCCGTTCGATTACGACTGGAAGGGAGCGGCGCCGTTCACGGAACCGGAAGCCGTAGCTTACAAGCGGATCATCAGCGACCCGACCCTGCACTGCATTCTGGATTTTCACGGCAACACCAGCGTCAAGGCCAACAAATTCGGCATCCTGCCTGTAACGGCACATCCGGATAACGAGGACCGGGCACTTGCGATGCAGCGGATCGCCAACCTGCGGTTGCGTGGCAGACACCTGTTGCGACAGAACGACGAAAAGGAGCCGTCGCAATATCTGCTCGATTTTCTCATCCCCAACAGCGGCATTCCGGGGTTGATGAACAACGGAGCCGCGGGACGTTTCGGGTTCCTGATCGAGATGACCTGCGGTTACGGTGAGTCTTACGGGACAGTCTTGCAGACCGATTTCGTCTGTGAAATGTGCCGCGCACTTTTTATCGCTTATCGGTGA
>DUPH01000178.1 GCA_012838435.1 Lentisphaerota bacterium | reverse complement strand
TCTCAACGTTCTGCGGGCGTGGACGCCCGCGCTCCCGACTGCGCACGCACGGAACACGCACTCGACTCGCATGGCTCCTGTCGCCAACCGATTACGCACGGCGCGTTTTACGCGCCGCGGCTTCTTGTTGTCGCTGGCGGCGGCGATGTTGTGCCGACGGCGACAAATGCACGTGTGCCGTCTGGATGACGCGCGTGTGCGGCAGATGGCCAAGTGGGCGGGTTAAGCGCGGGAGGGAATGATATGCGCAGGATACTGCCGGGAATGGTGTTGATCGTGTGTGCGGTCGCGATGGTGGGCTGCTCGGGCGAGCGGTCAGGGTCGCCAAGCAAGGAGGATGTGCCAATGAAAAAAGTGATGGTGTCGCCGTTGGCGGGCCGCTGGTATCAGGATAGCGAACGCGCGTTGCGCGATGAGATCGCGGAGCTATGCAAGGGTACTTCGGTCGTACGCAAAAAAAATGTGTGCGCGGTTGTAGTGCCGCACGCGGGTTACCGCTTTTCCGGGCGTGTGGCAGCAGGGGTCTATTTGCGCATTGACCCCAAGCCGATCAACCGCATTGTGGTGATGGGACCCAGCCACTACATGGGGATGCACAACCGGATCAGCATCCCGGATGCGACGCACTTCCGGACGCCGCTTGGTGAGTTGCCGGTGGACGCGGCGTTTGTGAAGCGTGCACGGGCGCTGCCCTTCGTCACGCAGGAACCGCAGGCGCACGCGCAGGAACACAGCGACCAGATTCAGTTGCCGCTCATTCAAGCGTGTCTGGCCACCAACATCCCGGTTGTGTGCATGGTGTGCGGTCAGTTCGATCCAGGGAATCTCCTGAAAGCCGCCGCCGCGTTCAGGGAGTTGCTGGATGACCGTACGCTCGTAGTTGCGAGTTCAGACTTCACGCATTACGGCGCGAACTACGGGTATGTGCCGTTCACCAATGATGTGCAAAACAAGATCGAGACGCTGGATATGGGGATCTTCGATCTGTTCGCGCGCAAGGATCTTGATGGTTTTCTGAAACGGCTGGATGAGACGGGTGCCACGGTTTGCGGGCGCGATCCGCTGGCGTTCCTGTTAGCGATGATGCCGGAAAATGCCAAGGTCGAGCGCACGGCTTATGAAACGTCGGGACGGCTTACGCATGATACGCGGAACTCGGTGAGCTATCTCGGAGCGCTGGTGATCGGGACGTGGGCGACGCCCGCAAAACAAAACCGGCCGGCTGTAGCGAACACGGAAAAAATCCCCGCCGAAGATTGCGACCGGTTGTTGGTCTGGGCGCGTGAGACGCTTATGGAGGCCTTCAAGAGCGGTGAGCGACGCGCGGCCTTGCGCGAGCCTCCGGCCTTGACGGATGGACTGCGCGCGGTGCGAGGCGGGTTCGTGACGCTGAACAAACGGGGCGAGTTGCGCGGCTGTATCGGCGAGATTGTGCCGCGTCGCGAGATTTGGAAGGTCGTACGTGAGCAAGCGCTCAATGCGGCGTTTCACGATCCGCGTTTTCCGTCACTTACCGAAAAGGAACTCAATGAGATTGATATTGAGATTTCGATGCTGACTCCGCCGCGCCCGGTGGCATCGTGGCGTGACATTGTGATCGGCAAGCATGGGATGGT
>DUPH01000017.1 GCA_012838435.1 Lentisphaerota bacterium | reverse complement strand
TCCGGCTTGTTGACCACATGCACGTAATCATCCGATTCGGGCACGCGATCCTCACGCAAGTAAGTCGCGTCTGGACCGTAGCGGGACTCGATTTCGTAGCGCATCCCGTATACGCAGGTGTAGTTCACCATGTCGCGATCCATCATTGGCGTCGGCACACGTATCGTGCTCATCACCTCAGGAAAGACGGTGCGGAAAAGCTCCGGGAAAGGATCCGCAACCCGGCTGGCGCGCAAGCGCACCAGCATTTCAGATGCGGATGTACGGTACGTGCCCAGCGTGCAACCGTGGAACATCGAGATCGCATCCAACGCGCAGTCGTGCAACCCTTCGGTCATCACAATGAAGTCGGGGTTGATCTGGCGCATGTGGTCGGCGATACGCTTCAGAAAAACAGGCCGTTCGACCTCATGCGCCATGCTGGGAACCGGGTGGCCGTGGCCTTCGCCGTAACAGGCCATCGGCGCCATCATCCCCAACTGGTCGTAGAGGATGCCGTCCGCCCCCAACTCATTGGCCTGTATGGCCAACGACAACATGCGGTCATACCACGCCTGCGCATAAAGGCACCCTAGATCAAAGCGGTAGATCGGGATATTACGGTATTTGTGATAGGTGTGCTGGTAGGTCGTGCCGTCGCGCCGCGTGATCGCGATGTCCTTGCCGACCGTGCGCCAGAACTCGGTGGCCTCGCGTTCCTGAAGTTGGCCGTTGGCATAGATGATCGTACGTTTGCCCCGCCGCTTGGCCTCTTTCAATCCCTTCTTCAACGCCTCCACGCCGCCCATCTCGGGACAGGGGATATAATCGGGATACAGGTGGTCGTGACCGCCATGCGCCCAGCCGAACAGGCCGAGAATATCCAGCCCGCGGGCGTCGGCCACGTCGCACAACTTATCCAGCGAGGTGTAGGGCCACATGATCTCGCCATTCTGCTGTTTCAAGATGCAGAGCAGCCAGCCCGACGTATCACGCGCCCACGCCGGCACATCACGTAGCTTTCTGACCGAATCGAACCAAGTGCGATAAAGACGCGCCGCCGCATGCCAAGAACCCGCGTACGGCTGGACCACAACCGGCGCCAACGCCACGCTTTCACCGCTGCGGCAGAAAAAGTCATGACGTACCGCCATGCCGAAGCGCTTCAAACTGGGATCATAACGTAGACTCAGTTGCTTGGCGCGATGCAGCGGATCATGGCTGCCGACATAAAGGCCACCCTCACGGCCCGCGAGTGCAAACCACTGCATGGTGCCGCGCACACCCGGATAGACCACGCTCGCTTCATAGTTGTTGCCCAGTCGTTGCCACTCTCTCTGCTTCTCATCAGGCGCCGGAACGCGATTGATCCGCTTGCCGAACCCTTCCGGCAACAACGCAGGAGTTCGGGACAGATCCGTAGCGATCCCGTTCAGCACCGGCCCCGTGAAGCCGGTGAGCAGCCAGCCATGCGCCGAGTTCGTGACCGACCCCGACATCGTGAAAGCGTCACCGGACCCGCGAATCTCCAGCGTGAGCCCGATCTTGAACACGCGCCCACCATCCGTCAACGTGTCGTAGACCAGCCGCACGCCGTCCGGCAACTTCTCCCATCGTGGCGCGCCCTGCTGAGCGTCGGTGATCACCACCCCCTGCCCATGCACAGCCGGCACAGCATGCGGCTCCAGCAGCAATGCCCAGAACGGCTCGCCGGTCGCTTGGCTTGCCGGACACGCCGCCACCGACGGCGTCAGACTGAGTCCATTGGTGTCTACCAACAACGTGCTTTTACCCGCCGTGACGGAAAAGCCGCCATCCGCCAACAGGCCGAGCGCGCACATGCTCGCCGACAACATCCCCACGATTCTCTTCATATTCGTCTCCTTCACCTTTACCTTTACTTGAGAGTTGAGCGTTGAAAGTTGAGCGTTCCCCACTTCGGCGGCGTTCTGAGTTCTGCGTTCTGCGTTCGACGTTCACCACTCCGTTCAGCGTATCGAAAGCAACGTACCGGTCGGCGTGGCCAGCCGGATCTGCTTCGCCTCCGTATCCACGATGACCGTCGTTTGGGTGCGTCCGCCGCGCACCTCCCAGACCGCACCGTGATCGTCCAGCAGACCGCTCCACGTCATCACCACGCCATAAGCAGCAGGATCAGCGACGGCACTGTCGATCTCTATGACCACAGTGTCGGCAGGCAGACTCAGCGTGCCGCTCACCGCAAGCGGCGTGTGCGAACCATCCGCACCGTATGCCCAACGGCAGACACCGCCCGCTTCAAAGGTCAGGTTCTCTACCGTCAAGGCCGCATCGGTCGCCGTGGCGATCACACCGTCCGCGCCGACCACTAACGTGCCGGTCACCGCGCCCGCGCCGGTGAAGCACTGCTCGGGTTCAATGCGCGTAACGCCTGCGGCGGTTTTGAATGTCGCGCCGGCATCGACCTGCACGACACGGCTGGCCAGCACCGGCGCACCCGACCCGGGATCCCTCAGATAGCCGTATGTCTCCGCGCCGTATTTGCGCGCCAGCGCCAATCCCAATGCGTTCTGCTGTTCCGGTGTAAACGCCGTCTGATAGTGGTGGATCTCGGCGATGTCGACGCGGGCGCAGGTCCTTTCGGTCGCACCCAACATACAGCGGGTTCTTGCGCGCGCGGCGGTGTGAACTTGCGCCGTATCGTATTTCACCGAACGCCAGCCGTCCACGTTCATCGTCACATTCGAGCCATTCTGCCAGACATAGATCAGCACATGCGGCTCGCCGTCATTCAGATTGCGTGGAGCGCCCCAAGCGTTCAGGAAGTTGCCACCGCTGCCAATGCAGGCCCCCGCGCGTCCGTAAGCATTATAGGCGATCCCCCACCAGTTTGTATCGTACACCTGGCCGATGATCCCGGCGGTACCGGAGCGCCAGTCATTCGCGTAGCCGCCGACGCCAACACCCTCACTGCGCATCACCACCGCCACGGTCAGGTTGGTGGCTCCGGAGGTCGGTGTGGTTTGGACACCGGTTATAGCCATCGCGTCTGTAATACCGTTGAACGAGGCCACGCGGTAACCATTCATCAGCGTCGTGCCAATGGTCGGCGCATCAAACGTCCGCGGAGGGTTTTGGTTGTTGCCAATCGCAGTCGCCAGCGACGCCGAAAACTTCCACACGCCGTTGGTGCTCGGCCAATCGGTCAGTTCGGCGCCGGGCGCGCCGGTCAAGGTGTCGGGCGACCACACCGCCGGTGAATCCGGTATCAGCGCAGGTACGCCCCCGCCACTCGCTGTATAGGTCGCGCCATAGGTCTCCGCCAACAACGCTCCGAGTTCATCCTGTTCAGCATCAGAGAGCGCGGCGTTTTTGTAAAACCGGATCTCCGCGATGTCGCCGTCAAAGCCGAGACCATTCTCATTCGAGCCCATCAATATGCGGGTCTGGGCCAGCACATTTCCGGGCACTGCGTCGGTCAACCGTGTGCGTGCACCGTCGACGTTGACCGTGAGTTCCGCTCCTCGCGTCCATGTGTAGATCATCACATGCGGCTGGTTGTCGACCACATTGGTGGTGCCATCCCAGACCGCTGTCCAGGCCGCCTCGGTGCTGGGAGTAACGCCGGAACCGACCGCACCGTTCTGATTGACCGCCAGCGCCCAGAGCCCCGCCCCTGATCCCGCCATCTGCGAACCGACGATACCAGCCGCATTCGTGATCTGCGAACCGTCGCCTTGGCCCGGACCACGCGGACGCACGACCGCCGCGACCGTCAGCCGGCTCGCCCCACCCACCGGCGTTGTAGCCAATATACCGCTCATCCCCAGCGCATCGGTGCCGCCATTAAAACGCACTGCCTTATGGCCATTCATCGTCTCGGGCGCGAGGATCGGTGCCGTTGCGGTCGATCGTATCGCGACCGCCAACGCATGTGTGAAGTTCCAATACGATTCGCCCAGCGCACAAGGCCACTCCGTAACTGTCCCGCCGGGCGACACCGCCAGAGTGTCCGCCGTCCAACGAGCGGTCATGACACCGGGGTTTACATCAATTTCCAATGTCCCTTCAGCCACCACGGTCTTGCCGGTGTAGGAGTTCACGGCATTGGCCAACACCAGTGTGCCGGCACCGGTCTTGCGCAGGCCGCCCGATCCATAGAGCGCGCCCAATTGCGTAATGGTGTACGGCGTACCGTCGGTGTCCGCCGCCCGGAAGGTCACCCCGCCGTGGGCATCACTCAGCCGCGTGTCCGCACGGTTGACGGTGGAGGCGTAAGCACCCAGCGTACCGCCCGAAAACAGCGTCTCATACCACGCGGTCGCGCACTCCTGAGGAATCCCGGAAACCCGGTTCCAGACCGCATGCGGGCCGATGCCCGATGATCCGACCGTCACCTCGCCGCCGCTCAGGGTAAAACGCGCGTAGCCGTTCGTCACATTCCATGCACGGTCCCGCACAGCGTCAGTACTGCCGAAACTAATTTGTGCCGTACGCAGCGATCCGCCGGAAACATTCAACTCGGCGGCAGCGGTCGTCGCCGTTATCCCTTCACCATCGGTTTTTACAGCGGCCAGGTCAATGCCCCCATACTGGCCGCTGGCACGTACGACCTGCACCTCGCCGCCTCGGACTTCCAGCACACCCGGCTGGCTTTCTGGACTCGCGAGACCGACATGAAAACGGCGCACGTCCAACATGCCGCCCTCCACCGTGACAGTGCGCGCAGCCGCCGGCCCGTCGCTGCCAAAGCCCACGTACATCGCGTAGTCCGAAAAGGCGGAACCCTGTGTCTGCGTGTACGATCCCGAATAGAGGTACCACCAGTTTGCTGTGATCTCACCGCCTTCCATGCGCACATCGTTCTCACGAATGTTGACCCGGCCACGATTTCTGTCTCCTGTCGCCACCGCCCGTGCCAGACGGTCTCCCGTCTTCAGCGACACCGTAGACTGCGCGATCTCCGGACTACCCGATACCCGACCGAAAACAAATGTACCGTCGTTGGTCACACTGCCTGAGGCAAAGCTCTGCCGCCACGCGGTCGCCACCGGCTTGTTGACCAACAGCATGCCGCCGCTGCTGACTGAAACCGCACCGCTCACCACGGCGTTCGATCGGACATGTACACCCGCCGCCACATTCATGCCGCCGGACATCGTCAGCGGATCGTAGAACGCGAACCATCCAGACTGTAACGTTAAGGGCCCCGTCCCTTCCACCGGCCGCCAGAAATAACTACCACCCCCAGGCGCCAACCACGTCTGGGAAGCGGTTAAAGTGATCGGCACATCAAAAGAGGTCTGCCCCTTCCCATCAACCTTTTCGATCGCGAGATCCATGCCGCCTGCGCCGAGCGAGAGCCGCGACCCATCATTGGTCACGCTCATGTCTCCGACGCGGTTCGTCACCCGGATGCCGCCCCAGACCACATCCCCGCCCAGGCCGTACACCCAGTTGGTGGCGGTAGGCGTCGCCTCGCCGTCAAAAAGCGCCGT
>DUPH01000177.1 GCA_012838435.1 Lentisphaerota bacterium | reverse complement strand
TCGAACGGAATCGTCACAAAGTCTAGCGCCACGAGGATCGCCTGACCCACCGACTTGTCCCCCTCACGCGCCTCCAGCGCCAATATCATCGCCATACACGGACTCTCGACCTTTTTCGATATCCGCTGGTGGAATTGTCCCGCGAGCGAAACCGGCCGATCCGGTGTGATCGAAACCTCCGCCGCGCCGACCCACAACTCCGCAGCCTGAACGGCTCCCGCCGCCAAGACCGCCAACACTGCAACACCCTTGCACATCTGTTTCATTACGCCTCCTTTATTTGATCGTCACAAAAACACGTTTCTTACTTTTTGAACAGCGCACCGATAACCTCCAGCGTGCGCTCCACCAGCACCTGACCACCCTCGGGACCGACCAGACTAGACTCTGGCACGGCGCTGTAACCGCCGCCTTTGACGGCACGCTCCGAAGGCAGGTAGGTCGATGCATCTACCGGGCTGGCCAACTGAACCAACATGGTCTGGCCGGCCGGGCTGCGCGCCTGAATGCGCATCCCGTAATCCAGATACAACTCAAACGGGTTGGTGGCGATCGCGAGATCACCCAATCGAATCGCGTGCAGTTCGACAGCATAGCGCTTCGCCCCGTCCTTCGACTGTCCATCGTAACGCTCCACCGTTCGCTTGTACCAATTTTTACGCGCAGGCTCGCCGCCCACAAGTTTCTCTTTGGCAGCCAGCGCCGCGAGTTGCTGCTTCGCGGTCGCGTACTCTTGATCGGTGATATTCCTGACGGGCAGATCAAACCGCTCCACGCGGTGCGCAAACACAACATCCGCGCGCACATCACTCTGCACAACCTCCCATGTGGATTCGTACGCATCGATCACCCTGCGCGCCACCTCCTGACGCCGACTCAATTTACGCATCTGTTCCATGCGCGCCTCGGCAGGCTTGCGCAACATGGGGCGCGGCACAAGATCGCCAGCCGGACCGCAGAGCCCCAGCACGACAAACTCTTCGCCGAACCGCTGACGCAACCCGTCACGCACATCACCCCAGAAATCCGCGTGGACCCGCGACAAGCCCTCGTCGACTTGGGCCGGACACGCCACCGCGATCATCGTTGCCAGCGGCCGCCGGTCGGCATTCAGGAAAAAGACCATATCAACGGCATGGTCTTCGCCGCCTTCGAGCCCGAGGAACTCCGGTTTAGCCGTCGTTCCATACATCACGGATGAGCCGTCCGCATACATCGCCCTACGGTTCTGACTGGTCACCGCGTGACCCAGCCCCCACGCCACCGATCCGCGTGCGCGCCCCTCCCACGCTTTCGCCGCCGCTGCCGCCACCCGGTCAAAGAAAAAGGCAACGTATTCTTCAGGCGGCATCGCGTTACCCAAATCGTCGTACCATCCCTGATCAAGCGCAGGTCCCGTATGCGTGTGCGTAGCGGTCAAGAAGAGCTTCCCGGTATCAAACCCTTTCAGCCGATCTCCCAAGTACGCGCGCAACCGCTGCTGAATGTCCTGCGGCACATAACACACGTCGCAGGCAATCATCATCGCACAATCGGTCGCCTGACCGTTTTCACGCGCTTCAATCGCCAGCACATTCGCTTTGCAGCGGCTCAGAACCTGTTTGGGATCGGCCACGCGAACATGGAACTGTCCGGTCAACGAGACCGGACGATCCGGCGTGATATCGGCTTCCGCCGCACCGATCCACAACTCAGCGGCAACTCCCGCCTTAACGATTCCCACCGCCAGCGCAACAAAAGTGATCCATCTCTTCATGGCTACCTCCTCAAAAAACCAACGCGGGCGAAGCCCGCGACCCAAGTTAATTAGTTCATTAGTGCATTAGTTTGTCTGGGGACGCGTTGCCCCCAAAAACCTTGGCCTTCGCGTAAAACAACCGAGCAGTGCTCATCATCGGGCGTGCGAAGCGCAGGGAGGGGCAAGCGTCTGCTTGCC
>DUPH01000176.1 GCA_012838435.1 Lentisphaerota bacterium | reverse complement strand
CCAAACCGAGGGCGATGAACCAGAGCGTCCACAGGATGCTGACCGTGATCACGCAATAAAGGTATGAAGGAGTTGGCATATCCAAATAACGTTAGAGCTGACTCTGGGCGGCTCTTTCTTGGGCCAGAAGGTGACGACTGCCCCCGCCCTTGCGCCACCTCCACATTCAATCACACGGGGACTCTACTACATCACGGGCCGATCAGTCAACCCGAAAGCGGTTTCAAACGGCGAACGGCACAGCACGTTGACGGTCTGTCGACTAAAATGATAGAGTCCCAGTGTATCGCAAGTGATGTTTCGTATGTTTCTTGGTATGGTGAATCGCTGAAACTATATGGGGGAGAATCATGATGTCATGCTTTTATCGTTGGAGCAGTGTGTTGATCGTTTCTGTAGGGGCAGTTTTTCTGATCCGCACCGCGCTATGCGAAGCCGCTGTTCCACCGTTGGAACTCATCGCTGTCAGTGATGCGGTGCGCGTGTTTGAAGATGGATATGGGTTCACCAACAATCAAAGTCAGGCCCAAGAAATCAACGTATTCGGGTTGCGGAGCGAGACCATCTCAGCGCAGTGTGTCGTGCGCGCGGGGCGCGACCTGCCCAAATTGACAGCCACATTGACCCCACTGAAAAAGGAGGGAAGCAATGCCCAAATCCCTGTTGAAAACCTGACTTGGAGGTTCGTGACGGACATTCTCGTGTTGACGAATACGCCCAGAATGTGGGTGTCTGACCTGACGCGCCCGGCACCTGCCCGCTTCCCCGACTGCCTGTCTGAAGATCGTCAGTGTGCGGTGACCAATGGCGCGCTGAAAGCGATTTACCTGACGCTGCGCATACCGGCAGACGCGGAGCCGGGAGAGTACCGCGGTCATTTGAAGGCCAGTTCCGACGATGTCGCCGCCACATTGCCCATCACGCTGAACGTGTACCCCCTGACGATGCCCGAACAACGGCACCTGCTGGTGGTTGAGTGGATGTCCACCAGACATTTTAAAAAGTTTCACGAGGTAGAGTCGGATCAATCAGATCGTTACTGGCAAATCCTGCGGGCTTACGCAAAGAACATGGTCGAACACCGGCACAACACGTTCAAGATCAGCCTTTCGCTGATTAAAACCACGGTGGATGAGAATGGCAACTACAGCTTGGACTTCTCTGAGTTCGACCGGTATGCGCAGGTTTTTTGGGAAACAGGCCTCATGGATGCGATGGAAACCGGCTTTGTGGCGCGGCATGTCCCAGGCGGATGGTATAGCCCTGAAATCAAGATATATGACTTTTTCACGGTCTACAACAAGGCCGACGGCAAGGCGCAAAAGGTTCCCGGCGAGGAGTTCTTGGCCAAGTTCCTGCCGCTTTTCGTCAACCATTTGCGCGAGAAAAAGTGGCTCGACAAGACGCTTTTCCACATTTGCGACGAACCCGCCAACCACAACATCACACACTGGCGGAAAGCCTCCGAGTTTGTGCATCGCCATGCGCCGGAACTCCGCAGGATCGACGCGATCGAGACGCCGCACTGTCAGGACCGGTTGGAGGTCTGGGTTCCCAAACTGGACCATCTTTCGACGTGGCAGGGCGCCTTCGAGGAGGCGCAACGGCGCGGCAATGAGCTGTGGTTCTATACGGTGGGCATCTATCAGGGCGGCGCGTTGATGAACAAGACCGTGGACGTTCCGCTGATCGACACGCGACTGATGCATTGGCTCAACTACCGTTACCAGCTTAAAGGTTATCTGCACTGGGGGTTCAATGCCTGGACCGATGACCCGTGGGAAGCGCCGGGACTGCACCGCGGCGACGGTTGGCATGTGTACCCCAAACGGGACGGATTGCTGGATTCATTGCGCTGGGAACAGATGCGCGACGGCCTTCAGGATTATGAATGCCTGTGGTTGCTGGAAGACAAGATCCGCCAGATCGCGGCGTCGCTCAGCCCGCAGGTAGCCAAAATGATCGAGCCCACCCGGCGCGGGCAGGAGATCGCGTCTCGCGTTGTGCGCTCTTACACAGACTTCAGCCGCGACCCGCAAATCCTCTACGCGGCCAGACGCCAAGCGATCGAAGAGACACTGGCCATGGATGCCGCGCCCCGTATCATCCTTCAAACATTCCCGCCGGAGCACTCCGTGATGGCACGAAATTGCGCGATTGATGTCCACGGCTGGGCTGAACCCGGAACGCGCCTGAAAATTAACAATGGTAAAGAAGCGGTGCCCGTGGCAGATGACGGCTCGTTCTTCGCGCGTGCCCATCCTTCACGTACTACGGGAATCGTTGAATTCGAGGCAGAAGGCGCAAAAGGGGGACGCAAGGTTTTCACCCGCTGTTTCCGCCTGCAAACATCCCCGTGATCGGCAACACAACCGGGACTCTTGCAAAACCCTTTGCTTGCAAGTGTGGCACGGGCATCTTGCCCGTGTGTTTCATGGGCGAGACGCCCATGCCACGAGGCGTTTTGCAAGAGCCTCAACCGACAAAAAAACAGCGAGGTTGCTTGCACTGCCCAACGATTTGTTGTAAAAAGCAAGTGAATCTGGAGGGAGGTTTGGGTCGGGGTGTGTTCACGCCCTGAGTGTTAGCAAGAAGAGGATCTGAACCATGGATACAGAATCTGACCGTCCGCAACGCGATCAGCATCCCACAGCAGATGCATCGGCAATGGAACAGCGAACAGACTGCCCATCATGCGGCAATGCCGTCTCCGATCCAGTCATGCCGTCTCCCCCTCCTGTACCACAAACATCGAGCGAAATTATGTTCTGCCCGAAATGTGGACAGCAGAACCTGGAAAACAACTTCAGATGTACGCGCTGCGGGTTTGTCCTTCACGACCCCGCACAGCCGCAATATGTCGTCACGGATGACAACACGCTGGCGGGCTGATCCCATACAAGAATGTGCAAGCGTTATTGGCATACTACTTGGGGGTCTTCTCGCTTATCCCATGTATCGGCATTCCCCTCGGAATAGCGGCGCTGGTACTGGGAATCAAAGGTCTGAAGTATGCCAAGCTTCATCCCGAAGCCAAGGGTAAAGCGCACGCATGGGCAGGAATTATCTTGGGCACACTCTGTGCCGTCGCCTATACCCTGCTGACGCTGATCGTGGCGTCGGTGTCATTCATGTTTGGATGATGGATGTGTCCAACTAACAGAAAGGAACGAGACATGTACTGCAGGAAATGTGGCACACAGAATGATGACAACGCACACCTGTGTATCAAGTGCGGCGAGGTGCTTCAGCAGATCGGTGGGGCAGGCGACCCTCCGGTGAAAATTCCCAATTACCTCGCGCAATCCATTCTGGTGACGCTGTTCTGTTGCATGCCGCTTGGCATCCCCGCGATCATTTTTCCGCTCAGGTGAACGGTAAGATTCAGGCGGGCGATATTCCCGGTGCGCTGGAGGCGTCTCGCAAAGCCAAGGTTTGGGCCTGGTGGTCGTTCGGGATCGGCCTCATTTATTTCATCGGTACTCTATGCCATTAGTGTAATCGTTGGCATGTTCGTCGAAACCGCAGGTGCCCGATAAATTGGTTCGAGAAAAGAAACGCTCTCTGGCGGCGCTCATCATTGGGGGGGCAGTCGCCTTCACAGCACTCTGTGTCTTGTACGCCGTCAACCCCTCAAAATCGCGGCTGTTTCCGCCGTGCCCCCTGTATCGGTTGACCGGCCTGTACTGCCCGGGTTGTGGTTCGCTACGGGCAACGCACTCGCTGCTTCACGGAGATCTTAAGGGCGCGCTCGGCATGAATCCGCTGATGGTTCTTTCCTTGCCCATCCTTGGCCTTCTTTTGATGCGGCCGCGTTGGGCATATTTACGGTGGATGCCGTGGGCCGCATTCGTACTTCTGGTCGTCTATGGCGTTGCCAGAAACATCCCGATGTGGCCGTTCACCTTGCTTGCGCCAAGATGACGTTCAGCTAATTTCGCGCGCAGTGCGGCGGGGACGGCGGCGGCGGGAGCGGCGGCGCGTACCGCTGCTCTCCTTTTCAGCATCGCGCGGCGCGTCCGTGTCGTCCCGCGTTTCGCGCTGTGCGCGCTGGCCCGCCTGCTGCGCGTACAATGCCTGCCACTCATCGAGACAAGAGTGATCGGCCTTCTCGGCGGTCAGCAGGATACGCTGGAAGGCCAGCGCTTCCGGAAAACTCGGGTGAGAAAGAAAACGACGGCCGCGTCCTTTGGTCGGCGAGTCGGCGAACCGGCGCGGCACGTCCATCAATGCCTGTGCCGTGTAGAGCGTGGCTTTGGGGATGTGCAACCGCTGCGTCACGGCGTGCAGTGCCCGACGCGCGACATGCTGCCGGTTGACGCGGCCATTCGGACTGCGCCGTTCCTCCTGCCGCAACAGGCTGAAAAAAAACGGGTAGATGAGACAGGCGAGACGCACGCCGTTGGAAAGCTCCTCGTTGGCGGCATCGGCATCAAGTGCGCCCAGATAGTCCCAAAGCGGCGACTTCTTGCCGCCCGATTCTTTAATGTAGGCGTCCAACTCCGGCAGCAGATCACCCAGCAGCTCATACTCCCACAGTAGCATGAACGCGGCGCGGGACGAGCCGAACGTAAAGAGGCGAAAGATCTCCTCGCAGAGACGGGGCGCAGAGGCCTTGAGAATGTCGGCGTGATGTTTCAAGATGGCCTTGCTGCTGGCGCGGTCGACCGTGAACCCCAGACGCGACGCAAATTTGACGGCCCGCATCATGCGCACCGGGTCTTCGCGGAAGCGGATGTTAGGATCGCCGATACACCGCAACAGCCGCTTCTCAAGGTCTTTCAGGCCGCCCACATAGTCGATCACAGAGAAGGTTTTGATGTCGTAGAAAAGCCCGTTCACTGTGAAATCACGGCGCTTGGCGTCCTCCTCCGGCGTGCCGAAGGTGTTGTCTTCGGTTTGGTACAGGCCGTTTTCACTCTCCACTGTATCGGGCTGACGCCGGAAGGTGCTGGTTTCGATCACCTTGCGTCCAAAGACGATGTGTGCCAACCGGAAACGCCTACCGATCAGAAAGCAATTGCGGAACAGGCGGCGGATCTCATTTGGCCGCGCATCCGTTCCGACATCAAAATCCTTGGGCTGGCGGCCGAGCAACAGGTCGCGCACGCTACCGCCAACAAGATAGGCGACGTGCCCGGCTTTTGCCAGGCGATAGAGCACTTTCAGTGCGTCGGGATCAATGTTTGAGCGTGAAATACAGTGTTCAGCGCGTTCGCAGATCACGGGCGCGTCATTACGTTTAAAAAAAGGAATCATCGTGCAAATCGTTCGTTCATGTTTACAACAACCGGGCAAGTATGACAAAAAGCCCCCCCCGAAACAAGTTGGTTTCTGGTTTTGACTTACCACCGCGGTATCGCGGTTTGACCGCGCGTGCTTATTGAATCGTAAGGCACTAATTTCCCCAACGGCCGTTGTGCACGAAATCCGGATTGAAGCGCGTACGGGGCGCAGGCGTTTCCGCCGGTCGACCGATGGAGATCGCGGCGATCGGCAGGATCGCCTCGGGCACACCGAACAGGCGGCGAATACCGGTCACGCGGTCTTCGTTCGGGTGGACACCCAGCCAAACCGCACCGAGCCCAAGCAGATGCGCGGCTATCAGCAGATTCTGGACGGCGGCTGAACAGTCCTGTAACAGGTAGGAGAGTTCTTGGCGATTAGCCTGCGCCTGATCGCCGCAGACAATGATTCCGAGAGGAGCGTGACGGAGCATCTTGCCGTACGGCAGCAGGTCCGCCAACGCATCGAGGTCCGCGCGCTCGCGTACCACTAGAAAGCGCCACGGATCGCACGCCCTGGCGGACGGCGCGGCCATCGCAGCCTGCAGTAGAGCGCGAAGCTCATCATCACTGACCGCCTCGCCTTGACGGTAAACGCGAACACTGCGCCTTTCTAAGAGGGGAAGAATCTTATCGTTCATAGGTCACTCCTTCTTTCATTTTCTGTTCCAAACGATCATAACAAAACCGCCCCAAAACGCAAATTGCAGATTGCGGCTCTTGCACCCCGCGCGTGGCATGGGCGTTCCGAAGCACACGGGCGGGATACCTGTGTCACATGAAGGTTCAACCCTTTCGAAAAAATAACTGAACGGTGGACATGACGCAGAGGCGGAAATATGCTTTAATAGCTACGCTGAACTGGATAGAAGGCCCGCAGACAAGTTGTTAAGTACGGGGGATAGCATGCACATTGTTGTTTGTGTCAAACAGGTTCCGGATACGACGAATGTCCGTATCAATCCGGAGACCAATACGTTAATGCGTGAAGGGGTGGAAAGCATCATCAACCCCTTCGATGAATTCGCTTTGGAAGAGGCGCTCAAGCTGAAGGATGCCCACGGTGCGCGCGTCTCGGTCGTCTCGATGGGACCGCCGCAGGCGGAGGTCGTGTTGCGCGAGGCCATGGCCCGCGGCGCTGACGATGTGGTGTTGCTGACCGACCGCGCCTTTGCCGGTGCGGACACGCTGGCCACCTCGTATGCGATCTCGCAGGCGATCAAGAAGATCAATGCGCGGCCCGATCTGGTGCTCTTCGGAAAACAGGCGATCGACGGCGACACCGCGCAGGTGGGGCCCGGCGTCTCGGAGTTTCTGGGCTACCCGCTCGTCACGTATGCCAAGTCGATCAAGGTCGAGGGCGATACGTACACCGTCGAGACCATGATGGATGAGGGCGTGGACGTGATCGAAGGGAAGCTGCCTGCCGTGATGACCGTCGTTAAGGAGGCTTCGACGCCGCGCTTCGCCACGCTCAGCGGCTGGATGCAGGCCAAGAAGGCCGATATCCCGCGCTGGGGGGCGAAAGATGTCAATGCGGACCTTACCATGTGCGGGCTGGATGGATCGCCCACCAAGGTGGTCAAGATCTTCGCACCGCCGGTTAAGACTGGCGGGACGCGCATGGATGGCCGCGAGCAACCTTCGGCGGCGGTTGACGCGATCGTGAAACTGTTGCAGGAAAAGGGAGTGGCATAATTATGGCAGACGCACCGATTTTCATTGATCCCGAGAAGTGCCGGGGTTGCAAGAAATGTATTACTGCGTGCCCGTTCGACGCGCTTTACATGGAGGGCAAGTTGGCGGTGGTCAAGCCGGACGAGTGCCGCGCCTGCAACGCCTGCGTTAAAGCCTGTCCGTTCAAAGCGATTGTCTCGACAGCGGCCGAGACCCCGAAGGCCGACCTCAGCGCTTTCAAGGGCATCTGGGTCTTTGCTGAGCAGCATCAAGGCAAGGTGCAGGAGGTGGCGTATGAGCTGCTGGCCACAGGCCGTCGTTTGGCCAAAGACCGTGGTTGCGAATTGGCGGCCGTGGTGTTGGGCCACAACGTCAAGGATTCGGCAGCGCACCTGATTGCGGCCGGTGCCGACAAGGTTTATATGGTCGATCAGCCCGAACTGGCTGCGTACGAGGCGGATGTCTACACCGACGCGCTCAACCAGTTGATCGCGAAATACAAGCCTGAAGTGGTTCTCGCGGGTGCCACGGCGGTGGGGCGTGCCTTCTTTGCCAAGGTGGCGGTGCGTGCGCGTACCGGCCTGACGGCTGACTGCACGGCGCTGTCGATCGACAAAGAGAGCTATCTGTTGCACCAGACCCGTCCGGCGTTTGGCGGCAACATCATGGCTACCATCATGACGCCCAACCATCGGCCGCAGATGGCGACGGTGCGTCCGAAGGTCTTCAGGATGGCACCGCCCGATCCCAAACGCAAGGGCGAGACGCTGATCGAGGCGCTCAAGTTGGTCGCCGGCAACACGCGCATCATCAAGACCGAGCGCAGCTCATCGAGCGTGAATATCGCCGAGGCCGAAATTATCGTGGCCGGCGGACGCGGCCTGAAGAAGGCCGAGAATCTGGAGCAACTCAAGCGTCTGGCCGACTTGCTCGGCGGCGTCGTGGGCGTGTCGCGCGCCTGCGTGGATGCCGGCTGGATCTCGGCCGCGTATCAGGTGGGGCAGACCGGTAAGACCGTGTGCCCGAAGCTCTATTTGGCGTTCGGCATCTCCGGCGCGATCCAGCATCTGGAGGGCATGCGTGGAGCCGATACGATTATTGCGATTAACACCGATCCCCATGCCGCGATTTTCAATGTGGCGGATCTCGGGATCGTAGGCGACCTGTTTGAAATCCTGCCGATGCTGATCGAAGCGATCGAGGCAAAACACAACGGCGCGAAATAAGTCAGGAAACCGGAATTTTTTGGGGAGAAGGCATTATGGCGAACACGACGAAACAGCCGATTCACACCGACATCCTCTGCGTAGGGGCTGGCGTTGCCTCGCTGGCGACAGCGCTGGCGTTGCTGCGCACGCTCAAGGCGCAGGCGAAAGGGTCTTTGCCGCGTGTGACGATCATTGAGAAGGGCCGCAATGTGGGCAGCCACGTGCTGTCCGGCGCGGTGATTGACATGAGTGGGTTCGAAGGGCTGCTGACCAAGGAAGAGGCCGACAAGATACCGGTCGAGGCGCGCGTTACCACTGAAGCGTTCCACATGCTGTTCAACGCGACGAGCGCGATGAAGATCCCGTGGGTCCCGCCGATGATGCAGGCGCACGGCTATCCGGTCGGCTCGTTGACCAAGCTCACGCAGTATCTGGCGCAGCTCTGCGAACAAGAGGGCGCAGAGGTTTACGCCGGTTTCGCTGCGACCGAGCTGATCGAGGACAATAAAGGCCGTGTGATCGGTGTCAAGATCGGCGACAAGGGCCTGGATCGCGAAGGCAAGCCGAAGAGCAACTACACGCCGGGCGAGGAAGTCTACGCCAAGGTCGTGGTGTTGGGCGAGGGCGCTTGCGGCATCCTGACCGACAAACTGATCGCGCGTAAGGGCTTGCAGGGGCGGCGCGGCCAGTCCTACGCCGTGGGCATCAAAGAGGTGATCGAGATTCCGGCCAACGAGGCGCGGAGCGGCGAGATCGCCCACACGTTTGGTTACCCGGCCGACTGGAGCACCTACGGCGGCGGATTCATTTATCATATGTCGCCCACGCAGGTGTTAGTCTGCTACGCCTACGCGCTGGACTATGCTCATCCCGAGGTCGACCTACACATGCTCTTCCGCAAGTTCAAGGCGCATCCGGTGGTGGCCGAGCATATCAAAGGCGGCAAGGCCGTGGCCTACGGCGCCAAAGTAATCCCCGAGGGCGGTGTCTACTCAGTACCACAGGTGGTCGCCGACGGCGCGTTGATCGTGGGTGACGGCGCGGGTCTGGTGGATACGTTGCGCATTAAGGGTATTCACATCGCGGCGCAGTCCGGTCGCGCGGCGGCAGAAACGCTGGCCGAGTGCTGGAACAAGAATGACTTTTCGTTCGAGGCGCTCAAACCCTACGGCGAACGGCTCAAGCAGACCCAAGGCTGGAAGCAGCTCGAACGCGTCAAGAACGTGCGCGCGCCTTTCTCGACCAACCTGTTGCTTGGCGTGATGAGCGCGGGCTTTGCTTGGGCGACCTTCGGCAAGTTCCCCTTCTGGATGGTGCCGATGGCCCCCGACCACGAGGAAACGCTACCGCTCAAGGGCGGACGCATGCCGGAGCCCGAGAGCATGGAGACCAGCCCACTCTCGCCTGACCGTCTGACCGACGTCTTCATGTCCGGTACGATCCACGACGAGGATCAACCGTGCCACCTGAAGATTCTGGACCGCGCGAAGTGCGAGGAGTGCATCAAGGTCTACGGCGCGCCCTGCCAGCGCTTCTGTCCGGCTGAGGTGTACCGTTTAGAGGATGGCCACATCCATGTGGACTTCTCCAACTGCCTGCACTGCAAGACCTGTCAGATCAAGGATCCGTACCAGAACATCGAGTGGACCTTCCCGCAAGCCGGCGACGGTCCGCGCTACACGCGCATGTGACCCGGCGCCGCACAACAGCGCGGCGCGCGGAGTTGACATTTAGGATTTGGGATTTAGGAGGTTTTGGCAGTGTCGCCAGTCGCCTGTCGGCTTTCCCCTTGTTGCAACCACGCAGTGGTTCGCAACGGTAAGTGTAAAGGCCTTGGCATTGCTCACCACTCGCCCCGCGCTGTGCGCGGATTCAGCTTTCATGAAGTTTCATGTGTTTCATGGTTTCACTTCAGCGTTGAGCGTTCTACCTCAAAACACGCGCTGTAGCGCCATGCGGAATCCCGGTGCAGGGGTGCCGTGCATGGCCACGGTGTTGTCCAGCTGGTCGGCATACGTCTGCGGACGCAGTGTTACGCGGCCGGTCAGGATCCATTCGCGGCCCAAGAGGCGGTTAACACCTTGTCCCAGATGGTCGATCGGATCAAGCAGGAACAACGAAATGCCGCCGATGGTCTTTGATCCCAAGACCCGGCTGTCATTCTCTTCGATTCTTTGCTCGCACCGGTACGCCCATTCACCGTAGATCCACCCGCCCAAGGGTGTGACAAACAGGTCCTGTATTGAGGGACGCTCGGCAAAGGCCTCGATGCCGTACTCCCAGAAGAACGTGGACATCAACGTGGTGTAGACAAACGAATCCCACTGGTTGTACCCAGATTTGCGCGCCATCATGTAGTAAACGCCGCCGCAATAGGTGTGCCCGACGTAGTTGATGGCCCAGTCATCTTTGTCCCATACCGGGCTCCGAGAGACGTTCTTCCACCAGCGGCTGGGCAGATCCTCGATGCCGTCGTCGCGGTCCCAGTTGGTAACGCTTTCAGGCATGCAGTAAAGCACGCCGGCGGCTGCAACGCCCGCACCGAGCAGCAGCGTGGTCTGTGAGCGCAAACGCCGGCCATCGGCATTTTCCGAGGTGATGAACCACGGTGACGACTTGGCTGCGTCATCCATCTGTGCCGCGTCCTGATTAAGGTTCAGCGGCTCGGCTGCAGTTTCGACGTTCTCGGCCTGCTTGGCTGTCGCGGCGTTCGCGGAAATTTCAGCGGCTTCCTCTTGCTGTGCCAGCACGACCTGCATGGCGGGCACGGCAAGAAACAGAGCACCAAGAAGGGTTAAAAGCAGATTGATCGCTTGTCTGTTTTTCATAGCGCATAACCTGTTTTGTCGTTTACAGAATAACTACGCTCACGGGGTGTTACCCGCACCGACGGATGCAAGATAGCAATTCCGTGTGGCTATGTCAAAAAAGGCGTCCACACGATGCGCGGAAGGCGGAGTTAATATTCAGGAATTGGCCTGAATGTCACGCGTTCGACTCGCATGAACCTTGTCACCGAACGATTACGCGGCTATACTATCCGCCACACCTTAGAGAAGAGAGAAGGGCGGAGGTTCGCCTGCTCGCGGGTGAAACGGGAGTCTCTTTTATGGCAAACACGGTCTCGCGCACGAAACACACAAACTCGGCACTGCTGTATATCGTGATTGTTTCGGCTTTGGGTGGATTTTTGTTCGGCTTCGATTCCGGCGTGATCTCCGGTTGTGAGAAGGCGATCCAGAATGAATTCCAGCTTTCGGGCTTCTGGCATGGCTTCACGGTTTCCGGTGCGTTGATCGGAACGATCTTCGGCGCGTTCGGCGTGGGGTGGCCTTCTGACCGCTTCGGCCGTCGTCCAACGTTGATGCTGATGGCTGTCCTGTTCCTGATCTCGGCGGCGGGTTGTGCATTTTCCAGTTCACAGCCGATGCTGGCCTGGATGCGTTTCATCGGCGGCCTGGCCATTGGCGGCTCGTCGGTCGTGGTGCCGCTTTACATCGTGGAAGTCTCGCCGGGACCGGTGCGCGGGCGCTTGGTGGCCATGAACCAACTCAACATCGTCTTCGGCATCCTGATCTCGTACGTGTCGAACTACTTCGTCGCCAAATTCATGCTGTCGGGAAGCTGGCTGGGCAGGGCATGTGAAAGTC
The DNA here is from genome assembly GCA_012838435.1 of Lentisphaerota bacterium. GTDB lineage: Bacteria > Verrucomicrobiota > Kiritimatiellia > RFP12 > UBA1067 > DUPH01. The sequence continues at coordinate 7,739 of DUPH01000176.1, read as the reverse complement.
TGGCCAAGGTTTTCACCTCGAACCCCATGACGACCGAAGAGGTGATGTGGCGCGTGATGCTGGGCGTGGAGTGCATCCCGGCGATTCTCTTCCTGGTTCTGCTCTTTACCATTCCGGAGTCGCCGCGCTGGCTGGTGCGCGCGGGCCGCAAGCGTGAAGCGGGCGAAGTGCTTGAACTGGTGGGCGACCCCGATCCGGGGCAGACGCTTGTGGAGATCGAAGAGACGTTGGCGGAGACGGAGCGCATCGGGAACGTGCCGCTCTTCCAGCGGCGTTACTTGAAGCCGATTGTGCTGGCCTTCTTCATCGCCTTCTTCAATCAGGTCTCCGGCATCAACGCCATCAACTACTACGCGCCGCGCATCTTCGAAAACTTTGTCGGTGCCCAGGCCGCGCTGGCTGCGACCATCGGCGTCGGCACGGTCAATCTGATCTTCACGATGCTGGCTTTTCTGATCATTGACAAGTTCGGGCGACGCGTCATGATTATCGGCGGGTCGATCGCTATGACGCTGATGCACCTTCTGGTGGCATGGCAACTCTCGCTCGGCGATCAGGCCAACGCCGTGCTCGCCATCGGCGGGATTCTGGGGTTCATTGCCTTCTTCGCCATCTCGTCCGGTGCGGTGATCTGGGTCTTCATCTCAGAAATCTTCCCGAACGCCGTGCGCGCCAAGGGGCAGGCATTCGGTTGCTTTGTCCATTGGTTCATGTGTATGCTCATCTCGTGGGCCTTCCCGGCGGTGGTCGAGCGCGCCGGCACCTACGTCTTCGGCTTTTTCGCCGTGATGATGGTCTGCCAGATCATATTCGCCATCCGCTGGATGCCGGAGACCAAGGGCGGCACGATCGAGGACATCGAAAAGCGACTGGGCATTGCTCAGAGTTAGGATTTAGGAGTTAGGAGTTGGAATGGCTCTCACAGAGGCACAGAGGTTTTTGGAATTTGGACACGATTGACGTGATTGACAATCAGGAGGTAAGCTATGACACCGCGCATACAAGCTTTGTTGGAACACATCCTTGAAAAGCGACACGCCGCGCTGCGCCGCGATGTGACGTGGACGCTGGCTGAACGCTTCTGCCAAGAGGGTGTCGCCCCGGAGCGCCGCGCGGCCGAAGGGCTGCGCGCCATGCTGGCGGCGGAACAACCGGCGTTCCTTCCCGGTGAGCGTATCGCCTTTATCCGCACTGTCAAGCAGATCCCGGATCTCTACACACCGGCCGAGATGGAAGCACTGCGCAGCGAGGCCTTCTATGCCGAAAAGGGCTACGTCTTCAACATCTCGCCGGATTACGCGACGACGATCCGCGAGGGTCTGGACGCGCGGCGCGCGGAAATCACGGCGCGTCTGCAGCGGGCCAAGGATGAGGGCGATGACGCGGGCGTGGCGTTTCTGGAGGCTGCCCTTTCGGGTGTTGATGCCGTGCTTGATCTGGCGGAGCGTTACCGCGCCGCCGCGCAGGAGCAGGGACTTACCGAAATCGCGGAACTCCTTGCGCACGTGCCGCGGCAGGGTGCGACCACCCTGCACGAGGCGCTGCAATTTTTGCGCATCCTGCACTACACGCTCTGGTGCGAAGGCGAGTACCACAACGGCTTCGGGCGCTTCGACCAATACATGTGGCCGTACTATCAGGCCGACATCGCCGCTGGACGCCTGACCGCCGACACGGCGCTGGAACTGATCGAGGAGTTTTTCCTGAGTTGCAATCGCGACAGCGATCTCTACGTCGGTGTGCAGCAAGGCGACAACGGCCAAAGCATGATGCTGGGCGGCATGGACCGCGACGGTAAGGATGCGTTCAACGATCTCTCACGCCTTTGCCTGAAGGCGTCGTGTGAGTTGGCTGTGATCGATCCCAAGATCAACCTGCGCGTGACCTCCAACACCCCGATGGAGGTGTTGGAGGCCGGCACCGAGTTGACGCGCCAAGGACTGGGTTTCCCGCAATACGCCAACGACGACGTGGTGATCCCTGGGTTGGTGCGTCACGGCTATGCGCTCGAAGACGCGCTCAACTATACGGTGGCGGCCTGCTGGGAGTTCATCATTCCGGGTTGTGGCATGGACATCCCGAACATCGGCGCTGTCTCCTTCCCAGCCGCGGTGGACCGCGTACTGCGCACCAGCCAGGCCGCGACCTTCGAGGCGTTTATGGCGGACGTGCGCGCCGACCTCATGGCCGAGGCGGATCGCCTGGCCGCGACCTTCGCGACGGTCAAAATCCTGCCCGGTCCCTTTGTCTCAATTATGTGCGACGGACGTGTCGAGGCTGCGCGCGATGTGTGCGAGGGCAACCGCTACAACAATTTCGGCATCCACGGTACCGGGCTTTCGACCGCCGTCGATTCGCTGGCCGTGATCCGTCAACTCGTGTTCGAGGAGCGTGCGCTGGATCTGCGTGCGTTGGCGGCCGCAGTCGACAGCGATTTCGCGGAACAGCCCGAATTGCTGGCCAAAGTCCGTTTTGGCGTGCCCAAGATGGGCAACGCTGAGATGGCCGTTGACCTGCTCGCCAAAGAGGTGCTTGATGCATTCGCCGATTCGTGGAAGGGGCGCAAGAACGGGCGCGGCGGTATCTACCGTTGCGGCACCGGATCGGCGATGTATTACATCTGGCACGCCGACGAGTTGCCCGCCTCGCCGGATGGGCGATTGGCCGGTCAGCCCTTCGCTGCCAACTACGCGCCGTCGCTGAACGTGCCGGTCAAAGGACCGCTATCGATTATCGAGTCCTTTACGGTGCCGGACTTGGGGCGCGTAATCAACGGCGGGCCGCTGACCATCGAGATCCACGACAGCGCCTTCAAGGAGCGCGACGGGATCACCAAGGTCGCGCAACTGGTGAAGTACTTCATTGATCGCGGCGGCCACCAGTTGCAGATCAACGCGACCAATCGCGATCGGCTCAAGGACGCGCAGGCACATCCCGAGGCGCACCGCAATCTGATCGTCCGCGTGTGGGGCTGGAGTGGCTATTTCGTCGAACTGGACAAGCCATATCAGGATCACATCATCCAGCGTGTTGAACTGACGGTCGGTGGCGGCAACGCCCCCAGTGTGCAGAAAAAGCCGACGGGCGCGACGCGGATGCCGCAACCCTGAAGGAGCCGGGGGACGGCGTAATGACCACATGTTCGACACTTCGCCTGACGTTCGCGGTTTTCGGGCTTGTGGTCTGCGCCGGTCCGGTCTGCGGCGGACAGATTGCGGGCGTGGTCGTGGACGCCGGTGGCGTACCGCTCTCGCGCGCCTGGGTCATGACCTGCAATGGGCAGATTGTCCAGTCTGGAACGGACGGTGCTTTTACGATCGACGGTCTGGCGGACGGCGGCTATGCGGTCAAAGCGGTTTTCCCGGGCATGGCGGATGCGGTTTCCGCGCGGCTTGCGGTCACCTCGGATGTGCCGGTCACCTGCCGCCTGCAAATGACGCCGTCCGAAACGGCGGTCGTCTTTGGCTGTGTCACGGATGCGGTAACGGGTAAAGGTCTCGCGGCTTGGTTTGAAGCCCGAAGCGACTCAAAACCCATACGGTGGTTCGACGTGGCGGGCCGGCTTTATGGCGGGCGAACCGATCTACCGTCCGGGGTCTGGCATCAGGCTAATCGTCGTTTCTGGACCTCCGGCATGTTTGCTTTCTCGGCTGATCCGGGTCGGTTGCGCTTGACGGTTCGGGCGGACGGTTATGCACCGGTCACCGTTGAACGGGACTTGCGGGCGGGAGGTCAGGAATCACTCGCTATCGCCCTGAAGCCGTTGTTCGATCCTGCGGCAGCGGGATGGTACAAAGGCGATTTCCATGCGCATGGTGTTCATGGCGAGCGGTTCTACGATGTGAACATTCCCATGATCGCCTTCATGCTCCGCGCCGAGCATTACCGCTGGTTCTATCTCTCTTCCGACTTCAACAACGATGGCGTCCGCGTCGACGCCGCGTCGGCGGCTGCGGGTGCGAGCGGCTCCGATCTTCTGCTCTTTCTGAACGCGGAGTATCCGAAGACGGCTGGCGGCCATGTCGGCTCGGTCGGGATCGGGCCGCCAGCGAAACCGCGTCCCTATCCGCGTTACGCGAACATCGAGGTGATCAAGGCTGACATCGTAGATCAAGGCGGTGCGGCTGTCCCGGTTCATCCGCTCTACGGGCACATGCGCTCCAGAGAGTTGCCGTTCATGCTTCTCGGTGCGCCGGAGTTGATCTGCGGGTTCGATTTTTACACGTCGTGGAATCCGGCGAGCGAAAAGACCTGGGCGCTTTTTCTCAACAAGGGCTACCGCCTCTGCCGGACGGCCACCAGCGACGCCGCCTTTGATCTGGGACGGACACCGGGAACGATGGGTGCCACCTTCATCCGTCCGGCCGACGGTCGGCTGAGTCGCGAGAGTGTCGTCGAGGCGTTTAAAAGCGGCCGGACGACGATCTCTTGGGACGGGGTGTTGCTGCTGTTCACAGTCGACGGCGCGGACTGTGGCACGGTTTTCCCCATAGAAGAAGCGGTGCGGAAGGCCGTCGTCACGCTTCACGATACGCCCGGCAAAAAACGGCTCGTGACGGTCACGCGAAATGGCGAAGTGTTCAAACGCATCCCGGTGACGGTGCCCGAGAGCGGCGTGACGGAGGTGCGCTTCGATCTCAGCGAGCGCGAGAAGACGTGGTACTCGGCCACATGCTCGGAAGACGGAAGGCTTGAGAAGGTCGTTGCGGCTTCGAGCCCCTTTTACTTCGGAGATTGGCGCACGCCCGTTCCCGTGCGTGCGCAGGTTACGGTAAAGGTGTTCGACGCCGAGACGCGGACGCCGCTTGATGCCGAAGTCTGCCTGTGCGACACGCAACAGACCGATGGGGTGTTCCGCACACAGGAAGGCGCTGCGCGTATTGAGGCGCGGGTTTTTCACCGGCTCCGTGCGCGGCTTGCCGGTTACGAAGATGCGGAATCAGGAGTTCTCGGAGCACCGGCGATCCGCACTTTCATCGACGCGCTCTCTGCGGAGGATCTTCAGTCATGGGAGACCTATGAGCAGGCGAAAGCGTTGCTGCAAACGGTCGAGTTGTCCCTGTTTTTAAAGCGGAAGTAGGAGATCATGTCGGTCGAAGGTGTCATTTTCGAAGTGCGCGAGTTCTGCCTGCACGACGGGCCGGGCATACGGACCACGGTCTTTTTCAAGGGATGCCCGCTGCACTGCGTCTGGTGCCAGAACCCCGAGGGGCTATCGCCCAAGCCGCAACTGCTGGTCAACACCGCACGTTGCGAGCAATGCGGCGCGTGTCGGCGTGTCTGCCCCTCGCCCGATGCTTGCACCGCTTGCGGTGCGTGCGTGGCGGTCTGTCCGCAGGGGTGCCGCCGGTTGTGCGGTCGCCGCGTTACCGCCGAGGAGCTGGCGACGGAGTTGAACACCAAGGCGGCCTTCTTTCAGGCGTATGGCGGCGGCATCACCTTCTCGGGCGGCGAGCCGTTGGCCCAGCCCGATTTCATGGTCGAGTTGGCCGGTCGACTGCGCCCCGTGCATCTGGCGGTCGAGACCTCCGGGTATGCCGCGCCCGATGATTACCGCCGGGCGGTGGAGGCGGTGGACCTGGTGCTCCAGGACCTCAAGCATCCCGACCCCGCGCAGCACGCCCGTTTCACGGGAGTGAATCCGCAACCGATCTTCGAGAATCTGGCATGGCTCAAAGCGAGCGGACGGCCGTTCGTCGCGCGCATTCCGCTGATTCCGGGCGTCAACGATGCACCGCAGCAACTTGCGCGCTTCGCCGAGTTGCTGCAGGGGCCGTCCGGTCTGGAACGCGTGGAGCTGTTGCCGTATCATCTGACCGCCGGTGCGAAGTACGCGCTGGTCGGCAAGACTTACGCGCCGCCGTTCGACGAGACGGTCACGCCTGTGCCGGACCTGTCGGTGTTTGCGGCGCGTGGCCTTCCCTGTCGGGTGATGCAGCACGGTGTGCCGCACACTGCGGCTGAGACAGACGGAACATGTGAAAACGAAAACGGAAAAGGACAAGAAACATGAAACAGAGCAGACGAGATTTTCTAGCCGGGACGGCCTGGATGGGTATGGCGGCACTTTCGGCGGGGTGCATTAGCAAGGGATCGGGGCTTGCCGGCCTCGGTCGCGGCGCGGGTGCACCGATGCACGGATTTCGCGTGGCACCGATGAAAAAAGTGCGTGTGGGCATGATTGGCGTAGGCTCGCGCGGCACGGGTGCCGTACGCCGTATCGCGCAGATTCCGGGTTGCGAGATCACAGCCTTGAGCGACATCAATCCGAAACGCCTTGATGAAAATCAGGCGTGGCTGAAAGAGCGCGGATACAAGGCACCGAAAGAGTGGAGTCGCAACGGGGACGAGGAGGCGTGGAAGGGGCTTTGCGATTCAGACGTCTGCGATGTCGTCTATTCCGCGACGCCGCGCCCGTTGCACGCGCCGATTAACGTTTATGCGATGGATCATGGCAAACACGTTCTCCAAGAGGTGCCCGGCGCGTTCAGCCTTGAAGAGTGCTGGGCGACGGTCGAGGCCGCAGAGCGCAACCGTCGCCACTGCATGATGCTGGAGAACTGCACCTACGGCGAAGAAGAGATGCTCGCATTCAACCTGATCCATAAGGGCAAGCTCGGCGAAGTCGTTCAAGCGGAGGTCGGGTATCAGCACGATCAGCGCTCGCTCCAGTACAATCCGCGCGACGGCCGTTTCTGGCGCATCGATCGCCACTTGCATCATCACGGCAACTACTATCCGACGCACGGACTGGTGCCTGCCGGGCGTTGCTTGGACATCAACCGTGGCGACCGCTTCGAATACCTTGTCTCGATGGAGACGAAGTCGGCCTCCTTCGAGCAGTTCGGTCGCGACAACTTCCCGGCCACCGACTGGCGGCACAGCGCAAAGATGGTCAGGGGCGACATCAACATGTCGATGATCCGCACCGCGAAGGGCAAGGTCGTCACGCTTGCCCACAACGTCTGCACGCCGCGCCCGTATGATCGCGGCAACCTCTATATGGGCACGAACGGGATTTTCCGCAGCTATCCGTCACTGCTCATGTCGTGGGAAGAAAAGACCGGCGACAACGGCGCGCATCAGTATTTCCCGGCTGACAAGGCGCTCAAGATCAAAGAGGAGTACCGGCATCCCTTCTGGAAGGTCGCGGGCGACATCGCTAAAAAAGTGGGTGGCCACGGCGGCATGGATTTCATCATGGACCTACGCTGGGCCTACTGTCTGCAGAACGGCTTGCCGCTGGACACCGATGTCTACGACCTCGCGACCTACTCCTCCATCGTTGAACTTACCGAGAAGAGCGTCAACGCCCGTTCGGCGGCGATCGACTTCCCGGATTACACGAAAGGCGGATGGAAGACCGCGCAGCCGTTCACCGTTGACGAGATCGACATCAGCAAGTTCGGGTGGTGAGCGGTCGGTGACCGAGGAGTTAGGAGGGAAGTCTGGAAGGAGAAAAAGCAGTCACGATGTTTCATGCACTTTTTTCCGCCGCAAGACGAGCCATGCCGCTACAGCGCACACCGCGAGCGCGACAACACCCGCGACGATGGCGATAGCGACCTTCACGGGGCTTCTAGCGGGCGCATCATCCGGCAACGGCGGCAGATCGGGGAAACTGTCTCGGAGGTCGGTGAGGTCGGACGGCGGCAGTTTTTCGAGCTCCGCTTTGATCGGAGCGAAGTGTCCATCCATCTGGCCGGTCATGTCATGCATGTTTTGCTTTCCCGCCAAAT
>DUPH01000175.1 GCA_012838435.1 Lentisphaerota bacterium | reverse complement strand
TGCCGGACGTCCGGCACTGCACGCCGCAGCAGTGCTGGCCGCTCTGATCATCCTCTACAACGGCGGTGCGAAGCGCATTCCCGTAGTGGGCGCGCTGACGATGGGTCTCTGTCGCGGCATGAACTTGATGCTCGGCGCGCTGGCTCTCGGAGCGCCTGCCTCAATCGGCCAGTGGTTGCCCGTCTTGCTTGCCGCTGTCGGCCTAACGCTCTACGTGGCCGCCTTCTCAGCGTTAGCCGCGCGTGAGATGGCGACCGAAAAACCGCAAGGTTCGCTACGCTGGCTGCCGTTCGCCGCGTTGCTCATTGTGCTGCCCGCTGTGCTCGTGGCAAGCACCGTGCAACATCCACCACAAACGCTGCTCCCTGTGGCCTACGTGTTCCTGATGGTCATGACCCTGATGCGCGCGTGGTTGTTGGGCGGCGTCATGTACCAACTGCAACCGGTGCCCGTGACTATCGGCGGTCACATCCGCAATCTCTTGATGGTACAGGCCTGTTTTTGCTTGGCGGCTGGTTTGCGCGGGTTGCTGCCAGCGCTCTTCTTCGTCCTGCTTGCGTGCATCTTTCCGCGCCTCGCCGCCCGTTTTTACAGCAGTTGACTCACGCCGTTACGGTTGCTGCACCCTCAGCCTGAAAAAGCGCACCGGCGCGGACGGACCGGGGATGATTTCGAGCCGCGTGATCGCGATCGCCGGATCTTCCGTGGCTTGCGGGTCAAGCAGACGTACCGTGAGTCCCGTGTCTTGCTGCGCGTCCAGCCAAGATGCGGCGGACGCGGTCAGATCGTCGGTGCAGACCACTAGGTATGACAGCCCCGCCTGTTCGTCCACGCGCGTGCGATACGCGTAAACCAGTGCACCTGCGACGCGGTCGAGGCGCGGCAGATACGGCGTGATCGGTTCTGTACGACCGGCTCCCAACGCATACCGCAACAGATTGGCTACGCCGTCCGCACCAACCGCCAGCGGACCGCTCACGGCAACATCCGTACGTTCAGCCAGCGTGAACCACTCGGCACACCATGCCGCGTAGCCGTGCGTAGGGCGGGATATTTTGAGCATGCGGCCCGAACCTGCCGCAACCGTTGACAGATTGAGCGCCACCGGGCACGGGGCGTAGGTCTGCCCTTCAAACACTTCGGTGCCGTACGGATCGAGTACAAAAAAGTGCCACGATGCCAACGCGATCCACCGCGTGAAATCCACGGAAGACGCCGTCGCGAAACCACCCAGTACGTAACCGTCTTCTGGCGGCAACACGTCGAGATAGACATAAATACGATTATCGGCGTCCAGTATCTTCGAGAAAGGTGCTGCGCTGAACCGCAACTCCAGCGTGTCGTTGCCCGCGCTGTTATCCCCCGCCGTAGTGAAGCGGAACGCGAAATCCACTCCGCCACCCACAGATTGCGCTTGAAGGCGACCCGCTCCCCCTGCCCCAGGCGAGATCCAGCCGCCGCCCGTCACGCTACCCACGCAGCCAGTGCCGCACAGCCAAGCGTTATCGCCGATTGCGATATCCGCGCCGCGCATCGCCGTGTCCACCTGCAAGCCGCCCCCCGCAACCGTGACCACGCCTTCATAATCCGCCGCATCACGCGCGACCACGAGCCGTCCACCGCCCTGCTTCATCAACGGCGACACCCCCCAGAGCCCGCCATCCAACACGAGTGTATTGCACAGCAGACGGTCGCCGGAAACATCCTCCACAGCGATACATGCATCACCCGCCGTCAGCACGACCGGCACCGGCACAGCGGCCCAGTTCGCGACACCGCCCGGCGCATAACGCAGGCCGCCCGTTCCGGCCGCGCCCGCCGCTCCGGCACTTGCCAGCGTCACCGCGCCGCCGAACGCATACGTGCGCGGCGGTCCGCTCAGCGGATCGCCCGATGTCAAACAAAGCTGGCCGCCGGACTCAATCGTGACACCGGCTGCGGCGGACGGCGCGGCCGGTTGCGTCATACTCAACACGCCCTCTCGAATGACCGTGCTCCCGCTATACGTCTTGCCGCCACCGGTCATCGTGCAGCGTCCCGGCCCCTCTTTGATCAAGCCGCCCGAACCGCTCCACCCCGCCTGTACGCGCAAGCCGCCGTATTCCGCATCACCCACCGTGTTGCTCACCACCACTCGCAGGTCGGTGGCCAGCACCACACCGCGCGTCACCTCCACCGCCGTGAACCCCACGTCATCGCCAACCACCGTCAACGAGGCCGCCTCCGCCCCGCCATCGAACGTTAACGTAGCTCCCGCCGGCGCATCCTTCTTGTTGCGGATACGGTTACTGAACGTCCCGTTGTCGACCGTCACATGGCCGACCGTCACCGGCTGCGTGGCGATGCGCACATTGCGGCGCGGCAATCCGTCCTCGTCCGGCACGGTCGGCGGCGGGATGACCACGCGCGCGCCCGGCCAATTCGGGAAGAGCCCGCTGTCCCAGCAAGCATCCTTATCCCAGTTCTCTTCACCGGCGGGCAGAAAGACCGCAGGCGCTTGCGCATTGGGATCAGGCTCGAAACGGGCAGTGAACGTCTGTTGCGCGGACACCGGCAACACGGAGAGGCAAGCGTTGGTGCTACCGGGCTCGATCCAGCCGGCGAACCGATAGCCCGGACGCGGCAGCGCGCGCAGAGTCACCGGCACTTCGCGGAAATACCAGCCGCGCCACGGATAGGGCGTCGCAGGATCGGGAATGCCCAGCGTGTCGCCATCCACGAGGATGTCGTTGACCTGCACACGTCCGTGCGCCGGATCGGACGTTGCCACGCATACCTCGGCCGTACTCAAGTTGAAGCGCGTACACATGTGCCGCCACTCCCACGCATGACGGTCACGCGCGTACGCCCAAATACTGGCCACCTGATTGGACCACGTCGCTGTGCTAAAAATCGCGCCGGGCCAGCGCGCGATGTGCCGCGGCATCTCAGGCGCCACGGCATCGCGGAACTGTTCGGTCAGCGCGCGCGTGCGACGCGGCTGATAGGCAGTATTGAGTTGATCGGCGTAGCGCGTCAACATCCGCGTGCGGAAATCCGCGTTTTCCAGCAGCCTTCGGAACAGCCGCGTGGCAGCCTCGCAGACGCGGCCGCTGCCGGTTGTCGACGTGGCCCAGGCCCACATGTCGGTGTCGGGCGGATCGGGGTCCCAACCCGCGAATGCGAAATCGACGTCAAACATCAACCAGCGCCAGCGCGCGTCGTGGGCGTACGGTGCGTCGGGCGCAGTGTTCGCGGTGCGCGTGCGCCAGAACTTGATGTTGTTGCCGGGCCAATCCTTGTTTACCACAAACATGTTGGCCAGCATGTAATCCATGAAGTTCGCCACATCCACCTGACTGGTCACGGTGGCGTACGCGGCGGCATTGACGAGCGAGTTGGTCGAGAGCCATGTCAACAGCGCGTTGAAATCGGACGCCGAGCCTTCATCCGCCACCGTCACGGAAGAGCCGTACGGAAAACCGATGATGTCCACCTGCTCAGGATCAGCACCGTACACGCGTTCCAGATAACGCGCATCGTAGCGCTCGCGCAGATTGTGGACGCCCCAGTATTCGCCGTTCAGGAACACGACCGACGGCCGGTATGCCTGCGTGTCATGCCGCAGATGCTTGCACAACTCCTGCGCCACAGCGTCGCGCATCATGGACTTCGTCCAGTCGTTGCCGCCATTGCGCAGCAGCACACGCTTATAGGCGCCAAACTGCGGCTGGTCGGGAAAAACCGGATAGGCAAG
>DUPH01000174.1 GCA_012838435.1 Lentisphaerota bacterium | reverse complement strand
CGCATCGCGGGCTGACCGAGATCACCCGCCTGCTGACCGACGCCCCGCTGCCGGAACGTGCGCGCGACCTCGCCCTTAAGGTCTTTCAGACGTTGGCGGAATCTGAAGCCGCCATCCACGGAAAAACCCCAGAGACCGTCCACTTCCATGAAGTCGGTGCCTGGGATTCGGTTGCCGATATCGTCGGTGCCTGCCTCGCGCTCGACCAACTCGGTGTGAGCGGTGTTACTTGCGGTCCGTTGCCTGCCGGCATCGGCACCATCCGCTGCGCCCACGGCGAGATGCCCAACCCCGCCCCCGCCACACAACACCTGCTCGCCGGCATGACGGTCACACAGACCGACGAACCCTTCGAACTCGTCACGCCCACCGGCGCCGCCCTGCTTCGCGTCTGGACCCGTGCGCTCGATCCAGTACCGACCACAGCCACGGTGGTCCGCAGCGCGTTCGGCTTCGGTTCGCACACGCTGAACAGCCGCCCGAATGTCCTGCGCGCCACCCTGCTCGCCGAGACAGCGGCCGACGCTCCCGCCGCGCGTGACCTGCTGGTGTTGGAGAGCAATCTTGACGACTGCAACCCCGAATGGTTGGGCGCATTGACCGCCGACCTGCTGGAACGCGGTGCTCTGGATGTCTGGCACACGCCCGCCGTGATGAAAAAGGGACGCCCCGGCACGGTGCTCAGCGTACTGACCGACGCTACGCGTGCCGACGCACTGTGCGAATGGGTCTTCCGCGCCACCACCACCTTCGGAGTCCGCCGCCGGACTGTCCAGCGCGACGAACTGGAACGGCGTATCGAGCAAGTGACCACCCCGTGGGGGCTGGTGCCCGTCAAGATCGGTTCGCTTCAGGGCCGCCCGATCACCATCGCGCCGGAACACGAGGCCTGCGCCGCGCTCGCGCGCGAACACCAGATCGCCCCACGGCAGGTTTACGACGCGGCTAAAGCCGCCTGCACCATTGACACGTACCCCGATCCTCACGAAGCGAACTCAGCGACATGAGCATGCCCCGCCTCCATCGCCGCACGCACAGCACACACCGACGGGAGCACCGGCATTCGCGTGAAGATGCTTCGCGCCGCAGTTCCTCCTCGCACGCGACCGCTGAGCACGGCCGGACGCACACCAGTGATCGGCACCGGCACAGCGAAAGGAGCAGTTCCTCGCGTCACCGTAGTAGTTCCCGCAGCAGCACCAATGGGCGTAACGCTTCAGCACTGTGTGTCATGGCTGCCTCTCTCGCGTTCATGGTCACCGTAATCGCGGAACTGATCGCCCACTCGAACCAAGAGCCGCCGCTCTTTGCGCTGAGCCTTCTCGCGGGCCTGTTTGCTGTCGCGGCCCTCGCGACCGGCGGATACGCGCAAGTCGTCCAGTTAACCCGCTGGAGCCGCCGTGTGCGTAACCGTCTGCTGGTCGGCGTGCCGGCCAGCCTGCTCGTGCTGGTCTTGGCTGCGGTCAACATGTACAAGCAACAGGCTCCTGGCGGCCGCATAGACTCACCCGGTCCCGCCGCATCCCGCACCCCTCATCTGGACGACGAAGACCGCTCACTGTTCAAGCCGGGCTGGTACGGCGAGAGCCTGAGCAACGGTGTGCAGGTTGTCTTGACGTCATTCGAGGAGAACGCCGCCGAGTCACGCGCCTTCAACCGGAACACCAGCGAGCCGGTCACTTATGCCACATTGACCATCATCAACCTTGGCAACCCGCAACCGGTAACGTTGGCGCGTACGCGCGTGACGCTACTGCTGGAATCCGGTGAAGAGGTCCCAAGCATGGACGTCAAACCCTTGCTGCGTCTTTCGGCCCTAGACGATCAGATGCGCCAAAGATTGACCGAGCCCCGCATGATCGCGCCGGGCATGATGGCCGCCGACATCCCGATTTGCCTGAGTTCACAGTTCCGATGGGAACGGGTGCGAGCTGTCAGAGTCTTGTTTCAAACCGGTGACCTGCTGGTAGCGGGACGCGTTCTAACAGCCGACGAAAAACGCAACCTGACCGAACAGCCTCCAAAACCCCAGAACACCGTAACCAACCTCTCGGCCGAAGACTGGTTCAAAGAGATGTGATTTGGGGGATTTCGATTGCACCCAATCTCAGATGATGCCATACTAGGATGATGCCATACTAGGGGGATATTGGTGGGTT
>DUPH01000173.1 GCA_012838435.1 Lentisphaerota bacterium | reverse complement strand
CCATTTTGGCAGAACCGGCGGAGGAAAACCACTTTTTCACTTTCAGGCACGCCCGTCAGAGACGCATCCCCTTTGTTTTCAAGGACTTAGATATAATTGCCCCCGATTTTTTGGGGAAAGTCCTTTGATACGGATTTCACTCTGGCCGCTGGAGCCGGCGTCATTACCAACGGCCTCAACGGCCTTGTGGCGATGACGCCGAACGTGACGCCGCGTACGTATACGATCGATGAGGATATCGTCTTCGCCAACCATCAGCATTGGCGTATCTCTAATAACGGAACGGCTGTTGTGACGCTCGACGTGACCGGCACACTTTCTGACAACGATGCGCCCTGCGATCTGGTGTTTCAAGGCGAGGGCATGTTGCGGCTCTCTGGCAACAACACTTATCGGGGCAAAACCACGGTGGTGAGCACCGGGGTCGTCGAGATCACGCACGGCAATGCGCTGGGTAGTGCAGACGGTGCCACGGAAATCAGGAACGGCGGCTATCTTTGTATTGAGGGCGGCAGCGGTATTACGGTCGCAGAACCATTCATCATCGGAGGTGAAGGTATTCTCACCGGTTGTGGCTGGCACGGTGCGATCCGGAACGTCACGGGCAGCAACGTCTTGACCGGAAAAATCACGGCCCATGGCGGACGGATCCGTGCCTTGGCCGGGAGTCCGCTGGAACTCACTGGCGGCGCAGATGGGAGTGCCCTCGTCTATACGGCGGTGGAGAATGCCTGGATCCGTATCTCGGGAAAGCCGGTCAGCACGACGAGAGTAACTTGCCACGTGGGCGGTGGCGGCGTGATTTTCGCGGTTGCCGGCAACACCATTTCCGAAATGTTTACGGGGGGGCATTTCGTTCGTTTCGATGTGCCCAACGCGTTTCTACCGACCATGTCGCTGCAACAGGGTAGCGCAGGTGGACAGGATTCGTACGTCGATCTCAACGGCCATGATCAGGTCATAGGAACCTTCTCAACTGGAACGGTGTCTGGCTACACACGGATCTTGTTCAGTGTGGAGCCTGCGACGCTGACGATCAACCAGAACGCAGATCGTGTTCACAGCGGCAATATCACGGGCGCGGTGAGCATCGTCAAGCTTGGCACCGGCTCTCTCCTGTTCACCGGTGCGCATACCACTTCCGGCAGCTTCAGCGTGAGTAACGGTGTTCTGGCCGTGGGCGACACGGGCACCTTCGGCAACAACAGCACCAACATCGCGGTGGGCGGTAGCGGCACGCTGCTCCTCTCCAACTCGGTCGCGATCGCTGACGCTGCCATCGTGCAGATGCCGCCGCAAGGTGTCGGTACGGCCAAGATCCAAATGGCCGACGGCGTGGACGAGCGGGTCGGCTGGCTCTATTACGGCGACAAGATGCAGCGTGCTGGTACTTACGGTTCGTCCGACAGTAGTGCCTACTACAAGGACAATACCCGTTTCGCAGGCAAGGGTGTTTTGCGGGTTTTGCATGATGACGCCGGAACCCTGTTCCTGCTCAGATGAGGTGAATGATGAAAAACTTTCTTATGGCTGTGGCGGTATGTGCCGCGCTGAAGGTGGCCGCTGGCCCCGTCAAGGTGATTTTCGACACGGACATGTACACCGACTACGATGACATCGGAGCGTTGGCGATGCTGCATGCGCTTGCGGACGCGGGCGAATGTGAGTTGTTGGCGGTGGTGCAGAGCACGCGCGGGAATACTGGGCTCGCGGTGGTGGAGATCGTGAACCGTTACTACGGACGCCCGGACTTGTTGGTAGGCGCGTTACATGATACGGGTGTATGCGGGCCCGGCGCGCGCGGCTTCAATCTCCTGCAGAAATACGAAGGCTGGTACAGATACGCAGACAGTTCGCAGGCGCCGGATGCTACGGAGGTTTTCCGTAAGACGCTCGCCGCCCAGCCGGACGGCAGCGTGGTGGTGTGTGCCGTGGACTTTATGACAAACCTCCGCAGACTGCTTGAATCAAAGGGCGACCAGTACTCTCCGCTCGACGGCCGTGCTCTCGTGGCGAAGAAAGTGAAGAAAGCCGTGATCATGGCGTGTTCCTATCCCACCGGCAAGGAACACAATTCTGCCGGCGATTGGGAGGCCTCCAAGATTACATTCGATCAATGGCCCACGCCGATCGTGTTCTCGGATTGGCAGTATGGGCGCTATATCTTCACTGGACGCGTCGTCTCCGAACTCCCCGACACGCGCAATCCGGTGCGCGACGCTTATGCGTATCGTTTGCCGCCGCGCGACAAGGTGAATGACACCACCTATGATCGCCTCGCGGGGCATCCGAGTTGGGATCAGACGGCGATCCTCGCTGCCGTGCGGGAACTGGATCGCTACTTCAACACTGAGCGCGGTACATATCGCATGATGGGAACGAAGGGCGAGAATGAGTGGGTCGCGGACGAGTCAAGCCCCAACTGCCGTCTTACAGTGAAAATGTCCAAAGAAGACGTGGGCAAGGTGATCGACGAACTGATGGCGCGGCCGCCGAAGCGCGCCGCAGTGCGTTAGTGCCTTACGGCACAGCCGCGCTGTGCGCGGAGGTAGCATTTAGGATTTAGGCTCGGCTTTTTTCTCTCACAGAGGCACAGAGAACACGGAGGTTTTTTGGGGCGGCACACTCCCAGACAGACTCATGCACTCATGCACTAATTAACTAATTAACTTGGGTTGCGGGTTTCACCCGCATTAGTCGCTTTTTTCAGAACAGACGCTTGCTTTTCGCGCCCAAACGTGCGACGATCATTTGCAGAAAGATGGCTACAATTCCGTGGCCTTACAACAGGAGACTTCACATGAAAAAGTTGTTCGCTCTGAGTGCCGTCTGTGTCGGTGCGCTTGTTCTGTCCGGTTGCATTATCCCGACCAAGGGTACCGTGCAGTCCGCCTTGGTTCTCAACCACGCCGCTTCGGATCCTATCGTGGATAACAGCGTGCGCCCGCTCAAGCGCGGCGAAGCGTGGAGCGGTGGCGTCCTTTTCTTCGGCAGTGGTGACGCGACGATCGGCGAAGCGATGCGCAATGGCGGCATCCGCAAGGTGCATCACGTTGACTACCACGTGAAAAACATCTTCTGGCTGTACAACGAGACCACCACCGTCGTGTACGGCGAGTAATCGTATGAACCGTCGCGCGTTCTTGAAGTCAGCCAGTGTCTCGGCTGCGGCGCTCAACGTCTTGCCTGCCTTCACGCCCAGTGCGTCGGGGCAGGCGGCTCCTGCTGATACGCTGAACGTGGCCCTTATCGGTTGCGGTACGCAGGGGCTTCGCGAACTGCCCGGCCTGCTGGCCACGCCGGGCGTTCGGGTGGTGGCTGTGTGCGATCCGAACAAGGACAGCGACGACTATGTGGATTGGTCACGCCAAGGTCTGCGCAAAGGTCTGGCCAACGCCATTGGCGTCGCTGACTGGCGCGCAGACCAGGCGATCCCCGGCGGTCGCGATGTCGCGGCGGAGGTGGTTGACGCCTACTACGCCCGCCATCGCGCCGGCGAACCGGCGAAGCCTTGCGCGCGCTACGCGGACTTTAGGGAGTTGCTGGAGAAAGAGCGGGGGCTACACGCGGTCAAAATCATGACGCCCGACCATCTGCATGCGTCGGTCGCTATTGCCGCGATGCGGGCTGGTCGGCATGTCATGCTGCACAAGCCGCTGGCTAACCGTGTGATCGAAGCGCGTCGCGTGATCGAGACCGCACGGGAAACCGGGGTCGCCACTCACTTCATCCCCGCCAGTTCGGGCGGCGATGTTTCGATCTCGGCACAGCTCATCCGCAACGGCGCGATCGGTCGCCTGCGCGAGATCCACAACTGGTCCAACCGACCGGTCTGGCCGCAATATCCGGAGCGTCCTTCCGACACGCCGCCGGTGCCCAAAGATTTCGACTGGGCGCTGTGGCTCGGTCCGTCGCGCGACTGTCCCTACCATCCGCACTACACCCACACCGTTTTTCGCGGTTGGTACGAGTTCGGTGGTGGAGCCATCGCTGACATGGGACACTACAGCCTCTGGCGCGTCTTCCGGGAGTTCGACCTCGATGCGCCGATACGCGTCGAGTCCACGCCCAGCCATGTCTGCACGTTGCGCGACCGCGTGAGCGTGAAGATCACAAACACGTGGTCCTTCCCTGCCGCTTGCACCGTGCGCTTCGGCTTCGCCGCCAAAGGCGCGCGTCCCGCGCTCGACCTGTGGTGGTACGATGGCGGCATGCGCCCGCCGACACCCGAGGAATTGGAGCGCGAGAACGGCGAGTTACCGCCGGAGGGCATGCTATTTGTCGGTGACCGCGGCAAGATCTTGGCCGGGTTCCTTGGTCAGAATCCGCGTATACTCTCGGGCGACACGCAAGCGCCGCTGCCTGCGGTCGAGCCGGTCAACCTCAACTGGGTCAAAGCCTTTAAAGGTGGCGCACCCACGTATGGTGATTTTCAGCACGCCGGACCGATCTCCGAAGCCTTCAACTTGGCGGCAATATCGTTGCGTCTCGGCGGCAAGCGTCTGCTCTGGGATTCGGCGAAACTCGCCGTCACCAACCGTCCTGAAGCAGCCCCATATTTGACGCGCGATTACCGCCCAGGCTGGGAAATCGTGTAGGGTTTCGGGTAAGCTCGGGTTTTTCACGCGAAGACGCGAAGGCGCGAAGCTTGGAGCAAGTATCTCCGCAAGCCGCGCTACTTGGGCGTTGAAAGTTGCGTTAGTACGTCTAAATACCTGTCCCTTTGTCGCCCACACCTTTCAAGGTGTGGGCACGGGCGAGGTTCGGACATTGGGTGCGGCGGCGGTGCGGTGTGTTGCCGCTTAGAGCGGGACGGGCCTTTAAAAACAGGGGGTTCGGCGCGGTCGCCCGGCGCACGCGGGGTGCGTTTTGGCATGCCCGGCTGAAGGGACGGGTATGCCCACACCTTTCAAGGTGTGGGCACGGGCGGGGTTCGGGCATTGGGTGCGGCGGCAGTGCGGAGTGTTGCCGCTTAGAGCGGGACGGGCCTTTAAAAACAGAGGTTTCGGTGCGGTCGCCCAGTGCGCGCGGGGTGCGTTTGGGCATGTCCGGCTGAAGGGGCGGGTATGCCCACACCTTTCAAGGTGTGGGCACGGGCGGGGTTCGGACATTGGGTGCGGCGGCGGTGCGGTGTGTCGGCGCGTTGAGGGATTGTCACGCCCTTTCAGGGCTCATACGTTTTCTTTGCCCAAATCTCAAGGCGTTGCCCTGAGCTGGTATGTAGCGCCCCTTCGGGGCTGAACATTGAAACATCATGAACCTGAAACCAAAGGACACCTTGTAATTTCAACTGCCCCTTTTAGGCTCAACGCGCAACGCTCAACGTTCAACTCTCAGGTAGCGCGGCTCGTGGGGACGCTCGCCCTCCAGCCCATGATCAGGCTTGCGAAGCGCGGGGAGGGGCAAGCGTCTGCTTGCCCGCGGACGAGCGACGCTCGTCCTATCCTTCCGCGTAGCGGAAGGCGGCTCGTGGGGACGCTCGCCCTCCAAATCATGTTAATCATGTCAAAAAAAACGAACACGTGTGTGCATCAGCCTTTTGCAAGACACGTTGTTGCGGGCGGGGACGCCCGCGCTCCGACTCTCTGCTTCCCTTTCACCAGAAACATATGGTCTTGGGACAACTAAGGGACAGGGACGGGTGATTTGAAACGAGGCCATCATTCGTTTAATTCGGTTCATTCGGTGAAAGTCCAAAACATAGTCGTCTAAATACCTGTCCCTCTGTTGTCTTCGTCGTCCAAAACATTTCGTCGCAAGCGCAATCGACTAAGTGTGACCGACTAAGTGTGGGGTCTCCACGCACAACGCGGAGAAAAAGCGGTGCCGCGACCCGCGCACAGCGCGGCTCTTGTCACCGCAAAATCTTGCGACTAAGGGACAGGTGTTTAGACGGCTGAAGCCAAAGGGGTTGACCCGCGACGTTCGATCTGCGGCTTGCGACTCCTAAATCACAAATCACAAATTCAAATTGATCAGCTGGTTTTTAATTGCAACAGAGTACTAGTGGGCGGCGGGCGCGAAGCGGCCCGCGCGGCACGTGATCATCGTTTGGGTGCCAGCGATTTCCACGTCGAAAATCGTCGCGTCGGATTTCGCGTCGTAGTACTGCACAAGCTTTACGGTGAACGGCTTGTCGAGCCCGCGGATCTTGCCGAGCGCGAAAGCTCCCCCAGATGATGCGTGGCCGCCGATGACGGTCGAGCGCTTGTCCGTGGGAACTTTCAAAAACTCTGCCGTAGTCAAAACTCGTGCGCCGGATTCGCCCTTGCGCGGGAAATGGAATTGCGCCCGCGCTTCGGCAGGATCGATGCGGAATTCAAAGTCCGTGTCGCCCGCCTTTGCTACCGCCCGCACAACGAACGGCTTCGTTACATCGGTCACGGCGAAGGTCTGCGGCGGCACCGGCGCTGGCGTTTCCGCGAGCCATTTCACGCCGAGTTTGCCGTCGGGATAGCGCACGAGTTCACGGAAGACAAGCCAGCCGCCCCAACCGTAGAGATGTCGGAGCCAGCCGACCATGATGCGGCGGTCGCCCGACCAAGGGGCGACCATCGGCACGGAGAGCCCTTCGTAGATGTCGTCGCCCGAGGCCGCCCAGTCTTCCCAGTCGCCGGACTCGTTCGGACGCGACGCCATGTGGAAGAACCCTTGGATGAGATAATCCTGTCCACCCCATGTGAACGGCGCGGGACAATCTCCGCTCACAGGTGCGCGCTTGCCGGCGGGTTTCCAATCCCAAGCGTCGCCCTCTCGGTAATAAAGCTGTCCGTTTTTTGTGCCCATGCCGAGGCGACCGTCTGCGCGGTTGTAGACACTCGGGTTGCGATCGGATGTGAACATCACACCCGTTTTCCGGAAGTGGATGCCGTCCTCCGACACGGCGTAGGTGCCGCCCACGGGACAGTCTTTCCCTTGCGGCATCATCCGCTCCGTATGGAGCCCGTACGCGAGGCAGTACTTACCGTCCAGTTCAAACGGCGTGCCCGTGCCGATGCACTCCCACCAGTCATCAATCGGCACCGCGAGGGGATGCTCATCCCAGTTCGCGAGGTCGTCGGAAGAAAGATGCGCGAAATAATGACGACCCTTGCCCGCGCCTGACCCGTGATGACGGCGGTCGAAGAGATAGAACACATGGAAGCGCCCTTTCCAGGTTCCCACCGCCACGTCGCCGACCCACGCATTGTGATCGTCCGGTGTCCAGTATTGGATCGGACGCGTTACGCGCTTCGCGTCCACCGCTTGTGGCAACGCATCCGGTTTCGCTGGCGCGACAAAGACTGCGGATCGCACGCGCGGCGAGAAAATACGCTCCTGTGCCTGCGCCGGCCACGTTACCGGTTCTTGCGGTATCGGCATGTCGTTGTCCACGTGCCCATCCACACAAATTGACCAGTGGACCGGGGAGAAGTTGAGCATTACGGTGTGGACACCGTCCTTCCGCGCCAAAAAGCCGAGCGGGATTCCCACGCGTCCCGCATGGTTGCAGATTGTCGCCTCGATCACCGGGCACGAACCGTCCGGCATCGGGAAATTCAAATAATTGCCGCCTCGGCTGTCATACCCTTCCAGCCCTTTTGTTTTTCCCGCCAGACGGAACGCGAGTTTCACGGAGCCTGCCTCGTAAAGCGTTTCATTATCCTTTACACCGTCGAAATCGACTTCAAGGGTCACCGTGAAACCCTTGGCGAGAATCGCGTCGGCCGTCGCCGTGATCGGACGTGTCTTGAGCGCGTCAGAGGGCAAACGGATCGCAGGCGTTTCCGCTGCGCAGACCGCGCTGACGAGACTAAGGCCGACAGCAATAACAGAGGTTCTTGCAAAACCCCTCGTGGCATGGGCGTCCCGCCCATGAAACACGGGCAAGATGCCCGTGCCACACCTGCAAGCAAGGGGTTTTGCAAGAGCCTGAGCAGTCATACTTTTTTTCATTCGGGCACCTCTCTTTAACCCTTGATTCGATCATCGTTCATTGTCATTCGCATTCAGGACGCCTGCCGCACGATTCGTTCGAGAACAAGCTTGCGGAAGTCGGGCGAGAGGTTGGCGAAGTAAGCGGTGAAGCCGGTTACGCGCACAATCAGATCGGGATAGGCCTCGGGATTTTTGCTCGCTTTCAGAATCTGTTGCTCGTCAACGACGCTGATGTTCATGAGCGTCCCCCCCAGTTCGAAGTGTGTGCGGATCAGCGTTTTCAGGCAGGATACCGCTTGTTCGGTGTCTAGGCTTCCGAAGTCCACATCCAATTGCAACGGCGCGGTGTTGCCGTAGCCCGGTTGTACCGCCGCCACGGCTGCGACCATCGCCGTGACCGCTCCATCGCGCCGGAAGCCGACACTGGGGTTCGCGCCCTGCGAGATCGGCTCGCCTGCATACCTGCCGTTTGGCAGTGCGCCTACGCTCTTGCCGAGCCGTACCGTGTCGGCCCACGAGAAGAGCCCCGGGATCAGGACGATCGGTTTGACGAATGGAATGTTCTTCGCCTCTGCCCGGAGCTTGTCGGTAAAGTCGCACACGATCCGTTGCGCCCAGGCGTCGCCGCGTTCGGAATTGCCGAACTTTTCCGATAGCGACAAGAGCCTTTGCACCTGTGGCGCATCTTTGAAGTTGGCCTCCGTTGCTTTGAAAACATCATCGAAGGTCAGAAGCTTCTCGCGTTCCACCCGCTGTTCCAGTGCGGTGAACGCATCCGCGACGGTCGCCAGCGCTGCGCCGTCGACCCCGATGTTGTAGTACTGTGCCCCGCCGTGGGAGGCGTCCAGTCCGGTCTCAATCGGGCCGACCGACAACAGGTTCAACAAGAGCTCCGGTTCGTTTTCCCACTGGTGCGCCAAGTGGAAGGCGATTCCCTGCCCCGTGATCTGGATGGCCTTTTGCAGATGCTCTGCAAACGCCTGGTACAACGCTTCCGTAGATTCGTACCGCGCGGCCTTCCATGCGACTTCAAACACCTTGGCGAAGTTCACCTTTATCAGGTCGTTCATGCAGTATTCCAACCCCGGCAGGCTCATCCAGTTGCAACCCAATGCGATCCGCCGCCGGGCCAGTTCGATGGGGTAGCCGTTTTTGACGAAGCCGCTGCACAATGCCGCATCGCCGGAGAAGCGCGGGTAGGCTTGTCTGTTTTCCACAAGGCAGCGCACGCCTTCGTCGAACAGCTTTTCTGGCAGGCCGTCATGAACGCGGATGGTGATGTTGCAGGTGCTTTTTAGCAGTCGCGCCGCCTGTAGAATCAGATATGACAGCGCGGAGGTTTGGTCGGCACCGCTCGCGTCGGGTCCGCCGATCTGATAGTAGTGCGGGTCGTTGAGCAGCAGACAGAAGAGATAGAACACCGCGTCTTCATCATCGATCAAGCCGTCGGCTTTGTCCTTTTCATAGTAGGGCAGCAGGAGCGTGTCCAACTGCCCTCCGGCACCGTCGCGGTTGTAGGTGCGCGATGCGATATTGAACCATGCGATCCATTGGCACGCCTCGCGCATCGTTTGCGGGGGCTGTTCAATCAGGCGCTCGTTGATGCGCGCCAACTCCGTCAGACCTCTGGCCGCCGCCTCCTGCGCCGTGCGTCGGATCAGATCTTGCACGCCGAGAATCGCATCCTCTTCGGCGAGGTAAAGGTCTTGGCTCTCCTGATTTGACAGCGGTGTTTGCGCACGCCGTTCACGCACCTTGGACAGGAGTCCGCCCCAGCCGAGTTTCAGTCCGATGGCGTAGTCCGGCGCGAAATGGGCATCCTTGCCGATGCCCGGTGTGATGTCGTACAGAATCTGGCCCGGACGCAGATGGCTGTAATCAAAACCGAAAGGCGAGAGTTCCAAGCGATAGTTCGTGCGCATGCGCGACATCATGAACATCCAGCGCCCGGCCAGTGCGTCGTCGGGATCGATGTAGACGGGATGGATTTCCATCAGGTAACGGAAGTTCGTGCCCCATGCCCGCACGCCATGGAACGATCCGTTCGCGTCGCGGCAGGGGAGGTTCACTTCCAGCGACTTCGGCGGCAGCACCCAGCCGTAGTCATCTTCGTCCATCGGCCCCAGACGGCGGCGCTTTTCCTCTGTCTGCCGAAGCTTTGTTTCGCGCAAACGCCGCATCTGTTCTGAATATCTCATGCTCTCACTCCGTCTACAAGCGGCGGGATGCCCGCATCTTGAATGATTTGACACAGGCGGCGCAGACGCTCATCCGAAGGCGCTTGGAACGCCGGGGCTTTCCGCCCCAACGCAACGTATTTTTCCCGTCCCAGCGGCTGATAGCGCAACAGTTCGTAATAGACCAGCGTTTTCAGCGGCTTCAGGACTTCGACCGTCTGCTCGATGTTCGCATCGTCATCATTCACCTCCGCCACCAGTGGCGTGCGAACGATCACCGGAAGTTGCGTTGTGCGCAATCCAGCGAAGTTTTTTAAGATCAGGTCGTTGGATACACCCGTCGCGCGGCGGTGGCGTTCGGGGTCTGCCAGTTTCAAATCCGCCATCAGCACATCCAAAAGCGGCAGCACTTTTTCCAGCACGTCCGCCGGGACATGCAGGCTCGTCTCAATGGCCGTAGGGATGGCCTCCGCTCGGCACTGCTCCAGCAAGGCCAGCAGAAAGTCGGGCTGGCTGCAGGGCTCGCCGCCGGTGAAGGTCACGCCGCCTTCCGGCGCATAGAACGGTCGGTCTTTGCGGATGACCCTCATGACCTCTTCCACCGTCCGTTCAACCGACGACAGGCTGCGCGCGCCGAGCCGGCATCGATCTGCATTCTCCGCCAAGCCGCCGCATGCGCCGCAGCCCAGACACTGATTCGGATAGAACAGTGGAACGGGATGCGCGCTCCACGTTTCGGGGTTGTGACACCACGCGCACCGCAGCGGGCATCCCTGCAGAAACACGACTGTGCGGATGCCCGGGCCGTCGTGAAAAGAGCCCCGCACGATGTCTGTCACCCATCCTTTCAAGTGTCACGCCTCCTGAGCGGTTACGACTCGGTTGTGTCGTTGACGGTTTCCACGCGCCCGCTTGCTGCGGACCGCAGCCCCGCATCGAGAGCCGCCGTCATCTTGAGGTTGAACGCCGCGCTCAGGGTCTCATGGAGCGGCTCGCCGGTTTCGAGATGATGGATGAAGGCTTCGGCCAGTGTGGCGCGGCCTTCCGGCAGGGGGTCTGGCTCAATGATCTCGACATCGTGTCCGGCGCCCCGCGTGAGTTGCACAACCGGTTTTTCGCCGTAGATTTCAAAAGAGAGTGCGCCGCTCGAACCGAACAGCATCAGGGGGCCGGCGGTTAGATACGTTTTGCCCAAGGTTGTCCATGATCCCTGTGCAACGGCGATGGCGCTCGGGAAACGCACGAGGATTACGCCGTTGTCGTCGGCGTCACACCATTCGCTGTCGAGATTGAGTTGGATGCCCTGTGCGGAAACGGCGCTATCGCCCGTGTACCAGCAGCCGTACATCACGCCATAACAGCACAGGTCGATCGTCGCACCGCCGCCCGCGTCTTTCTGGTGCAGCCAGATTGCGGCGCGTTCTTTCTCCGTGAGCGGCTCGGCAGACTCACTGACGCCTTTATGCGAGGCACCCGGTCCGTAAGGTCCAGAGTGACCCACACGGTAATGGATTTCAAGAGGCTTGCCGATGGCACCCGCATCAATCAGTTCCTTGGCCTTGCGCGCATGCGGGAGCCAAGTTGCCGGCCAGTTAACAACCAGCGTGGTGCCCGCATCGCGGCAGGCCCTGACCATCCGTTGCGCGTCCGACAGCGAGACGGCCATCGGCTTCTCCACGCAGACGTGGACGCCTGCGCGTGCGCAAGCTTCGACCACATCGGGGTGCTGACTGTTTTCGGAGTTGATGGCCACGATATCCAACTTCTCGTTTGCCAACATCTCATGGTAGTCATCGTAGCATCGGGTGATGTTCGCTAGCCGCATGACATTGTTGCGGTTCCATTCGCGGGTGTACGGCACACTCCGCAACTCTGGGCACAACGGCGCCGTGTCCGCGCAGGCGACCATCTCGACCTGCGGATGCGCGGTGAACATCGACGCCACGTGGTTGATGTGCGGATGCGCAAAACCGATGATTCCAACTCTGTATTTTTTGCTCATGTCAAAACTCCTTGTTCTTTCCTCACCCTGTCATTACCCGTCTGCTTGATCCAGACGTATTTCGCAACCCTCTTTGGCCGACTGATAGATCGCTTCCAGCGCGCGCATGACGTTCAGCGCCTCCTCTTTTTTCACGCAGATTTCTTCCGTGCCCTTAATCACCCGGACGAAATGCGCGATCATGTGCCAGTGCGCGTAGAAAGGATGATTCGGCTCGGGGGGCAGGATTTTCGGCGTGATATCAACTTGGTACCGGCCCATGTTTTTGATGACGCGCAGATCCAGCACGCGCGGGTCAAACGACAGTCCGCCCTCCGTGCCCATAATCATCACGCCGCCGGCACTGTCGGGGATGTTCGCCGCCCAGCAGACTTTGAGGTGAATGGTGCCGCCGTTATCGAGCCGCAGAAACGCGCTCGCAAAATCCTCCACATTGAACGTGGCGGCATCGTACGACGCACTCGAAACGCCGCCGGCGAATGCACCGCTCTCGACCGATGAGGTGATCAGGTTTTCATTGCGCGGGCCGATTTTGGAGTACGTCGCGCCGGAAACCGCCACGACCTTGGGGTTCCCCATGACCCAGAGCACGGTGTCCAGCATGTGCACGCCGAGGTCATAGAGCACGCCGCCACCCGACAGTTCCTTGATGTGGAACGATCCATGGGTCGGGATGCCGCGCCGACGCATGCGCGCCACGTCGGCGCAGTAGATGTCGCCGAGTTGTCCGCCTGCGGCGAACGCCTTCGCGGCGGCGACTTGATTATAGAAGCGCATCGACTGTCCTACCAGCAGGTGCCGATCCGATTCTTGCGCCGCCTTAAAGAGGTCGGCTGCATCCCGGCTGGTAATCGTCAGCGGCTTTTCGCAGAGGACGTGCGCACCGGCGCGGAGTGCCGCTTCGGCGTGCTCTTTGTGGCTGCCAGCCGGCGTGCAGACCGACACAACATCGGGGGATAGTTCCTTCAGCATGTTGCCGACGTCGTCAAATACGCCGGGAATCGCATGCTTGTTGGCCAGCGTCTTCGCGCGATCGAGATCCCTGTCCACGACCCCGACAATCTCCGCTCCGGGTTGCGACAACCAAGCCGGGATATGAGCCGAGTTGGCAATCATGCCGCAGCCGACCACGGCGACTCTGAGTTTACGTTCTGACATAGTTTCTCCTCTCTAACGCGGGCGGAGCCCGCAATCTAATTCAACCTCACACAAAGGCACAAAGGGCACGAAGGTTTCCCATTTTGGTGCCACCCAGATGCCGACACCAGCTCTTGTCATCGGCTTGCGAAGCGCTGGGAGGGGCAAGCGTCTGCTTGCCCGCGGACGAGCGACGCTCGTCCCTCCCATCCTTCCGCGCAGCGAAAGGCGGCTCGTGGGGACACTCGCCCTCCAACCTTCGCGTCTTCGCGCGAAACAACCGAGCAGTGCCTTCCCAAAAACCTCTGTGCCTCCGTGCCTCTGTGGTTCCAAAAACCCGAGCAACGCTCTCCCAAAAACTTTGTGCCTTTGTGCCTTCGTGCGAGAAACAACTCGTTTTTTATTGTGCTTGTTGAGCCGTAATGCACTAATGCACTCATGCACTAATTAACTAATTAACTTGGGTTGCGGGCTCCGCCCGCATCAGGCCTTAAGGCCGTCCAACTTCAGATCCATCCTGTCGTCCGACTTGAGAATCTCGTCCCATGTGACCAGCCGTTTCTCGTAGCCAGCCGTGCGCCCCATGATGGCGATCAGGTTACTCTCGACGCCATACTCGACGGTTGAGTTACTGTAGTCTCCCGTGGTGACCGCCGTATGGAAGAGGGCGATGTTCGCGACAGCGCCGTCCCTGTAAAGCGTCGTGGTTTTACCGCCCTTATACGGATTCCTGCCGAGGATCATACACCTGCCGGCGTATTTTGTGTGCAATCGTCCGTCGGTGCCGTAGAGTTCAACGATCTGATGCTTATCCTGTTCGCCGGCGCCATCATTGTAACGCTTAGACGTGAAAGTCACGGGCACGTCATTTGCGTACTGGTAGAGAACGCCGAGATAGTCCCAGTTGTCACCGACCGGGCTTTTCGACGTGCGCCCGCCTGACCCAATCGCGCTCAGAGGTGGCTTCTGCATCATCCAGTGCATCATGTCAACCGAGTGGATATTGATCTCCACCATGTAGTCGCCGGACAACGCTTTGTAGAGCAGCCAGTTTTTGAGGCGCGTCTCGGGCGTGTCCGGTCCGGGCTTCACGCCGCACTCGCCTGAATGATTGAAGGCCTCACCGAAGGTGATCTTCCCAAGCACGCCCTCGTGCAGCCGCTTCACCGTCTCTTGGAGGAAGGGATCGTTGCGATGTTGGAAATCCACGAAAACGACCTGCTTGTTCTTTGTCGCTCGCTTGCCCGACTCCGCAACGGTCCGGCATCCAGGCGCGTCAACAGCCACAGGCTTGGCCGCGTAGACATGCTTGCCGGCATCCACGGCGTCGGCGATCTGCTGCGGGTGGAAGCAGGGCGGTGACTTGATGATGACGGCATCGAGGTTCCCGCACTCAAGCAGCTTCTTGTATCCGTTCAGCCCCGTGAACCGCCGTGACGCATCGATGCCGTGTTTCTCGCCGAACGCATCGACCTTGTCCTGAAAATAGTCGGCGCAGGCCGTGATCTCATATCCGCCGTGTGCCTTGAAATGGTTGGCGATCCAGCCGCCGCGTCCGCCGCAGCCGATCATCCCCACGGCGATCTTGCCATTGGCCGTAGCGCCGCGAACCAGATGCGGTGCCACGACCATGCCCGAAAACGCTGCCGCGCCGCCCGACAGGAACGTGCGTCTTGAAAAAGTGTCCTTGAAACTTGGATCGTGAATGTTTGCGGTTTTCTTCATGAGATGAGGCTCCTTTCTCGTGTGATTGATTATAGTGTAGGCCGGATCGCATGGACATGGCTTGTAATCAGGGGCCATTTTTATGTATTTTATTACCATGAATGTGCAAAAATTTAAACATGCCTTCTTAAATCGGCTCAGCGGGTTCGAGGTTTTTGAGCAATTGATGGACCTTCTGCCGGATGTTGCTTTTTACGTGAAGGACAGCAAAAGCCGGTTTGTCATGTCGAACCAGCGCCACAATGAAATCTGCCGTGCGGCGTCGGAGTTTCAGGTCATCGGGAAAACGGATTATGATTTCTTCCCGAAGGACCGGGCGGATCTCTACGTCGCGCGTGACCGGCAGATTATGCGGACGGGGATACCCACCATCAACGTCGTCGCACCCGCTCCGGAAGAAGAGGGCTCCAACCGTTTGATCATCGGCAGCAAGTTCCCGTTAAAAGACCGTCAGGGGAAGATCATCGGGGTTGCGGGTATTCACCGCTCCGTGGATGAAACGCGTGTGACGCCTCAGTCATACGGTCCGTTTGCGAAAGCCGTGCAGTACATCCATGAACACTACAGTGAGCCCCTCAACACGCGCAAGATTGCGGCCATGGTTGGGTTGTCGCATCGCCAGTTCAACCGCCGTTTCCATCGCTTCTTCAACACGTCGCTCTGCCGCTATCTGATACGGGTGCGGATCAATGCGGCTTGTCGGTTGCTTACGGAAACCGATCGCAGTATAACCGAAATCGCCGGTGAGGTCGGATTTTATGACCAGAGCCACTTCTCCAGAACCTTCACCCGGCTGATGGGGCTTTCACCGCTCAAATACCGCAAGCGGCATATCCCCGGGGCGTGAGGTTTATCGCCCCCACAACGCCGGACGGACGAGCGACTCGGGCAAGTCGGGTACGCATGCCCGTATGCGATCGAGCACTGCCGCAGGCAACGGCCCCAAGGCGGCCACGCGCAGGTTCTCGCGCATCTGCTCCGGTGTGTCCACACCGGTCAACACGCTTGCGACCGCCGGGTTGGAGAGCGCATAGCGCATACAGAGTTCAGCCATCGTGCAACCGGCCTCACGCGCCACCGTCTCCAGATCGCGCCGGACCGGGATGACCTCGGATAAACTCGGACGGATATGTGCTTCCGGCATCAGCAGTAACCCTTGCAGGTAGACACTTCTGGAGAAAACATAAATCTTTTTTTGTATCGCCACCGACCAGAAGGCGTCGAATCGTCGATCAAGCACATTGTAAGGGAGTTGGATGTAGCGCACGTTCGCCGCCTCCGTCAAAAAGCGGTCGCTGTCCAGCGACACCCCCGCACCCGCTATCAGACCGCGTTCAACCATCTTCTCCAGAAGCGGCAGATGGCGCAGGTCATCCTCGCGGTGCAACAAACAGACGGCCAACTGGTCGAGCCGCAGACGTTGCAGCGAGCCGCGAATGGAGTGTTCAATGAAGCGCTCCGCCTCCGCATCGGTACCATCCGGGATCGGCGGAACCTTGCTGACCACGGCCATCGCCTCGCGCAGCCCCAGCCGTTCCAATGCGGCGCCCAGTACCTCCTCGCTCGTGCCATACGCGGCGGCGGTATCCAGCGCGGTCACGCCGCCCTCAAAGGCAGTCTTGACGATGTCGCAGACGCGGTCGAAAGAGGGTTTGCCCGCGACATTCGCGATTCCGTACTCCAGACCGAACTGCACCGTTCCCAGCATGATCCGTGAGAAGACTGTTGCCATACTTTTTTCCTCCGCGCACAGCATCACAAATCGCGGCGTATCCAGTCAACTCTTCAATTTCGGGTTCCGCTTGTGTTTCAACGGGGGATGTACTAGAATCCGAGACGTTAGAAGAAGACAGGTCGGGACACTTGGCAATAGGAGGAATCTACCGATGAATGGAACCGGGCGGTGTGGCGGGCTGGATGCGGGCGGGGACCGTATCCGTTGTGATGAGGGGATGTCTGCGGCGGCTGCGATGCGGCCTAAGCCGTTGCTCAGCAACAGACGCGAATTCATGGGGGCCGCAGCGGCGTTCGCCGTAGCACCGCAGTGCCTGGCGCAAAAGGAAGCGGAGACGGCACCGGTCGTGAAATGGAAACCGTTCCCGGGCACAAAGCGGGTTCGCGTGGTACAGTGGGGGATGTGTCACGAGCATGCGGACGGGAAGTTCCAGTCGCTCAAGGTGCTTCCGGACCACTTTGAACTTGTCGGCATTGTGGATGACCGCGCCTCGAAGACGCCGCGTGAAGCAAAGAACTACTCATGCTATGACGGCGTGCCGCGCATTACGCCGGAGCAGATATGGGCGGACAAGTCCATACAATGCGTCTTCGTAGAAGTGACGAACGATGACTTGCAGGATGTCGCGTGGGAGTGCGCGAAGCATGGGCTCGCGATGCACATGGACAAGCCCACGGGGCAGTCGCACCCCCGATATGTCGCGCTGGTGAACTACTGCCGTGAGCGCGGGATTCCCCTGCAGATGGGGTACATGTTCCGTGTCAACCCGGCGATCCGTTTTGCAACGAAAGCCGTGCGCGAGAAGTGGATCGGCGAAATCAACTTTATCGAGGCGGACATGAACCACAACTACGGCAGTGCGCAGTACGAGCCCTATATCGGATCGTTTGCGGGTGGTCTCTTGTACAACCTCGGGTGTCATCTTGTGGACTTCATCCTGCCGATGATGGGCGACAAGTCACCGCACCGCGCGCACCCGGTCCTGCTTACGGCGCCGGGTAGCAAGCCGGGCGTGAAGACGAATGGCGCAAGTATCCTGGAGTGGGAAAACGGGATGGCACTTATACGGGCGTGCAGCAAGGCACCATGCGGCAGTCGGCGCCTGCGGATCGACGGCACACGTGGCTCTATTGAGATATGTCCGATTGAGCGCTTCGACGGCAAGCCGACCACGCTTTCGCTCCGTCTCAATCAGGACGTTCCGGGCTACAAGAAGGGATGGCATACGGTCGACTGTGGCGTGCAGAAAGACCGTTACGCCGACCAACTCCAGGAACTCGCGGAGATCGTCCGCGGCGAGCGTCCGAACCCAGACTATTACCAGCACGACATTGAAGTCAGCAAGACGACGCTGATGGCGTGCGGAATGAAACTCGACTGACGACCGGTAGCTTACGAAAGGAGCGACGATGAAACGAAAGGTGCTGTTTACCGCGACGACGGCGCTCGTTTTGATCGCGGGCGGCGCAGACTTGCCGTGGAAATTCGAGGGTGATACGACGCGTTCGCCTGTAAGTGCTGGCGCGGGCGTAGTGGCCACCGCATTTGTGGGCGGGCTCGTGTCTGCGGGGACGACCGTGACGACGGACGCATTGGAAGCGCGGGTTTTCACGGAGAAAGAATCAAACGTGCCGCAGGTCTTCTCACGCGAGAAGCCGCAGGGCCTAATCCTGTTCCTACGCTGAAGAGGTGGATATGCGCGAGAAATTAACGGTTTGGGCACTGGCCTTTTGCGCGATGTCCGTTTGGGCTGCGCTTCCGCATGTGGATCAGGACGATGTGACGCTTGTTCAGGATAGTGTGTCGCATCTCGTGACGGTGACATACACGTTGCGCAACGCGCCGGCGGTGGTGACGCTCGACATCCAAACGAACGTGACGGGCGCGGCAGAAGGGCCATGGGCGTCGATCGGCGCTGTGAACTTCCGCACTGCCGAAGGCGCGGTGAATCGCGTGGTGCGCGAGGTCGGCGTGCCGCAGACAATCACTTGGAAGCCGTACGTGTCCTGGCCCGGCGGCAGATACACGGATGGACGTGTACGCGCTGTGGTGACCGCATGGGCGACGAATGCACCGCCGGACTACATGGTGGTGGACCTCACCAGGACGAACACGGTGAATTTCTACGTTACGGCCGATGCACTGCCCGAAGGGGATGTCACAAATGACCTTTACCGTACAGATCACCTCGTGATGCGCAAGGTTCACGGCGCGGGTGCGATGTTCCGTATGGGCGGTCTCGCATCGGACGATCCGAATTCGGCCGCGTATGAGATTCCGCATCTCGTCACGCTCACGAACGACTACTACCTCTCCGTCTTCACAGTGACGAAACAGCAGTACTGGCGCATCATGGGCGGTACGCAACCGTCTGCGGCCGATGCGGTTTTCCCGCAGACCTCGATCAGTTGGAACGGGATCCGCGGCAACACGAGCTGGCCGAGTACGGGCGATTTCGCCACGGCTCACGCCGTGGGGAGCGGTACCTTCTTCGATAAGTTACGCCGTCATGCGGGGTTAGACTGGTTCGATTTTGCCACTGAAGCGTGCTGGGAGTTCGCCTGCCGTGCAGGCACCGACTATCCGGCCTACTGCGGCCAACTGGATCAAACCCGGCTTGCGAAGATCGCTTGGTATCAGGAGAACAACCCGGACGGCCGGATGACACCGTACGCCGTGGGACAACTGGAGCCCAATGCGTGGGGATTCTACGACATGCTCGGCAATGGCTGGGAACTTTGCCTCGATTGGCTCTCGATGAATGCCAATTACTCGGACGGCTCTGCTGTGGTCGAACCCGTCGGTTGCGTCAAGTCGGCATCGGTCAGCAACAAGCGCGCTGTACGCGGCGGTGCCGTGAATATGCCCCAGTACGGTATGCGTAGCGCGTACCGCAATGGTGCGGGCGAGACGCAGGTAAATGAGCGCTACGTGATTCGTCTGTGGCATCACGCTGTTGTACGTTGAAGGAGGAGACGCCGATGAAAACGAACATTCTTGGAATTTCCTTTTTTGCGGCGACCGTCGTGTGTGCGACGGTGCCGTCCATCGATCCGGCAAGCGTGATGCTTTCTGTAAACGACGCTCCCATGGTAACGGTGCAATACACGCTTGCGAACGCGCCAGCGGTGGTGACGCTCGCCGTGGAGACGAATGCCGGCGACACGGCGGCGGGACCTTGGGTGCACGTGGGCGACCACAACCTGACGCGCGTGGGGGGTGCCGTTAACCGCATGGTGCGTCAGAGCGGTGCACAGACGATTTTCTGGAGGCCGGGTGAGGCGCTCGGGTACATCGATGCTGGAAAGATACGCGCCGTGGTAACAGCATGGGCGACAAACTGTCCGCCGGATTACATGGTGGTGGATTTGGAAGCCGGCGATTCGCCTGATCTTGTCCGCTACTATCCCTCGGCCGAGGCTTTGCCGGAGGGCGGGCTTGCAAACGACGTTTATCGCCTCACACGCCTTGTAATGCGAAAAGTCCCGGCGGCGAATGCCACGTTCTGCATGGGGTCTGCACCGGGCGAGGGCTCACGTATGTCTGATGTGGAGATCCCGCATCTCGTTACGTTAACGGAGGACTTCTACCTTTCTATCTTTCCCATCACAAGCGGGCAGTACCATGATGTCAACCGTTCAGGTTTCAAGGAGTTTCCCCAAAAAATCTGGTCATTCCAGAAAGACCAGTCCGAGCGGGTTTGATTCGGGGTCTGGCGGCTTGTAGCCGTACCATTTCCCGTGGCGCGTGAAGAGCCTCCCGAGGCCGT
>DUPH01000016.1 GCA_012838435.1 Lentisphaerota bacterium | reverse complement strand
GAAGGCGACGCGGCGTGGGGCGGAGCGTCATGCCCGGCCGCGCCGGGCGGTGGGATGGTTCGCTGACAAGACGTCCCGCCCGCAGGCCGTCAGGCGTTGCGGTGTGGGGGTTTTGCAAGAGCCTCAGCAGTTAAGTACGGCGGGGCGTCTCGGACCGCCGAAAGCAACACGCCTGTCCGGCTGTTGTCTTTCGGGCGTCCGGGACGTCCGCCCGTACCACCTACATCATCACATAAAACAGCACAGCAAAGAAGTGGCAAAGCGTACCGGCCAGTACGCAGAGATGCCAAACCGCATGGTGGAAAGGCATCAGGCGCCATAGATAAAAGATCGCGCCCAGGGTGTAGCACAAGCCGCCGATCAGCAACCAAACCAGGCCGGCGGTCGGCAACGTGGCCATTAGAGGTTTGATCGCAAAGACGATGATCCAGCCCATGCCGACATAGGCGAGGGTCGAGACCAGTCGCAGCCGCCCGGTGAAGAAGACCTTGAAGATGATGCCCATGATCGTCAGCCCCCAGACAATGCCGAAGATCGTCCAGGCGATGACCGGATATTCAGGCCGCAATGTGACCAGCATGAAGGGCGTGTAGGAGCCCGCGATCAGGATATAGATCGCCATGTGGTCGCATACCTTCAGGATCTGCTTGGTGCGCGGGTGCGTGATCGCGTGATAGGCCGATGAGACCGTGTAGAGGAGAATGATGGAGAAGCCGAATATCGCCGCGCTGACCACCTTCCACGCCACCTGTTCGCCGCTCTGCACCCCGAACACCACCATCAGCGCCAGCATGGCCGCACCCAGATGGCTGCCCAGCGCGTGAATCGCGCTGTGCGCCACCTCTTCGGGGATCGTGTAGCGTCTGGGGGTCAAGTGGGCCATGAAAGATCAGACAAATCAGACGGATTGGACGGATCAGGCTTTGTCGGCCAGAAACGCGTTGATTGCGGCGGCGGCGCGGCGGCCTTCGCCCATGGCGAGAATCACGGTGGCCGCGCCGAGCACGATGTCGCCGCCAGCGTAGATGCCGTCGATCGAAGTCTTGCCGTTCTCGTCCACGATGATGTTGCCCCACTTGTTGACGGCCAGCCCTTCGGTGGTCTGGCTGATCAACGGATTGGAGTCGTTGCCAATAGCCACGATCACGGTGTCCACCTCCATCTGGAATTCGCTGCCGGAGATCGGCACGGGACGGCGGCGGCCGGAAGCGTCAGGCTCGCCCAGCTCGTAGCGCAGGCACTCCATGCCGATGACGCGATCCTGCTCGTCGCCGAGGATGCGCACGGCGTTCTGCAGCATGTGGAAGACCACGCCCTCCTCGCGGGCGTGGGCGACCTCCTCGACGCGCGCGGGCATCTCTTTTTCGGTGCGGCGGTAGACCAGATGCACCTCTTCCGCGCCGAGCCTGAGCGCCATGCGTGCTGCGTCCATCGCTACGTTACCGCCGCCGAGCACCGCCACCTTGCGGGAGTTGTAGAGCGGCGTATGGGCGTGTTTAGTGTCGTAGGCTTTCATCAGGTTGGCGCGCGTCAGATATTCGTTGGCAGAGAAGACGCCCACGAGATTTTCGCCGGGGATGTTCATGAACTTGGGCAGCCCCGCGCCGGTGCCCACGAAAACCGCATCAAAGCCGTCCTTCTCTATCAGGTCGGTGAGCTTGCGTGTGCGACCGACCACGAAATTGGTTTCAAGCTTCACCCCCATTTCGGTCAGCATCTCGATCTCGTTGTGAACGATACGTTTGGGCAGACGGAACTCGGGGATGCCATAGACCAGCACGCCGCCGGGCTTGTGGAAGGCCTCGAAGAGGGTGACGTCGTGACCCTCGCGCCGCACGTCCGCCGCCACGGTAATGCCGGCCGGACCGCTGCCGACCACCGCCACCCGTTTTCCGGTCGGCGGCTTGACGGCGGGCACGGCCTGTTTGCCGCTCTCGCGTTCGAGATCAGAGACGAAGCGCTCGATGCGTCCGATGGCGACGGCCTTGTCCACATCCTTGAGCGCCTTGCCGAGTGTGCAGGGTGCTTGGCACTGCACCTCCTGCGGGCAGACGCGTCCGCAGACGGCCGGCAGCAGGCTGT
>DUPH01000172.1 GCA_012838435.1 Lentisphaerota bacterium | reverse complement strand
TGGGGCGGCGACGCCGTGTACGCGCAGGCCGAAAACATGGTCCGCAAAGGGCTTGTCATGAAGGCCGACATGCAGGGCGACTTGATCAGCGGTGTGATTGCGCGCGAATCCGCGACTGAAATCTACTCCAAGCTGAAGGTGCGACCCGACGGAACCATTGAGAGCCTCTGCCCCTGCTCGACCAACCGCAACCTCGGACTGGTCTGTCCGCATGTGGTCGCGCTCGGTATTACCCTCATGTTGCGCCACGCCGACCCGCTGCGCGAACAGGCGTACCGCGAAGAACAGCGCCGCGCACGCCGCCTCGAAGCGATCGACGCCGCAGCCTACATCCAGCGCAGTACGCGCGGCATACCTGCCCGCGTCCAATTGTCGCTACCGCCGACTTGGACCGCCGACTTCTGGCACGGTCAGGTGGCGCTCCGGCTTCAGTTCATCGTAGACGGACGCGCGATCGCCCCTGAAGCACTGCCCCAGCATATCACCCTCGCACTCTCTGCCGAAGAGGATGCGCTCCTCGCCGTCCTTGAGGACATCTGCGAAGGACCTCCGCCCGAACGTAGTACTCTCGCCGCTGCCGACCTGCTGAATGTGCTGACCATCGCCGCCCGCGCCATCGTGCAGGTCGAAGGCGCGGAGACGCTCACCATCGAAAGCGTGCCGATGCCGGTCACGCTGCAAGTGGATCTGGATCAGGACTCAGGCGAACTGCTGATCTATCCCTATGCGGTGCTACCCCACACCCGCGAAGGTGAACTGCCGCTCTTTCTCGTCAATGGACGCCGGGGGCTGATCCTTGCGAGCGGGCACCTGTGGCCGATGAAAAACATCCTGCCGCTCCCCTACCACAGCATCTACCGGCAGGATGAAATCGTCACACGCGACCGCGTCATCAACTTTCTACGACGTGACCTCCCCCACCTCCAGTCGCTCATCCAGGTCGAACTAGAAGTAGAGCCCGACCTCTTCACAGCCACTCCCGGCACCCCGGCGTTTCATCTAGCACTGCAAGGCAGCGCCGCTTCACTGCGCGCAACCTTAACCGCCGTTTACGGCGAGCAACGCCTCGCAGCGGGGCGACCGGACACGCAGGCGGAGTTCGCACAGCCGGACCCAACCGACATTTTGGCGTACCAGACGCGCAACATGCCCGCAGAGCAAGCCGCGCTCGCACGTCTGGCGCAACTGGGCTTCTCGGACGAGGGCGACTCCGGTACGCTGGTGGGCACGCGCGAAGTCTTGAATTTCTTCGGCAGCGGCTACCCGTCACTGATCCGCGCCGGATGGAAGGTCAGCCTCTCGAATAGACTGCTCGGCCTGCTGGACGAACTGCCGGTGGTCACGCCGGTGGTGCAGATCACCGAGCAACGCGCCGGATGGTTCGATGTCGGCTACACCTTCGAGTTGCCCGGCCGCGGCACCCTGCCGCCCGCCAACGTGCAGCGCGCCATCAACTGCGGCGACTCGTTCATCAAACTCGGAGACGAGACTGTGTTGATCGATTGCGAGGCGGTGGAAGCGATGCGCACCGTCTTCACCGATTGCCGCAGCCGCGAAAGCACCCGCCCGGGTCACTTCCTGCTACCGTCGGTCTATGCCCCCTTTGTCCAGGCCTCGCTCAACGCCCTCGACGGCATCGACGTCGAAGACCCGCCGGACTGGCGTGAGAAGGCAGCCACGCGTAACCGCGCCGACAATCGCCGCCTTTCGCCGGTTCCGCTTGGAGCGCTCGAAAGCACGCTGCGCCCCTATCAGAAGGATGGCGTCTACTGGCTCGCATTCCTTGAAAACAGCGGGTTCAATGGCCTGCTTGCCGACGAGATGGGCCTCGGCAAAACACTGCAAACTTTGACCTGGCTCAGCCTGCCGCGCTCCGACCCCGAAGCGGCAGGCAAACCGGCGCTGGTGGTCTGCCCCACCAGTCTGGTCGAGAACTGGAACCGTGAAGCCGAAACCTTCGTGCCCCACTTGCGGCGTCTGGTGATCAACGGCCCCGACCGGAACGCGCTCTTTGCCAAGATCCCCGAGAGTGATCTGGTGATCACCTCCTACGCCTTGCTGCGCCGCGACCTTGACGCCTACCGGCCGTTCCTCTTTTCAACCGTCGTGCTGGACGAGGCCCAGCACATCAAAAACCGCTCCACCTTGAACGCGCTCGCCGCGAAGCAACTCCATGCGGTCAACCGCCTGGTACTGACCGGCACGCCGGTCGAGAACAGCGTCGCCGATATCTGGTCGATCATGGACTTCCTGATGCCGGACTATCTGGGCGACTACGAGACCTTCCGCGCCAATTACGAGCAGCCGATCGCCGCCGGCGACCGCGAGGGCGAACTGGCCCAAGCCAAATTGCGGCGCAAGATTCATCCATTCCTTTTGCGGCGTCTGAAAAAGGATGTGGCCAAAGACCTGCCCGACAAGATCACCAAGGTCTCCTTCTGCACACTGACGCTCGACCAGCAACGCGTCTACAACGACCTGCTCGCCGAGTCGCGCCGCAAGGTGGGCGACCTCGTCAGCGCCAAAGGGTTCGACCGCTCCCGCTTTGAGATCTTGGCGATTCTGATGCGCCTGCGCCAAGTGTGCTGTCATCTCGACCTGCTCAAGGATCACCACGAGCCGGGCACGTATGAAGCGCCCTCCGCCAAGTTGGACGCCTTTATGGAACTGTTGGACGAAGCTGTCGACGGCGGCCACCGTATTCTGGTCTTTAGCCAGTTTGTCCGCATGTTGAAAATTTTGCGTGAAGCGCTGGAGCAACACGGCCATAGCTACTGCTATCTGGACGGCTCCACGCAAGACCGCTTGCAGCAATGCCGCCGCTTCAACCTCAACCCCGACATTCCGGTCTTCCTGATCAGCCTCAAAGCCGGTGGCACCGGCCTGAACCTGACCGGCGCCGATATGGTCGTCCACTTCGATCCGTGGTGGAATCCGGCGGTCGAAGATCAAGCCACCGACCGCGCCCACCGCATCGGCCAGAAGCGCACGGTCTACAGCATCAAAATGATCGCCGAGCACACCGTCGAGGAGAAGGTGCTGGAGATGCAGCGCCGCAAGCAGGCGGTCATCAACGCCACGGTCGGCGTCACTGACGAAGCCGTGATGCAGAAACTTTCATTCGACGACATCCGCAATCTGATCGGCCTATGATGAACACACCCAGCACACCCTTGTCTCCCGAGTTCCACGCCCACTTCATGCGGCTCGCCCTGCGCGAAGCCGCCAAAGCCGCAGAGGCCGGCGAAGTACCCACCGGTTGCGTCATCATCCGCCGCCCGGAATCGGACGAAGTACCGATTGCGGCGATCCGTGTTTTGGGACGCGCCCATAACCAGACCGAGATGTTGAAGGACGCCACGGCACACGCCGAAATGATCGCGCTCACCCAAGCCGCCGCCGCAACGGGCGACTGGCGGCTGACGGACGCCATCCTGTACGTGACCAAAGAGCCGTGCTGCATGTGTGCCGGCGCAATTGTGTTGGCGCGCGTTCCGCTGGTGGTCTGGGGACTCTCCGATCCCAAACGCGGCGGCCACTCAGTCTTTTCGATCCTGAACCATCCCGATCTCAATCACCGCCCCGAAATACAATCCGGTATTCTTGAACCCGAATGCCGCGCCATCCTGCAAGACTTCTTCAAAGAACGCCGCAGCGAGTGAACGCAAGTGTGCGGTTTTTTGAATCCACAGATGACAAAGGACTTTCCCCAAAAAATCGGGGGCAATTATATCTAAGTCCTTGAAAACAAAGGGGATGCGTCTCTGACGGGCGTGCCTGAAAGTGAAAAAGTGGTTTTCCTCCGCCGGTTCTGCCAAAATGG
>DUPH01000171.1 GCA_012838435.1 Lentisphaerota bacterium | reverse complement strand
TGTCGTGGTCGTTCACCATGGTGTCCTCATGCGCTGCTGTTGGGTTCTCGGTGCTCCGCGAGCCGGCTTGTGAGATGGGAGGGACGAGCGTCTGCTCGTCCGCGGGCAAGCGACGCTTGCCCCTCCCAGTGCTTTGCGAGTCGGTTCTAACGTTCTGGCGATATTCATGGCAGACGCGAACCTCCGGCTTGCGGAAGGGTGATGCGGCGGGAAATGAAGGTGCCCAAGTAACTGCTCTTGAGTACGTCGGCGGGTGAGGAATCCTTCTCGAGTTTCCAATACGCGGCCCAGTCCTGTTCGTCAAACAAACGAAATGCAACGTCGATTTGATCGGGCAGCACATCGGTGGTCAGGCGGCCGTAGATGGGGTGCAGTTTCATATTGTTGCCGATTGGCCGTTTGTCGCTACCCTCAACCATGTGCGGAAACCCTGGATCTTCCTTCCGGACGAAACCTTCCGGGATCGTTGCGTTCAGCGATGGCAGTACGCGCTCCGCCAATAGCGTGTATTGCCATTTTACATCTGATGATTTTGTGGGATCTTGCAGGGCTTCAATTATGTCGTCATGAGTCCCTGCATTTCGGATTGAATCCAACAACTCATGCAGGAGGGTGCCCAGAGGCTCTGGATCGTTAAAATCGTTATACAGCGGAATGACGTGGCGAAAGAGTGCGTTGAGGTAGTACGTGTAGAAAACCGCATCGAGCGAAAAACGAGTGTCAGTTGCGCCGGCGGTGTCGGGGTCTGGCACACGCGAAGAACTTCGCCGCGCAAAAGCCAGCAACACCACCACGTCATTCAGCGTAGCGTTAATGGGCGGCGTCTCAAGGATGAAGCTCGGGTATTCTGGCGCATTGGCAGTGGAATTATTCGGGACGCTATTATCCGCCACCGCTTGGTAGAGATCATCCGCGATGAGGTCGGTGATCGCGAGGGCGGCAGTCTGCTCTTTTTTCTGGCTGCGCGAGGCGGACCACATCTCGGTGGCGCTGTTCAGGACGGTCATCAGGATGCCGAGGATCACGACGAAGAGCGAGAGGGCTGCCACCAACTCGATGAGGGTGAAGGCGGGGGAAGAAGTTCTAAAGTGCGGGAGTTCTAAAGTCCTCAAGTTGGCATGCCTCTGTTGTTGTCTCACACGAAGGCACAAAGGACACGAAGGTTTTTTGGGGAAAGTAGAGAAATTTTGGAGTGCGGCGGCAAGCGGTATTCCGCGCGACGCCGCTTTGTGAGGGCACACCGGAAAGCGGTGCCGCACTGCGTTTGTCACCGCACTCCACATGATGCGTCGAGTGTCGAGTGTTGAACGTTGCACGTTGAGCGTTGAGAGTTGAGCGTTAAAGAAGAGGCGGAGGGTGTTCATGGCAGGCCTCCCGGGTTGGTGAGGGTGGTGCTGAACACACGCTGATCGCTGGAGTAGGTAAGGCCGTCTGGATGGATGACGAGCGTGATATGGAGGGCGGTGAAGGGGCCGGGACTAGGAGGATTCAAGAAATTGCCCGTCAGGCTGTATAGCGGGTTCCAGTCCGTCAGGGAAAGGTTGTCTTTGTCGAATGTGGCGGCAAAAGAATTGGGCTCCGTGAAGCGCAGGAGGATCTTGGGGCTGGCGCTCATGTTGGCGATTGGTGGGAAGGGGATGTCGAATTTGTTCTGGCGTGCCTGTTCCCAGAGGTATTCCCACGTGCCAGACACGACGCCGTTCGTGCGCGCCTCATCGACAAACCGGGCGTTGTAGTCGCGCAGGGTTTCGAAGATCGCATCGGCCATCATGGCGCAACGCTGGTCGTATTCGGTCTCTTTGGCGGTTTGCAGGCCGAGACGGCCGAGGCCGAAAATGGCCAGCAGGCCGA
>DUPH01000170.1 GCA_012838435.1 Lentisphaerota bacterium | reverse complement strand
GCCTCGACCTGTTCGCGCACCTCGCGTTCACGCCACTCTTTGGTGACATCCCGCCAGACCACCACCCCCTGCTCGTCGTCCATACGGCTGACACGCACTTCAAAGTGGCGGTATGAACCATCCGCCTCCCGGCAACACAGCATCACCATCTGGGTACGGTCCGAACAAAGCGCCTCGCGCATCGCCCGACCGAACGCGTCACAATCGCTCTCCGGGAAAATGGGGGGCGAGAGAGACTCTCCTACCACGAGTCCCGGAATGGGATTCGTGTAATCAGGCTGCTTGAGGAGTGAGACCAGACGCCCCTTTACGTCGAAAACGCAGAGTCCGTCCGGCATACCGGCAATCAACGCGCGCTGGCTCTGTTTGCTCTGCTCGTTCTGGCGCGTCTTGAGCGCCAACACTCCGATCATCTCGTTAACGCTCTGCGCAAGAACGCCGAACTCGTCGTCGTGCGGCCAGTCGATAGCCGGACACGCCTCGTCCAAAAGATGACTACCGATCTCGCGGATCTGCTGGGTCAACGTGTCGAGCGGATTCAGGAACAGCCGCGACTGGAGCCAGAAAATCGGGATCACGAAAACGATGCCCACCACCGCGATGAAGCAGGTCAGCCAGCCAAGCGCGACGCGGGCTAACGCGGTGAACGAGTCGGGCACTTGAACGTCGTCCCCGATCATCTGAACCACGATATACCCGCCGACATAGACGGAAAAGAGCAGGACAAGCAACACCAGTCCCGAGGCCAGGCTGACACGCAAGCGGATACTGTTTAACGTCAAGCTTTCCTGTGGTAAACGCATTCTAAAAAACCGGAAGGCGTAGCACGGGAGGTGCCACAACGTTTCAATGTGCAGGATACGCTCGTGCGGGGGCTTCTGTCGAGGAAAACTTTAAGGCGGCCGGCATCACGAACAAACTGACCTCGCTGATACAGGGGCAGGCCGCGGCTTGCGTGATGCGAAGACGGATGCGGTCGCTCTTGACTTTGGGCCCCCGGAAGAGCCGGCACGCGCCGATGCTCTGGCCTTTGGCATAACCGCGCCACTCGCCCTCTTGCCAAACGTCGATCTCGAAGGCATCCACACGATGGCCGAGTTTGATGTTTTCACGCAGGCGAATCACGTTGAACTCCGAGACGGACTGCAGGGTGAGCGTCAAGGTAGCGTTGGTCACACCGTCATCCGTAGCCCAATAGCTGTACCGGTCACCATCAAGCACGCGCGCCGGCGCGAAAGGCGCGATTCCCCCACCCGATGCGGCCGTCGGTGCGGCACGCACCTGATCGGCGGTGACCCGCGCACCGCGCGCGAGGTCATTCGCGAAAAGCGTTTTCAGCAAGCCGCCGAACTCGTCCAGCGAACGGATATCCGCCGCGCACACCAGTCCGTCACGGTCGGGCGCCACGCCAAGATTCATGCAGCCACCCTTACCGACGCTGTTGAAATAGATCTCCATGAGTTGGGCCGGAGTGCGCACGGTAGCGTCCTCGTTCGGGTGCCAGAACCAACCCTTGCGCAACGGCACGTCACATTCGGCCGGGATCCATGCTGTCCCGTTACGGTGGCCGGCCGGCCCCTCAATGTGGTTCATCGTATCGCCGTTGGCCGGACGTGTGGGATCGGTCTTGCCTTTGGGCGTGAAGGTGGCCCAGCTCTCCTCGGCGGCGAAACCTTTCTC
This sequence comes from Lentisphaerota bacterium, assembly GCA_012838435.1. GTDB lineage: Bacteria > Verrucomicrobiota > Kiritimatiellia > RFP12 > UBA1067 > DUPH01. The sequence continues at coordinate 2,094 of DUPH01000170.1, read as the reverse complement.
GTTGCCGACCCAGCGGCAGTCCGGCCCCACATCGCCGAAGATGCAGGCCTCGGGCTGAAGCTGGCGCACCAGCCCCCAGGTGGTCGGCCAATCATAGTAGGTGAAGCGATCGATGTTGCGTTTCTCGCGGGCGCCGCCATAGTAGCCGTCGCCGCCGTTGGCGCCGTCGAACCAGACCTCGAAGAGAGTGCCGTAGCGGGTGAGCAACTCGCGGAGCTGGCCGTGGTAGATCGGCAGATAGGCCGGTGTGCCGTAGGCCGCACTGTTGCGATCCCAGGGCGAGCAGTAGACCCCGAAACAAAGTCCGTGCTTCTTGGCGGCGTCGGCATATTCGCGCACGAGGTCGCCCTTGCCGCCGCGCCAAGGCGAGCGCGAGATGTTGTGTTCCGTGGTCCGGGTAGGCCAGAGGCAGAAGCCATCGTGATGCTTGGCCACCAGAATCACGCCTCGCATGCCGCCGCGCTTGAGCGCTGCCACCACCTGTCCGGCATCAAGCCGGGACGGATTGAAAAGCGCAGGGTCTTCATCGCCGTAACCCCATTCGCGGTCAGTGTAGGTGTTCAAGCCGTAGTGGATCAGCGCAAAAACCTCGGTCTCGTGCCAGCGCAACTGGCGCTCGCTCGGCACGGGGCCGTAGGGCGCAGGCGCGTTGGTCTGCGCAGCGGCTGAAACACCGAAACAAGTCAGAAACAGAGAGAATAACAAGAACCGGATTTTCACATCATGATCTCCCGTGCGGCGGAGCCCGCAACCCAAACTTTTTGAACGCTCAACTTTCAACTTTCAACGCTCAACTTTCAAGTACGCCTGCAGAGCAGGCTTTTACACTCGCCGTTGTGAACCACTGCGTGGTCGCAACAATCGATACCGATACCGATAGCGATACCGATAGCGAACTAATGCACTAACGCACTAATGCACTAACAAACTTCTCCATCCGCTCCATCGCCTCCTTGAGCTGTGTCATGCCGGTGGCGTAGGAACAGCGCAAGAACCCCTCGCCGCAGGCACCGAAAGCTTCGCCCGGCACACACGCGACATTACACTCGTTGAGCAGGCGCAGGGCAAACTCCTTGGAAGAGAGACCCGTAGACTGGATCGATGGAAACACGTAAAACGCACCGCGCGGCATGAAGCAATCGAGCCCCATCTCATTGAGCGAAGCGACGATAAAGTTGCGCCGCAGATGGTAAGCGTCACGCATTTCGGCGATGGCGGCATCACCGTGACGCAACGCTTCGAGACCGGCAGTCTGGCTGATCGACGAGGCGCACATCATGCCGTACTGGTGGATCTTCATCATGGCGTCAATCAGCGGCGCCGGCGCGCAGGCATAACCCAGCCGGAAGCCGGTCATCGACCACGCCTTGGAAAATCCGTTGAGGAAGATCAGACGGTCGCGCAAACGCGGAATAGCCGCCATGGAGTGACGTCCGCCCTCGTAGGTCAGTTCCGAGTAGACCTCATCGGAGACCACCAGCAGATTGTGGCGGATCGCAAAATCAGCCAGCGCCTCGGTGTCCGAACGGTCGAGCGTGGCACCGGTGGGATTGTTCGGGAAGTTGAGCAGCAGCACGCGGGTGCGCGGCGTGACCTTTTTCTCCAGTTCTTCGACTGTCAGGCGGAAGTCGTCCTTACGGAACGTCTCGACTGGTACCGGCACACCGTGCGCCATGCGGATAAGCGGCGCGTATGCGACAAAGCAGGGTTCGTGGTAGAGCACTTCGTCACCCGGCGAGAGGACGGCGCGCATCGCGAGATCGAACGCCTCACTGACCCCGACAGTCACGAGGATCTCGTGCTGCCAATCATACTCGGCGTGGAATGAGTCACGCATGTACGCGGCCAGTGCTTGACGCAACTCGGGGGTTCCGAGGTTCGAGGTGTAGCGCGTGGCGCCACGCTCGACCGCTTCGATCGTGCGTTCACGGATGTGCCATGGCGTCTGGAAGTCCGGCTCGCCGATACCGAGCGAGATCACATCTTTACGGCCAACGACAATGTCGAAAAAATCACGGATGCCGGATTTAGGCAGGCCCCGCACATGCGGCGCCACGAAATCAGGGGCAGACTTGGAGTCGGTCGTCATGGGAT
>DUPH01000169.1 GCA_012838435.1 Lentisphaerota bacterium | reverse complement strand
TTGCCTATAACTTGGCATTAAAATAGGGGCACGGGTTTTCCAACCCGTGGCACGGACAGGAATGTCCGTGCTCCTTTCGCCGCGCACAGCGCGGCCGGTCAAGCAGACGCTTGACCCTCCCGGTGCTTCGCGAGCCCAGACCGCAGCACTGGAGGGCGAGTGTCCCCACGAGCCGCCGTCCGCTCAACTTTCAACGCTCAAGTGGGCGGCGTTTAACGCCGTCTCTTTTGAACGCAGAACGCAGAACGTCGAACGCAGAACGCAGAAGTGAAAAATCCGCGCACAGCGCGGCTGCGGCTCGTGGGGACACTCGCCCTCCAAATCATGTCAATCATGTCGATCGTGTCGTTTACGCGTCCGCGCAGCGGGAAATCCTGTCAAAAAATGAAACCATGGAACACGGCAAGATGCCCGTGCCACACCCTTTTACAAGACACGTTGTTGTGGGCGAGGACACCCGCGCCCGACTTTCTACTCCCCCTTTCACCATAAACGCACGATCTTCACACATCCCTGTCACGAACCGATTTTTTTGGGGGGGAAGTCCATTAGACAAACGCCTCGGAATGTGTGACAATGCCTTTTTGTCAGCGTTTTGCGACTCGACACAAGCGCGATAAGAAAAGGAACTCAAAAAATGACGATTCACGACACGAAGCGCAGGAAGGTAAGTGCAGGTCAGTCACGGCCTCGCATCGGACAAGCCGCATTCATTGCCGCGTTATGCGCGGCGACGGCAGACTGGTAATCGTCGTCAGATGAAGACGTCGCTTGCTCTTTCCGTGGCCGTGTGGGGCTGCATAGTGTCGCTAGCCGGGGCGAATGCGGGTCGGCTTGTGGCGCATTGGACGTTCGACGACATGCCGTTGGACGGTCGGAGCGCCCCGGAGGGCTGGATCGTGGGCAACTGGGGCAGACGGACGTGCGCGTTCGGCAGCCAAACAGGTGCAGACGGTCGAGGGCGGGCGATGAACGTGGACATGACCGGCAACTTCGGCGGCGAACTGCAGATCTTCTCGCCCGCCTGGCCGATGTGGCAGCAGCGCTGGTACCGCGTGAGCTTTCTCCTGAAAGGCATAGATCATCCCGGCAAGATCAACGTGTGCGTGCGGAAAATCGGCTACCCCTGGACGATGTATGGCGCGGGGAACACGTTCCGCCCCACGAACGGCTGGCAGCGGCATGCGTTCGCATTCTGCGCCAAGGCCGATGTGCAGAGCGGATTTGGCGTGATGGTCTCCACAGGCAGCATAGGACACTTTCTGCTGGACGACGTGATGGTTGAGGAATTTGACGCCAACCCCGACGCGACCGTGGAGAAGAACAACAATCCACCCGTCGCCGGAAACCTCGTGCCATCAAGCTCCTGCGAGGCGAAGGACGACAACTTCTTCATCAACACCGTTTTCACCGGCGAAGCGTGGAGCGAATGGCAGGACGCGCGTCCGGAATGGATCGCGGGCGGCAAGTTCGGCCGACGGGCGCTGTGGTTCCCGAAACGTCCCTATACGGCGGGCGAGACCGTCACGCGTCCGATGGATGTGGCGAGCGGGCAAGCGTATACATTTTCGCTTTGGGCAAAATGCGAAGAAGGTACGGCACATGTCCGACTGGGCGGCTGGGACGGACGGCTCAATTCGAACAAATGGCGCTTCGGCAAAACGTTTCCCGTGGCGGCACAGGACGGATGGGTGCGGTTGGAGGTGACGACGCCGCCCGTCCCCGAGGATGTCCGGCAGGCGGCGCTTACGATATCCTGCGACAACGGCCATGCCGTGCGCGTGGACGGACTCCAGTTTGAATTGGGGTCGCGCGCGACGCCGTACGCCCCCGCCGCGCCCCACGAGCTTGAACTGGCATTCGACGCGCCGACGGACCAGCCGGCCATCGTGCCGTGGGGACGGCCTCTTCCGCTGCGCCTGGCGGCGCATGCGGCCGACAGCCCGACGGGGACCGTGGTGCATGCCACCCTGCGGGTGACGGCGTATCCGAACCGCCTGGTGCATGAGCGGCGCGTGGAGCTTGTGGCCGGCGGCAAGACGCATCACCTCGACGTTGAGCCGAATGCGAACGGCCTTCTACGCGTGGAGCTTGTGCCGCAGGACGCCTCGTCCGCCGTGCGGTGCGAGCGTGTGCTGGCCCGTTTGCCGCCTCCACGTGGACTGGGGGAGCGCAGCCGCTTCGGCACGCATTTCCGCCTTTCGCCGTATTTCATCCGCTATGCGCGGGCGATCGGCATGGGCTGGGAGCGGCTGCATGACTGTTCGGGCATCACGAAAATGTCCTGCGGCAACCCGAAGCCGGGCGAGTGGAGATGGTTCGATGAACCGGTCGACGCCGTCCGGGCGGCGGGCATCGCGATTCTCGGGCTGCCGGACGGGCCGCCAGAGTGGGCGCATCCCGTGGACGCGCAGGGGAAGCACCATTACGACGCCGCGGCCTTCGCGGCCTGGTGCGAGCAGGTGGCGGCGCATTACGCCGGCCGCATCGACCACTGGGAGGTGTGGAACGAACCCTACATCTCCGGCTATTTCTTCCGCGGCACGGCGGCGGAGTTCGGCCCCGTCTTCAACGCCGGCGCGGCGGCGCTCCGAAAGGGCAATCCGTCCGCGAAGGTCGTCGGCTGGTGTACCGAGCTGTCGAGTCCCGACTACGTGAAACCGTTTCTGGAGAGCGCCCCGGTCGCGGAGCGGCCGGACATCAACTCGATGCACTATTACTTCTGCAACGTCCCCGGCGACGGCGATACCGACGGCGGCGCCCTCATCGCCAACATGCGCGCGACGTTCGGCGCTCGCGCCGCGCCGGAAATCTGGAATACGGAAGGCAACCTGAGCATGACGGCCAGCTTCTACACCTTCCGCCGCACGCCGCCCGAGGATCTCGAGGAGGCGGTTGCCTTTGGCGCGCGCTGCTGGGCGGACACGTTCGCGAACGGCATCGCCAAGCTTTTCCTCTATTCGCTGCACAACACGGACCGTTTTGACGGGCACGGGCTGATGAATCTGGCCGACTACGACCGTGCCGTCTCGCCGGTGGCCGCCGCCACCGCCGTGACCGCCTATTTCATTGATGGCCTTGAACCCGCCCCCTTGGCCCCGCCGCCCGAGGGCATGCGCGTGGCGCGGTTCCGTGGGGACGACCGTTCGGTGAGCGTTCTATGGGACGACGTACTCGTGCCGGGACGCGCACGGCTCGATCGCGCGGCTCTGCCGCAGGGGGGGCGCCTATGGGATGCGATGGGAAATGAACTCGTCGGCGCGGCGTCCGTCGAGGTTGGCCGAACACCCGTTTTCGTCGTCGTGCCGCAGGAGCAGTAAGGGAATTAGACCCTATTACCTCTTACCTAGCTTCACCCGCACCATCACCGGATCCAGCGGGTCAAGGCAGAAGGCCAGTCGACCGCCGTCCAAAACCTTGGGCACCTGACCGAATTCAGCGTGAAGCTCTGAGAAGCCGCCCGCGATCGAAACCTCGGCATCAGCCGCCGCCGTGTCACCGTTCACTGCCAGCAGGTAGAGATGTGACCCCACACGCCACGCGCGCGTTTCCACGGACGCCGGTGCCTTGCAAGTCAATTGCGGCAGCGGCTCGATCGAGAGCATGACCGGAATGTAACGCTTGAGTTCCTCGCCCATCGCGCAGACATCAGCCCAACGCCGCTCGAATGGATCGCGGTCATGCATCTTGAACAGGTCAAAGAAGGAGTAGAAAACCAATCCGTTCGCACCGGCAGCCACGCACTGCCACGCCATAGCGCGCATCTCCGCCAGCGTCGGCGCGCGTGTTTTCTCGCGGGCTTCGCCTTTGCGGTATGCGCCCCAATCGAAGACCTGAGGCACTTGCCACATGGCCCGCGTGCCGAAAGAAAGATCACGCGTGTTGCGCGTCCACAGCAACGCCGTACCGACCGGCTTGGCGGGCAACGGATAGGGATCGGTTCCGATCACATCGAAGGTCGGCAGGTAGGCGTCCACTTGGTCATGCTGATACAGAACCACCCATGTGGGATGATCAGGATCAAGCTTCTCCATCAACCGCTGGCGCGCGGCCAGCCGATCCACCATCGCGAGTGGTAGTTCATCGTTGATGTACCAAGCCAACAGGGCCGGATGTTTCCCGTGCAGCGCCACGCGCCGCTGGATTTCGGCCACCTCATCCGCTTCGGTCTTCATGTGGGCAGGTGCCCAGCGTGTGCCGGAGTAGTAATCTTTGATCGAGTAGATCACCTTGAGGCCGCGCGCATGGCAAGCATCCATCTGATTCGTCGTCGGACTGCCGTACGGCATCAGGCAGTTGAAAGGCCCTTTGGCGTAAATTCCCAACTCCTTCTCTTTGACGCCGCCCCAATACATGCCGAGCGGGAAGAACGGTTGTCCGTCCACGATCAGCCGCCGGTGCGGGTCGATGAACACACGCCGCTCCGGCAGACGATCAACGCGCAAGAAATGGGTCTGCGCGCTACCGCGAGATGTCCCGTCACGCATATTCAAAGTAAAGCGCACTGTGTAGGTGCCGACCGGTAGCGTCCGCGCGTCCAACGTGCATGCGGCATGGCGTTCGGTCAGCGTCGCCGGTTCCAAGCGTTTCACCGTCTGACCATCACTCGTTTCGATGCTGAAAAGTCCCTTCACTTCCGAAGGCACCACGCCGGACTCGTCCAACGTGAGCGCCGCATGAAATGACACGGGGCCCTCCGCCGCGACATGGCGATAAGTGGAAACGCTCACGGCGCGAACCAGCGGCGGCACGTAGCGCGTCACCTTGAGATCATCGAACCACGCCTTGCCGGTCATGCCGCGGCGCACATAGGGGGAGATGCTGACGCGCGTGGCATTCGTCGGGATAGCGCGCGTGAAACCGTGTACGCGCTGCCAGCCCTCGCTGGTTCCACGCACCCCTTCGGCATACGCCCCGCCCAGATATTTACTGCCGTCATACCACTCCATGCAGACCGCCGCCCCCGACTCCTCGCCCACAAGGTTTTCGGTCCGGACCCATACTTCATAGGCGTAGCAACACCCGCGCTGCAGGTCGAGCGCCTGCGACGGAAACGAGTAGAACTTGGGATCGCTGTTCTCAAAGACCAGTCCCCGCGAGCCCTCCCGTCCTGCGCCATCCGCAAAGCGATACACCGGTTTGCGTTCGGGCCAAGCGACAGTGGCCCCGGAAGGCTCCGTCTGCTCGAAGCCGGGGTTGCGCACCAGATTCTCCTGCCCGCCGTGACAAACGAAAGCCGCCGCGATTACCGCCAGCCAAACATTGCGATTGCAGATCATAACTTTCCCCTTTTTCATTTCTCTTCTCCGGCATAGGCCGGACGTGTTTCCGCGACCGCCGAGACGCCATCCGCGTCATCTCGGTAATCGACCTTCCCCGCATAAAAATCGTTGCAATGGTACGAAACGAGAACGTGATCGGCAAGGGGAATCGAGTAAATTTGGGCAATCGGTTCGTGACAGGGGTGCGCGAGGATCATACGTTTCTGGTGAAAAGGAGGTCGTGAGAAAATAACGCGGGCGTTCTCGCCAGCGACAGCACGCCTTGCAAAAGGGGTGTGGCACGAGCATCTTGCCCGTGTGCGCTTCATGGGCGGGACGCCCATGCTACGGGTGTGGCACGGGCATCTTGCCCGTGTTCCGTGGTTTAATTTTTTTTGGCCTGATTGACCTAATTTCCCGCTACGCGGGCGCATGAACTACATGATTTGATTTGGAGGGCAAGTGTCCCCACGAGCCGCCTTCCGCTGTGCGGAAGGATGGTTTCAGGTTTCATTACGGAGCACCGGGAGGGACGAGCGTCTGCTCGTCCGGCGGCGCATGCGCCGCCTACTTGAGCGTTGAAAGTTGAGCGTTGAGAGTTGGCAGGTATCTGGCGTATTTAGACCGTGCATGGCGCAGCGGAAAATTTGCGGTGACAAGAGCCGCGCTGTGCGCGGGTCGCGGCACCGCTTTCTCTCCGCGCCGTGAGCGGAGACACACACTTAGTCGTCTACAGTCGAAACCACTTGGTAGATTACGCCAGCGGCGAAGTGTAGGGACGAAGTGTAACCGACGAAGTGCTGGGACTAAGGGTTCAAAAAGCGGCGTCGCGCGGAATACCGCTTGCCGCCGCACAAAATCTTTTACCGAGCTCGCGGAGCACCGGGAGGGTCAAGCGTCTGCTTGACCGGCCGCGCTGTGCGCGGCGAAAGGAGCACGGACATTCCTGTCCGTGCCACGGGTTGGAAAACCCGTGCCCCTATTTTAATGCCAAGTTATAGGCAA
>DUPH01000168.1 GCA_012838435.1 Lentisphaerota bacterium | reverse complement strand
CGGTGGTACACACGGTATACACGCTGTTTGAGGATGCCGCGCTGGGCATCCTGGCCGGCACGCCGCAGGGGCTGATGCGCGTCTCCGTCAGCGGCGAGTTGGAGACAGCCGTGGTCTACGGTTCGCAGGTGTCGGAGCCGGTACATGGTTTGCATCGCGATCCAGACGGGGCGCTCTGGCTGTGCAGTGAACGGCTCGGCCTGCTGCGCATCGCTCCGGACGGCGGCAAACTGGTGGTTGGTCAGGAGGCCGGACTGGCCGGTTATCCACGTGTGGTGATGCGCGACACGACCGGCAATCTTTGGGTCGGGACAACCGCCGGCCTGTTTCTGGTCGCGCGTGACGCCGTGATTGCGATCGGGCGGCATGCGGGTGGCTTCAATGACGCCGTGCTGCAGATCACAGAGGATGCGTTTGGCCGTCTCTGGCTCGGCACCACCCAGGGGTTGCTCTGCGTGTACCTCGAAGACCTTATGCAATTGGCGCGAACGACCGCGAGCGATCAGGCGATCGCAGTGCGCATGTTGCATCTGGGGAGTTCGGACGGCTTGCTGGGCAAGCGCTGCATGGGTGGTGCGGCTTCGCTCGGCGGGCCGCGTCGTAGCAGCATCTGGTTCCCGTTTGAAAATGGTGTTGCGGTGGTGGACCCGGCCAAGATCGATTTTTCCGGACGGCCGCCGGTCGTGGCGCTGGAGGGCGTGAGCGTCAACGGACAACCGATCTTTGACAATGCGGTGTCCCATCCGCGCGCGCTGATGTTGGCACCGGGCGCGCGCAACATTGTTTTTAAATTCGCCGCACTGGCACCGGGCGAATCCGACTCCGTGCGTTTCCGGTATAGGGTCGATGGCGTGCGGCAAGGCTGGTCGCCGGTACAGGCGGAAAGCACAGCGGTTTTCGAGTGGTTGCCGCCCGGCGATTATGTGTTGCAGGTTGTGGCAGAGGCTGGCGGCATCTGGAATCTGGACGGCATCTCTCAGCCCTTTACGGTGCGCGCCTATTTCTGGCAGACGGTGTGGTTCTATCTGTTGCTCTCCACCGGATTGGCGGTCGTGGTCTTTCTGATTGCCCGCTGGATACTCTGGCACCGGTATCAGTTGCAGATGGCGTTGCTCAAGCGCGAGGAGGCGTTGGCGTTGGAACGTGCACGCATTTCGCGGGACATTCATGATGAACTGGGCAACGGTCTTTCGGTCGTGGCCACGCTGAGTGAACTGGCGCACAACGACGTGGAAAACGGGACCGTCCACAAGCGGCTCGATCAGATCTACGAAGTGGCCAATGAATTGGCGCGCAACGTGGACGAGACCGTCTGGGCGGTGAATCCGGCCAATGACGGATGGGAGCCGTTCATCAGTTATTTCGAGCAATACACCGAGTATTTTCTAGGTAATTCCGGCCTGCGTTTTCATTTCACGCGTCCGGCAGAGTTGGTCGAACGTCCCATCGCTTCCAAGACGCGCCACCACCTGTTGTTGGCGGTACGCGAGGCCGTTGGAAATGTGCTCAAGCACGCATCAGCCAAGCAGGTGCGCATCGCGTTGCGCCTTGATGGCGATATCCTGGAGGCGCGGGTCGAGGATGACGGTGTCGGCTTCGACCCTTCCCAGCCGGGCGGTGTCGGGCATGACGGTCTCGGGAATATGGCGCGGCGCATGAAAGAAGCTGGCGGGACGCTCGACATCCAGAGCGCGCCCGGTCGCGGAACCTGTGTGACTTTCCGCGTACCGCTCTCGATGTGAGAACGTTCAACGCTCAACGTTCAAGGGAAGGCCAAAAATAACCGCAGGGGATGTCCGGCGCGACGAGGTTGCGGTCGGCGAGGTCGCGCGCGTCGATCGGAAAGGTGCAGCAATTCGGCAGCCTGTAAAGTTTGTAAAGGCGGCATGAGGAGTGCCCGTCCTTATCAGAGCGCAGAGCGCCGCAGGTGCTGGCGGTCAGATGGCAGCAGACGCCGCAGCGACGGCACTCGCCTTGCCGCAACGCCAAGCTTTCGCGAACATAACGCGGGTTGAAAACGTTCAGGAAAAAACGACGCATCACACCGCGCAACAAGATCAAGCGTATCTTAAGTGTCGTGTGTAGATGGCAAGACGTTTTGGTGGGACAGGCTACTGTTCGCATCTGATGTTTTCTGCTTTCCGTTAAAAAAAGTACAATCTTATCGGGTGGCACGGGTATCCGCAAGCAGATTCACACGTTTTTTTGGGTATTTTCGTTGAAAGTTGAAGAGGATGCATGTTAAGATGTCCCTGAAAGACCTTAGAGGAGTGCTTGCTATGAAGAAAATCCTGCTCGCGATGATGTCCGCTTGTGCAACCACTGCACTGGTTGCAGGTACGGCAACTGTGACCGATGGAATTCTGACGCTTGATGGACTCGTAACGAACGTTACGGCCGAAGCGGATCTTGGATCCGTGACGAACGTGGTGATGATGAATGGCGGCGGTGTTGCTTTTGGTGCCTCCATGACGTGTGCCAAATCCTATTCCATTGCCGGCGACGGATTGAATGCCACGGGTGTGATCGAAGTGGCCGAAGGCAAGGAAGTGTTCTTCAGCAGCGGAGCGAAATTCGCGCAGGGCCTCTTGGGCCACACGTTCGTCAAGCAGGGCGCGGGGACACTCCGGGCGCAGGGGCTCAGCAGGGCGGCTGGTGTGCAGACGCGCTTCATTATCGCGGAAGGCAAATGGCAGTGCAACAACGGCGACTTCTGGGGCGGGCACACCACAGCGGACACGAACGTGACGATCGACGTGCGCGAGGGTGCCATCTACGACCACGGTACCGCCCATGGCGTGGTAGGTCCGGTTGAACTCACGGGCGGGACGTTCCTGAGCCG
>DUPH01000167.1 GCA_012838435.1 Lentisphaerota bacterium | reverse complement strand
CCATGTCTCCCGCCGGTCTGCCCAGACCCCGCGGAACACGCCCCGCTCCCACATGTACACCACGAGGCACAGCGCGTACGCCGCCACAACCAAAATGCCCGGCAGTCCTATAAACGCCGTTCCGCCGACATCCGTTCCGCCGCAAAAAAGATTCCCATCCATCGTGCCATCTCCCCGCCGCCCGTGCCGCACCGGGCTCCGCGCGCCCCCACAAAAAGGGCGCGGACCCCAGCCCGTGCCTCCCAGAAGGCAACCGCCAGGCGCCCATACAGAAACACGAGACTGGAGGCGCGCCGTAGCGGCGCACCTCCGAGCATTTCGCTTCTGCATTTGGATAAACTGGCGGTCTCTTCTGGGAAGCGTTAATGCGCGTAAGCGCAAAATCAAAATGTGCAGGACGGTCTCTAAGACATCCAGCCGCAATGCACGCGGCCTCTCACCTCTGGTCATATCTCGCTGTCATCGCGAGAACAACGACGTGCCGTACCCTCAGCACACATTACCCTGCACGAAATCGTGCCGTCAGCATACGCCTCACCGGCAGGTATTGTCAATTGTGTTTTTTCGCGTTTTTCACCACCCCCAAAAAACCTACGGTGTCTTTTCTATTTAACGGACCGTAGCGGGGAAAAACTGCCAATCGCCAAACGGTCAAGCCGTCTGGCAAGACAAGCTCGTAGCCCTGTCACCGGCGAAATGATGGATAATTGAAACGCTTGTCTCGACACTGTTATCGGCAAGGAGTTACTGGCGTTTTGAGTGGCATCTGCCGCATGAAAAATGCAATCATAAGAACTGGATGTTACTCGGTGTGGGCCAAGCAGAAGGGAAGACATCAAATGCAGAAAATCTGGATGAGTACGTTGCGGCATTTGACAGTGTGCGGATGCGTCTGGATGGCCGGGAGTTACGGCTGGGGCGACGCCAACAAGCAACCGGGCGCAACCAAGTCCATCGCTGATTGTCGGTTGGTGACTCAATTCGATGGCGTCGATCTGGCGGAAATCGGATGCGAAAAGTTGTTGGCGGACGCCATACGGGCGGGAGCGGAAGCCATTCAGATCGAGCGGTGTGAGTTTCATCTCGATGGCGCGGCGCGGACGAATGCGCTCGCAAAGCTTGCCAAGGAAATACGCTTCTTCGAGAAGGCGGGCTTCCCGGTGGCGGTTTGGACCACAACGCTGGGTTACGGCAACATGACAAATCCAGACTTTCTGCGGCGCTTCCCGAACTATCGCCCGTTGCGTGCGCTGGAAGGAAACACAGCGGCGGTCTGTGCCACGGATGTCGCCTGCCGTGAGGCGATTGCCGAGAATGTGCGTGACTTCATTCGGGCGGGGGCGAAAGTCATTCTCCTCGACGACGATCTCGTTCAAGCGTGCCGTCCCGGTATCTGCTGCGTGTGCGACGAGCATCTACGGCGCATCGCGGCCCGGCTCGGTGCCACGTCCGTCACAGCAGAACAAATTCGTGATGCCTACGCGGGCGCGCCCAACCCGCTCCGCACGGCCTGTGTCGACGTCATGGGAGAGACACTCATGGAGTACGCTCAGGCGATGCGGGCGGCGGCAGATGAGATCGATCCGTCCGTGATGATCGCGACCTGTCTGAGCGTTTCGCAGTATGACCTCGACGGTGTTGACGTACCGGCACTCGTCCGCCTGCTCGCTGGCAAGGGAACTGACCGTCAGTTCGTGCGCCTGACCGGTGCCACATACTGGGTGCGTCATCCCCACAACCTGCGCAATTGGGGACAGGGACTCGGCGGCATCGTTGAGTTCTTGCGGTGGCAGTCCGCGTTGCTCCATGCCTGTGACATCGTACCGCTGGACGAGAATGATCCTTACCCGCGCGATGTGGGCGTCGTCCCCGAGCAATTATGCGAAGCATACGACCGCGCAGTGATTGCCGAAGGGGGCATCGTCCGGAACAAGTACATGATGCGCCACAACGTCAAGACGAACAAGGGCATTGATCCAGAATACCTCGCTGCCCATCTGGCGGGACAGGACGAAGCCAAGCGGATCGCCGCGACATTCAAGGATGCCTCCCCTATTGGATTTGAGATATTTGCGCCGCCTCGTCTCGTGCGCGACGCCATCCTGCCTCAGCCGTATGCCGGCAAACGTGCGCTGGTCAAATTCTTTTCTCATCCGATGGCAGGTGCTTTGCTTGCGTCCAACGGTGCGCCAACGCGCTATGACCGTGATTCTGGCGCACCGCTGGCAGCGTTTGGACCCGCAGCCGCAACACTGCCGGATGCGTGGTTGACGCGCGGCGTACTGCTCGACCGTGACGGCGCGCAGACTCTCCAAAAGCGCGGCGTTGATGTGGGGTTGCTCGCGGCGGATGCCCGGAATATCGACGGCTGGCGTCTCTACCAGAATGCGAAGGGCGAGAAGTTCGCCGTTTCTGAAAAAAGCTGGTACGAGCTTGATTGCAGCGAAGAGACACCGACGGCGGTACCGGTCCGCGAAATTTGGCGCTTCTTCACCGGACAGGAAATCCCGATCCGCCTCACAGGCGCGCGCGGCGTGCACCTTTTGGCGAAGCGCCGTCCAGACGGGGCGCTGGCTGTCCTTGTGAACAACATGCGCGAGACAACCGCAGGACCGTTTGATATTTTTGTCTCCGGCAAGCCGCGTTCGATGACGTTGAAGGGGTATGGATATGGCGTGGCGGTGGAAAGATAAAGAAGACAGTCATGCCGATCGGTGTAAGCGTGGCGGCGACTACATACGTCAAAAAGAGGTACAAATGAAAAATAGTTCGCGCCGTCCAAATTTCGTGTTTCACGGTTGAGTATTGAAAACTAGAGCATGCCGATCCCGATTTCGACACCGATTGCCCCAGAAACACCCAATTCCACCCAGAACGCATAATACGAAATTATCCCTGTGGCATGGGGTGGCTCAGGTGTGCTAGTATTATCGCGGATTTAACCCGAAGGGAGGATATGTATGGCTGAAAATCAAGGTAACACTCGTAAAGGGCGCGGATGTGGATTCGGTTGCGCGCTGATTGTCATTCTGTTTGTCGGTCTCGGCGTATTGACCGCGCTGGCGCTGGCGGGAAGCCTAGGCGCTCTTTCGGCGCGAAAAGGCTCTCCTCTGGACAGCCTGATGCGACCGTACAACACCGCCTATGGTGTGGGCGAGGACGAAGCTCCAGACATGATCGAACGCTGGTCGTCCGGCGCGGGCGATTTGAAGGTCGTGCGTGTGCCGGTCAACGGTATGATCATGTTGGGTGATTCGGCATGGTATGCCGGCAACGCCAACACGGTGTTGCGCTCGATCCGCCGCGCAACGCACGACCCCGAGGTGCGGGGGCTTCTGCTGGAGATCAACAGCGGTGGCGGCGGCATCACGGACAGCGACATTATCTACAAGGCACTGCTGGATTTCAAAAAAGCCCAGGAAGGACGTTACATCGTGTCGTTGATGGGCGATGTGGCCGCGTCGGGCGCGTATTACATCGCGCTGGCGTCCGACCGGATTTTGGCGCATCCGACGACGCTGACCGGTTCGATCGGCGTGATCATGCAGTCGTACAACTTCAAAGACCTGGCGGCGAAGTTGGGCGTTCAGGACGTGACGATCAAGTCCGGCGCCAACAAGGATCTTTTGAATCCGTTTCATGAGGTCAAGCCTGAGCAAAAGGAGCTGCTGCAAAAGGTGATCGCGGCGATGCACGAGCGCTTTGTGGGGTTGGTGGCTGAAAACCGCAAGTTGCCGAAAGAGACTGTGGCACCGCTCGCAGACGGACGTGTGTTTCTGGCCGCCGAAGCGGTGCAGCATAAATTGATCGACGCAATCGGCTACAATACGGATGCGCAGGCGGCGATGGCGGAACTGCTGAACACCAAGGCGATCAAGGTGATTCGGTATGAAGAGCATGTGACCCTGCGCGACATCTTTTCGCCCCGTCCCGGGATCGGGGTGGATACGGGATGGCGGCAATGGCTCATGGAAGCGACGGAACGCCGGTTGCTGTACCACTGGTCATGGTAGTTGGTCATGTACACATGCAGGGCATCTGCGGCGTGGGCATGGCCGGCGTGGCCTATCTGCTTGCGCGGCGCGGCTGGAGTGTGAGCGGGTGCGACGCGCACCTGAATGCGTGGGCCGACTGGCTACGCACGTACGGCGTATGCGTCGAGCAAGGCCATGATCCCGCCCATCTGACAAACGTCGACTGCGTGATCGTCACACCAGCGGTCCCGGCTTCCGACCCCGAATTGCTCGCCGCGCATGAACGGGGCCTGCCGGTCTTCCGTCGCGGCGAGGTACTGGCGAAGCTGGTGTCGGACGCACGCGGCATCGCTGTCTGCGGCGCACACGGCAAGACCACCACGAGTTGTTTCACGGCGCGGTTACTGCAAGAATTGGGGGCTGTGCCGGAGTGGTGCATTGGCGGCACCACGCCGCGCCTCGGCGGCGTGGCGGGCTGCGGCAACAGTGATCTGCTGGTGGCGGAAGCGGATGAAAGCGACGGCACACTTGCGCAGTATGCGCCCGCTGTCACAGTGCTCACCGGCATTGATCTGGATCATTTGGAGCACTTCGATGGCGAGACCGCGCTGACCGCCTGTTTTGCCTCGGTCGTTGCCCGCACGCGCGAAGGTGTCGCGGTCTGCTGTGACAACGCGCGAGCCGACCAAGTGGGTGCCGCAGCCACGGTGCCGCTGCTGCGTTACGGTCTGGCGGCGGATGCCGATCTGTGTGCGACGGATGTTCGCGTCGAAGCGGGGCGCGTCACGTTTGACGTGACGTGGCGCGGCGTATCGCAAGGGCACATCGCCTTGGGCGTGGCCGGACAACATAACGCCGTCAACGCGCTGGGCGCCGCCGCTGCCGCACTGTTGCTGGGTCATGCGCCTGAGGCTGTGTTTGCGGCGCTGCCGCGCGCCTGTGACGAACTGCCGGGACGCCGTTATGAGTGCGTGGCGGATGTGCAGGGCATTCGGATCATCGCCGATTACGCGCACCATCCGGCCGAACTGAAAGCCGCGCTGGCAATGGCGCGCGAAGAGCGTCCGGCGCGTCTGGTCGCGCTCTTCCAGCCGCATCGTTACACGCGTACGCTGGCGCTGGGGCCAGAATTCCCTCCTGCTTTTGCCGAAGCCGACGAAGTGATCCTGCTACCGGTTTATGCGGCTTCCGAAACGCCGCTGGACGGCGGTTGCATCGAAGACCTGTATGCCCACTTCCGTCACTCTGATAGCCCGCAGCATGCTGACACCGCCGTATCCGCACCGCGCATCGGCCCGCGCCTCAAACTGGCGCGCACGCTGGAGGAGGCGTGGGCTTACCTGCGGCTGACACTGGCGTCGGGTGATTTGGTAGTGATCGCGGGTGCTGGTGATGTGATCGGCATGGTCGACTTGATCCGCGCAGATCTCGCGCGTGGTTGGCCGGCACACCGAGACCCCGAAGGTTTTGAGGCGGCATTGAGGGCGTTGCCAGGGGTTGAGGCGGTGCCGTTCGGTGCGTTGACGCACTGGTCCTATTATCAGGTCGGCGGCTGGGCACGTTGGCGCGTCGAGGTCGTCGACGAAGCGGCGCTGACGGCCGTGGTGCGTTTGTGCAACGCGCACGGGGTGAACTGGCGCTTTGTGGGGGCGGGCGCCAACTCCTGGTTCAGCGACCTAGGCGAAGCAGGCTGCGTGGTCCGCTTCGCGCCGGGAGCGTTCCGGGGATTCGACGTGCATGGTGACGAGGTAACGGCGGAGTGCGGCTGGATGGGGCCAGCGCTGCTGGATCGGCTGGAGCGCGAGGGGTTTTCGGGGCTTGAGTGTCTTGATAGCGTGCCGGGCACGCTGGGCGGCTGGCTGGCGATGAATGCCGGAGCGCACGGTGGCGAAATCGGGGCGCGAGTTGCTTGGATTCGCTGTTTGAATCCGGTCGGTGAAATCGCTATACTGGACGCTATCGATTGTGGATTTGGCTACCGTCGGTGTGATGGGCTGGCCGGGTGTGTCGCGTTGGCTTGCGGATTGCGGCTGGAACGCACGACACCGGAGCAGGTCGCAACGTTGCGGAAGGCAGTGCGCGCCAAGCGGATGCCCCTTTCGGGGTTGCGCTGCGCGGGATCGGTTTTCAAAAATCCGGAGGGCACGGCCGCCGGACGCATGTTGGATGCAGCGGGGTGCAAGGGCATGCGGATCGGCGGCGCGTACGTGACGGATTTTCATGCGAACATTGTTGCGACCGACAGGACTGCAACAGCCTCGGATGTGTTGGCGGTGGTGATGCGGATGCGCGGTCGTGTCGTGCGCCACAATGACGTGCGGCTGACGGCGGAAGTTAGCGGTTTTTTTTAGGATGAGGATCTTGCAAAACCTCTCGTGGCATGGGCGTCCCGCCCATGAAACACGGGCAAGATGCCCGTGCCACACCTGTAGGCAAGGGTTTTTGCAAGAGCCTCTAGATGAGAGAGCGGATTGAACGATATGAAACGGGTTGCGGTCATCATGGGCGGGACCTCCAACGAGCGCGAAGTGTCGCTCCGGTCGGGTGCTGCGGTGGTTGAGGGGTTAGAGGCGGCGGGATACGATGCGCGGCCGGTGGTGCTGGAGCGGGATCAATTGGAGGGGCTACCCGAAGGCATCCAAGCGGTCTTCATCGCGTTACACGGCGGGTACGGCGAAAATGGTGGCGTGCAGGCCGATCTGGATCGTCTGGGGTTGCCGTACACCGGGCCGGGCGCTGCGGCCAGCCGGATTACGATCGACAAGATCGCCACCAAGCGTGTACTGGAACGGGCGGGCGTGCCGACCGCGCCCTACGAGGTGCTGCCGCGCGGTGTGTCGGAGACCACGCTGTCGTTGCCGGTGGTGGTAAAACCGCCGCGCGACGGATCGAGCGTCGGCATCACCAAGGTGAACGTTGCGGACGAGTGGCCGGCCGCGTTGGCGGCGGCGCGTGAGGTTGACGCGCAGGGCGAGGTGCTGGTGGAGACCTACATACCGGGCCGCGAGTGGACGGTGGGCGTGCTTGATGGCGAGGCGTTGCCGGTGGTTGAGATTCAGACGCCGCATGATTGGTATGGCTTTCAGGAGAAGTACACAGCAGGTGTGACGCGTTACGCATTTCCGCAAGCGGAAGAGGACCGGCCGCTGGTGGCGTCGTGTCAAGTGCTGGCGCTGGTGGCGTTTAAAGCGGTGGGATGTCGTGGCGTGAGCCGCGTGGACTTCCGGGTAACGCCTGACGGGAAGCCGTACGTGCTGGAAATCAATACGGTGCCAGGGTTCACGTCGACAAGCCTGTTGCCTAAGGCGGCGGCCCAAGCGGGGATTTCATTCAGTGCGTTGTGCGCGCGGTTAGTGGAAAGCGCGGCCTGCGGATGATGGAAGGCCGGGATCAGCAATGAAGTGGAAACTGTCCATAGGGAGCAAGGGTAAAAAACGGGGCAACCGGCTCATGAAAAGCGGTCGGCGTGTGACTGGCGTCGTGACGGATCTGCCAGCCAGCGTGAAACTTACGGCCGCGCTTATGGCCTGTGTCGTCGTGTTGCTGCTCGGCGTGTGGGGGGTGTGGAAGCTGTTCATCGCCTACTATTTCAAGGGGCAGTCGCTGTTCGTGTTGCGCGACCTGCGCAGTTCGGTGGTGATCGTGACCGGGCGGACGCTGACGCCCGACCTGATTTGCGAAAAACTCGGACTGCGCGAGGGAGTCAACCTCTTCTCGATCCCGATTGAGGAGAAGCGGCGCGAACTGTTGGAGCAGGCACCGAACATCCGCGAGATTTCCATCGTGCGGCGCATGCCGGACAAACTGGCAATCACGATCGTAGAGCGCGAGCCGATCGCGCGTGTGGGGTCACACGGCCGCGTAGTCGATAAAGAAGGCGTGGTGTTCATCCGTTACGCGGGTACGGGGGGACTGCCGCTCATCAAGGGCACAGAGTTTTCGCAGATCAAGCCCGGCGAACGCCTGCACGGCAACGAGTTGGCTGCGGTGCGCTTGATCCATAGTACGCTGCGGCCCGAATGTTCGATGCGGTTACTGGCGGTGGATGCGTCCAAAGAAGACTATCTGTTACTGACCTTCTCTGATTACCGTCAGGCGAAGTTTGCATGGCGCGGGATGGCGAATGACCTGAAAGAACCCGACGTGCTAATGCAGCGGCATTTTGACAATTTGGCGAAGGCCATGGAAAGTGAGATCGGCAAACCGAGGATGATGTGGGACGCGACGCTGCCCGATCGTGTCTTCGCGATGCCAGTGGGGGTTCAATGAAAGGAAGAGGCAAGGGCATATGGCGATTCCTCCAATAGCGGCGTTAGAGATCGGCACGTCGCGCACCGTGGTGTGCGTGGGCGAGTCTGAGAATGGTCGCGTCAAGATCACCGGCACGGGGTCCTATCCCACGACCGGTGTGCGAAAAGGCCAGATATTCGATGTGACGCAGGCGCGCACGGGTGTTGAAACGGCGGTGAAGCAAGCCGAGAAGCAATCGGACGTGAGTATTTGGCAGGTGTTGCTGGCGTTGTCCGGCGGCCATATCATGACTACTGTCAATCCGGGGATGTTGACAATCCGCTCGAGCGATTACGTGGTTTCGCGTGACCACATCGAAGAGGTGATTGAAAACGCCAAGGAAGTGCATCTCGATCCTGATCGGCAAGTGCTGCACACGATCACCCAAACGTTCACGGTGGACGATCAGCCCGGAATCGTCAAGCCGGAGGGCATGCGCTGCAAAATGCTCTCACTGAACGTCATGGCGGTACACGGCGTAAAGAGCCGGATCGAGAACGCAGTCAATGTGGCGAAAAGCGCGGGTCTGGAAGTGGTCGATGTGGCTTTTTCAGGAGTGTGCGCGGCTTTGGCGGCACTGACGGTGGAGCAAAAACGCAACGGCGTGGTATTGATCGATCTGGGCGGCGGCACCACAAACTACGTCGCCTACAGCAACGATGTGGTTGTGGCGCTCGGCAGTGTGGCGGTCGGCGGCGATCACGTCACCAATGACATCGCCTTGGCATTTAACATTCCGCAGAACAGTGCCGAGGAGTTGAAACGTACCGAAGGTTCCGCGCTGATTGATGCGGAGAGTGGAACGGAGCGGATCACGCTGAAGACTGCCGTAGGTTTTGAGGAGCGCACGCTGAGTTGCAAGGCACTGCACACGGTGATCAATGCGCGCATGGATGAGACATTGCGCGTGGTACGTGCGCGACTGCACGAGGCCGGTGTGTTGCCGCATGTCGGCGGCGGTGTGGTGCTGACGGGCGGCGGCGCTTATCTGCGCAGAGTCACCGAGTTGGCCCAGCGCGTTTTCGGCGCACCGTGCCGCATCGGTGTGCCGGTGAATGTCGACGGTTTGGAGCAGGAGGATCAGCCCGCCGCGCTGTGCACAGCGGCCGGTCTGGCCTTGTACGGACACATGACCTATGAAGACCGTGGTGTGCTGGCACCGGTCAAAAACATCTTTAGGGGGTTGTTCAGGCGATGAATCAGGAGCAACAACATACAGGATTGCTTTTGCTCGGCGTGGGGGGCGGCGGTTGCCGTCTTGCCGCGTCGGTCCGCGCCGCCTACGGTGAGGGTCTGCGTGTACTGTGTGTCGATACGGACGCGCAGCCGTTACGCACTGCGGCTGGTGCCGGCATACCGACTGTGCTGCTTGGCGGCTCGCGGCTCTCCGGCCACGGCACAGGCGGCGACGCGATTCTCGGGCGTCTGGCCGCACAAGATGATCTTGAAACACTGTGCGCCCAAATGCAGGATGTGAGAACGGTGGTGATCCTCGCAAGTTTGGGCGGCGGCACGGGCGGTGGTGCCACGCCTGAGATTATCAAAGCCTTGCACGATATGGGCTTGGCCACCGTCTGCTTTGCCACGCGGCCATTCACCTTTGAGGGTGATGCCCGCGCAAAGTTGGCTTCCCGTGTGCTGCCGATGATTGAGGAGACGGCGGATTCGCTGATCGTAATCCCGCTGGATGATCTGTTCAGCGACGCGCACGAAGAAATGCTGGCCGATGCGATTCAGGTTGCGGAAAATTTGATTTCTGCAGGCGTGACGCTGCTGTGGCGGCTGTTGACCAAGCCAGGCTTCATCCAACTTGATCCCGAAAGACTGCATACCATGGTGCTGACAGGTGGCAATGCGCGCCTGGGTTTTGCGTCAGCCTCTGGAGCGGATCGTGCGCGTCATGCGGTCGAGGCGCTCAAGAGCTGCCATCTGCTGCGCAAAGGTGACTCGTTGACCAAGGCAAGCGCTGTGATGCTGGGCATTCTAGCTGGTCCCGATTTGCGGCTGGCTGAAATCGGCGAGGTCATGGATGCGTTACGCCGCCATGCTAAAAAAGGTTGTTTGTTTGAAATGGGCACAGTGCTCGATGCGCGGTATGAAGGGCGCATCGAACTGGTCGCCCTCTCGTTTGAAAGCTGGAGTGCCGCAGTCGGCCAGCCTGTTCCGGCGGCCACGGATGCCGTGCCGCCTAGCGCTGCGGAACCGCCGGTGGCCGACACCTTCCCCATCCAGCCGGGAAGCCGGCGTAGTCGCATGAAAGGCAGCAAGCTCTCCTTCGGCGCAACCGGACGCGGCAAGTTCCGCGACGTGGAACCCACATTGCATGAGGGACAGGATCTCGATGTGCCGACCTATATTCGGCGCGGGATCGCACTGGAACGTTAGAACGGCTGAACAGAGGGGGCGGGATGAAAAGAGTGTGTGCGCTTCTGGTTTGTTTGGGCGCGGCTTGGGCGATGGCAGAACCGCTAGCAGGAACCCAACCGCTGACCGGAACGAATGACCTTTCCGATGCCTATCTGAGCGGGCTCGACCGTTTCACGTTGCGCGAGACGGAACGCATCGCGGCCGAGAGATCAACGCAATGGCGTCGTCGTTTGTCCGAGGGCGGTCCGGCTGCCGCCGCGTGGCTGGTCACGAACAGGACCGAACTGGGCCGCATGCTCGGCGTACGTGATGCGCGCGTGCCCTTCGATGCGCCCGAAACGCTCGGCACACTTTCGCATGACGCGGTCGTGGGACATACCGAGACGCATACGCTGTTGCGCATCCGCTGGCCGGTGATCGGTGATTTTGCAGCCGAGGGCCTGTTGCTCGAACCGACACAGTCGTCGGCCATCATCACCAACATCGTGCATCTGCCGCATGCGGGCATCACACCTGAACAGGTACTGGGGCTCACGAATGGTGCCGCTGCAGCGTCGCGTCTGGGCTTTCGCTTCCCGCCGTCGAATTGCCGAATGGTTGTGCCCGCTGTGATCAGTCGAAAAAAATCCAAATACCTGAGCGAACTGCCCGATCTTTCCCGCAAACCGGGCGCGGCCACGCGCGGCGGCAGAGTCATGACCGCCCGCGAATTTGTCTATCGCCCGGCCTATGTGATGGGACGGCATGTGATCGGCTATGAGGTACAGGAGGTGTTGGCGCTGATCGATTGGTTCCGCGCCCAAACCCCGTCGGCATCGGTCCAAGTCGAGGGATGGGGCGACGGCGGCATGCTGGCGCTGTATGCGGGAGCGCTGGACATGCGGATCGATCATACCGTGGTGGCCGGCTACTTCGGCCCGCGTGAGGCCTTGTGGCGCGAACCGATCGACCGCAACGTTTTTGGTCTGCTACGTCACTTCGGCGATGCAGAGATGGCCGCGCTGATCGCGCCGCGGCGGCTCACCGTCCTGTCCACACCGGGACCGGAAGAGACGATCACACGTGAGTTGAAGCAGGGCGAAGGCGGCGCTCCGGGCGAGTTGGTCTCGCCGACAGCGGATGCCGTCGACCGCGAGGTGGCGCGCGCCCGCGAGTTGGTGCCGTCCGACGGCGGCGGCTGGCTCGTGCGGGTGACGGAACGCGAGGCCGCCGACAGCCACGATTCCGCTGCGTCCTTGGCGGGCGGCAAGTGGCACGGTGCGACGGTCGATGCGGCGGCGTGTGCGGCACGGGAAGCGCGGCTGGTCAAGGGGATGAATGCGTTTTCGCAGCATCTGATAGCGGTTTCGCCGGCGGTGCGCCATGCGTTTCTCGCCGACCTTGATCTCTCTTCGCCCGCAGCGTTTGACCGTTCCGCCGCAGCGTACCGCACGTATTATCTGGAGCGCGTGATGGGCCGCATTGACAGTGCACGGACAACAGCGTTGAATCCGCGCACGCGCGTGATCGAGAAGACCGCTGCGTATACCTGTTACGAGGTGGTGCTGGATGTGCTGCCTGATTTCATACTTTACGGGTTTCTGTTGGTTCCAAACAACATTCAAGCGGGCGAGCGACGCCCGTTGATCGTCGCGCAACACGGACGCGGCGGCACACCGCGCACGCTCATGTCATTGCAGAACGGCGGTCGTAAAACGTACCACGAGATCGCGCCACGCCTTGCGGAACGGGGCTACCTCGTGTTTTCGCCGCAAAATCCGTATGTGTTTGAAGACCGCTACCGTCAGCTCGTCCGTAAGGCGAATCCGCTGCAATGGACCCTCTACTCATACATCCATCTCCAGTATGAGCAGATGTTCGACTGGCTGGACACCTTGCCCTTTGTGGACGGCGCGCGCATTGCGTTCATCGGCCAATCCTACGGCGGCAAGACAGCGGTGCGCGTGCCGCCGGTGATGCCGCGCTTCTGTCTGGTGGTGGCGACAGGCGACTTTAATGAGGGCATCATCAAGATGGCCTCGACCCGCTATCCCTTCAGCTTCGCGCTGGTGGATGAGTACGAGATGTTCGAGTTTGATCTCGGCAACACCTTCAACTACGCCGACCTTGCCGGTCTGCTGATACCGCGTCCGTTCATGGCGCAACGCGGCCACACGGACGGTGTGGCCTGGGACGAGTTTGTCGGCTACGAATATGCGCGTGTACGACGCCTGTATACGAGACTCGGCTTGTCCGACCGCACGGCGATTCACTGGTTTGACGGCGGACACGAGATTGCGGTCGATGCCGCCTGCGATTTTTTTGACCGCTTCCTAAAACCGTGACGCGCGGGATGCCGTGATCGGGACCCACACGAAAGCAAGTGCCTTCGTGTGAGTAACAGAGATGTTTTGCGCAGCGCCTTACGAACGGTAGTTGGGCGCTTCCCTAATGATCTTGACGTCGTGCGGATGGGCCTCGCGCACGCCCGCACCGGTGATACGGCAGAAGAGACCGTCGCGCTTCAGATCTTCAATCGTGCGGGCACCGCAGTAACCGAGCGACGACCGCAGACCACCGCAGAACTGGGTCATGATCTTCTTGACCGTGCCGGCCAACGGCACGATGCCCTCAATGCCCTGTGGCACGAGATCGTCCTCTTTGACGTTGTCCTGATCGTAGCGCTGGCGGCTGCCTTTGCCCTCTTTCATGGCGGCGAGGCTGCCCATGCCGCGATAGACCACGTAGTGACGCCCTTCGTGGATGATCTTCTCGCCTGGGCTCTCTTCAGTACCAGCCAGCAGCGAACCGAGCATCACAGTGTCCGCGCCAGCGACCAGCGCCTTGGGCACATCGCCAGAATGACGGATGCCGCCGTCGGCAATGATCGGAATGGAGCCGCCGAGCGCCCGCGCCGCATTGTAGACAGCGGTGAGCTGTGGGATGCCGACACCGCACACGACGCGTGTGGTGCAGATCGAGCCGGGGCCGATACCGACTTTGACAGCGTGAGCACCGGCCTTTTGCAAAGCCTCGGCACCTTCGGCGGTAGCGATGTTGCCGCCGATCACATCAATGTCGGGATAGTGTTTGACGATCCAGCTCACCATGTCGAGGATGCCCTTGCTGTGACCGTGGGCACTGTCAACCACCACCACATCGACCTCCTCGTCCGCCAGCATCTCCATGCGTTCATGGTCGTTGGCACTGACGGCGGCAGCCACGCGCAGGCGGTAGCGCGAATCGCGGGTATAAAGCGGTTGAGCGTTCTCAACCAACTCCAATACGTCGGTGAAGGAATAGAGGCCGACCAACCGCCCGTTTTTGTCCACAAGGGGCAGCTTGCCGATCTTGTTCTCCATCATGATGGTGTAAGCCTGTTCCAGCGTGGTGTCGGGCGCGGCTGTGATCACGTCCGTGGTCATGACCTCGGAAACGCTTGTCGCACTCTTTTTAGCGAAGCGGAGATCGCTGGAAGTCACGATGCCCGCGAGACGATCCTGATCGTCGAGGATCGGAAAACCGCTAAACGAAAGATGGTGCTCTTGGCGATATTGCTGGACGTAGGCCAGAGAGTCGGTGTTGTAGAAAGCGACCGGCCGCATGATCAGACCGTTGAGGTGGTGCTTGACACGGCGCACATGCTGGGCCTGAAGTTCGGGCGGCAGGTTCTTGTGGATCACGCCGATACCGCCCAGCATGGCCATGGCGATCGCCATACGGGCCTCAGTCACGGTGTCCATCGCGGCACTGACAAACGGGATGTTGAGAGTGATGCGGCTGGTCAGCCGCGAGGAGATCGTGGTCTGGTCAGGGAGAAAGTCGGCATACCGAGTGACCAGTGTGACATCATCAAAGGTCAACCCTTCGAACGGGAACTGTTCCATGAAAGCGGCAATATTGGCATTTACGTGCATTGATAACCTCCTGATTCCTTCGCTTTCCCGCTATTGTATACCCGATTCTGACGTCTTTTGCAATCCTGTTCGCTTGTGAATTGACGCCTTTGCTACTTTTCACCATAATCGGGGCGTATTCAGATCATGAAACGATCAATTTCCATCCTGTGGCTGGCCCTGCTGGTCGGACTCGTCGTGCTCGCGGCCTGGCAGAGCCGCCGTTTGGCAGAGGTGCGGCGCGAGCGGTTGCCGGAGTCCTATACGGGGGCGACCTCAGATGTGCCGCCTGCGATCACCTTCGTGATGGTCGGTCTGGGCGGCTTTCGCGGCGTGGTCTCTGAAGTGCTCTGGTTTCGCGCCAACCGGCTGCAAGAGGCGGGGCGCTATTTCGAACTCGTGCAACTTGCCGACTGGCTGACGATGCTCGACCCGCACGCCTCAGAAGCCTGGGTCTACAACGCATGGAATCTCGCCTACAACGTCAGCGTGATGATGGGACGGCCTGAAGACCGCCTGCGTTGGGTTTTGAACGGGATCGCGCTGCTGCGGGATGAAGGCTTGCGTTTCAATCCGCGCGATGCACGCCTCTATCGCGAACTGGCCTGGTTTTATCAGAACAAAGTGGGAGATGTGCTAGACAGCGCGCACCTCACGTACAAGACGGCTCTCGCGCGTCAACTCGCGCCCTGCGTCAACACCAACGGCACGGTTCACGTCACCCCCGAAAACCGTGAGCGATTATCCGCGCTGCGTCTGGATGCCGACCGGATGGTCGCTTTGGAACAGCGCTTCGGGCCACTGGACTGGCGGCTGGCAAACTCTCATGCGATCTATTGGGCCGCGCAAGGGCTTGAGTTCGCCACCGGCCACGAACGCCTGATGTCCCGGCGCGCCGTTTACCAGCCCCTGATCCTCAGCGTCGCCAACGGCCGCCTGGCCGGCGACATCGAAGCCCAGCAGTGGAAAACAGCCCCCAATCTGGATCTCGCCCTGCCGACCGCCGAATTTCTCATGGACACCTACCGCAACCACCCTTCGGCAACCATGAAGATGGTGACCCGGCGTTTTCTCTCGCATGCCATCTATGACCTACACCGAAACAGACGCGAGGACGAAGCGCGACAGCTTTTCGCGCACTTGGTCGCCTTGCCATCCGAGTCCAAGCGTCAGCCTTCTTTCGAGGACGTGATTAAAAAAGTCGAGCAACGCTATGAATAATCATCCCCGTATCATGTTCAGACTGGCGGCACTGGCGACGTTCTTGCCGCTCCTTCTTGTTGCAAAGGTGCCAGAAGAAGCGCGTTTGCGGGCCGCCAGTGAAGCCCTGCTGCAAACACCGTTGAGCGTACCGAATCTTCACATTCTCTCTGAGTATGTGCGCAACAGCGACAACCCGCCCGCTTTGCGCAGTCGCGCTATGGCGGCTTACGCCATGGCCTTGCTCTTGCAGGGCAACACGAACAACTTTGTCCGGGCGCAACAAGCGCATCGGGCGGCCTACCCCGATGATGCCCAACTCATTCCCCTTACCGCCGAGCACTACTCCGTCCCGTGCGATGCCTGCAACGGAACGGGACGGCGCGAAAAGGCGGTCTGTCCTCAGTGCTTCGGACGCGGCTCCCAATTTCAACTGAGCCCACTTGTCGCCCAAACGTACCAAAAACGTCTGGGCGAGATCGTCGCGCAATGCCGGGAAAACGCCGAATACGCCGAAAAGTTTCGGGAGGCCACAAAGACATCGCACGATGACAAGCAAATCGAGTTGTTGCAGGCCCTCACCAACAGCTACCCCCACCGGACGGATCTCGCGCCCGCAATCGCCCTGCTCGACGATGCACTCGCAAAACGCGAGGTCCGTCTCCGTGCCGCGCAGGAGCAAGAGGAGCGTCGGCGCATCGAACGCGAAGTAGCCGCATTGAAAGTACTTGCCCAAGGCCCAGACAGACCCCGCGCCATCCGGGAGTTGCGCACATACCTTGCCGCACACCCGAACGTTGCTCCTGCCTTGGAACTGCAAGCGGTGCTGGATGAACTGGTTGCCAAAGAAGAACAGCAGCAACGACTGAAAAAAATCGGGATCGGACTGGCAGTGTTGACCGGATGTCTGTTCTTGATCTCCGTGATCCGCTTTTTCTCATTCTCTCGCCGCACCTCCTCCTCCTCGGGACCCTTGCCGGGCATGGACAAAATTGACAAGGCCGACTTCACGGATCCCCTCAGCCTGACGGCGCAAGACAGCCTGACCCGCGCAAAATACAAGACTGCCCGCATCCCTCGCGAGGAAGCCGGGGTTGAGGACTAAACGTGAAGCAAAGCCAACCGCTTATCGCCTTGTCGTGGCCTTTGTCCCCCTGTTACACTGGAAGGCGATTCATCCCGGCGGAGCCTTTGTGCCGGGCATGCTTTTGGAGGAGAGATGAAAACAACGCATGACACGGTCGTGATTCTGGATTTTGGCGCCATTAACAGTCAGGCCGCCGCTAAAATTGTTCGTTCGCTCAAGGTGTATTGCGAGGTGTTGCCCTACACGGCACCGGCCGAGCGAATCGCCGCGCTGAAGCCCAAGGCGATCATCCTGCAACGCGGCGCGACCTGCGGCGAAGCCACGCTGGGACGCACCCCCACCGCCGACCCCGCCGCGTTCGGTGTGCCGGTGCTCGATCTCAATGACCTGCCGTGCGACACGGCAACCATCGAACCCTTCCTGCTCAAGCAGTGCGGCCTGCGGCAGGATTGGACGATCGAGGCTTTTATCGCGGATGCTATCGCCGATATCCGCGAGACGGTCGGCGACCGCAAGGTGCTGCTGGCGATGTCGGGCGGCGTCGATTCCTCGGTCTGCGCGGTGTTGGTCCACCGTGCAATCGGCGATCAACTCACCTGTGTCTTTGTCGACCACGGCCTGATGCGTAAGGATGAACCCGAGGAGGTCGCCCGGGTTTTCCGCGATGGCTTCGGTATCGCGCTGCGCCACGTCAACGCCGAGCGCCGGTTCCTGAACAAGCTGGCCGGTATCACCGATCCGGAACGCAAACGCATGATCATCGGCGAGGAGTTCATCCGCGTGTTCGAGGAGGAGGCACGTGCCGCAGGTGCACCCGATTTTCTGGTACAAGGCACGATCTATCCCGACATCATCGAGAGCGGCGGCGAAGGCGGCAAGTCGGTCAAAGCGCACCATAACGTCGGTGGGCTACCCAAAAACATCGACTTCAAAGGACTGCTGGAGCCGATCAAATACCTGTTCAAAGACGAAGTCCGCCAAGTCGCGCTGGCGCTGGGCATCCCCGCTTCAATCGCCATGCGCCAACCGTTCCCCGGCCCTGGTCTGGCTGTGCGCTGTATCGGCGAACTAACCAAGGAGAAGCTCGACATCCTGCGTGAGGTCGACGCGATCTTCCGTCAGGCGATCGTCGACAACGGACTTGAGAAGCAAGCCAGCCAGTACTTCGCAGCGCTGACCGGCAACCGCTCGGTCGGCGTCACCGACGGTGCGCGCACCTACGCCTACACGGCGGCACTGCGCGCGGTGCAAACCACCGACTTCATGACCGCACGGTTCGTCAAGATTCCGATGGACATCCTTGAGAAAATCTCGGAGCAGATCACGACCAACGTGCCGCAGGTCAACCGCGTGGTGTACGACATCACCAGCAAGCCGCCTGCCACCATCGAGTGGGAGTGAGCACGGGCGTCCTCGCCCGCAACAGCATGTCTTGCAAAAGGATAGTTTCAGGGTTCATTGCGGAGCACCGGGAGGGGCAAGTGTCACTTGCCCGCAGCGGCGCATGCGCCGCCCACGCCCGCAGTACCGGCAGTGCCCACAGTCCCCGCAGCAATCTGGAGTGCGCGGGGCGCGGCACCACACTCCAAAATCTGGACGCAAAACTTGGAGTGCGGCGGCAAGCGGTATCCCGCGCGACGCCGCTTTCTTCAGCGTCCGGCGTTCAGAAGCGGCGGCGGTCACGCCGCCCGGACGAGCAGACGCTCGTCCCTCCCGGCGCTCCGCGAGACGAATCGTGGGCTGGAGGGCGAGTGTCCCCACGAGCCGCCCTTCCGCTGTGCGGAAGGATATTTCGGGGTTCATTGCGGAGCACCGGGAGGGGCAAGTGTCACTTGCCCGCGGCGGCGCTCCGCGCCGCCCCCACCCGCAGCACCCGCAGTCCCGGCAGCCCCCCCCCCAAAAAAATCTGCGTAATCTGTGGATGCTCAAAAACCCGAGCCATGCACCCCCCAAAAAAATCTCTGCGCCTCCGCGTCTCTGCGTTAAAAAAACGCTCACCTTCCCGCGCGCTCAGACGAGCCGCTCTTGGGCTGCTTCCTGCTCGTGCTGGAGACGCTCCAAGTCTGAGGCGTCGCGTTCCCACTCTTCAGAAAACACCTCGATCTGATCCTGCACCACCTTGAGGCGTTTGTTCGTCGCCGCGAAATCCGTGTCGGGTTCGGGGTTGAACAAGATACCGGAGAGCGTCTCAAGTTCGGCTTCCAACTCGGTGATGCGCGCTTCGGTTTTGGCGACCTTCTCCTTCAACGCCCGGATCTTCGGTTGCAGCTTGGCGCGCGCTTGAGCACGCGCACGCCGCAAATCCTTGGCACTGACCGGCGCGTCTCCCTCTTCCGTTTGGGCAGCCTGTGTAGACGCACCGGACGGTGATTCGTCACGATTCTCGTCGGCAATTTTTTCGCGATAGTAGTCGTAGCCGCCGGGAAAACGCCGCACGCCTGCGGGCGAGATTTCGATGATCGACGTGACCGTGTTGCGCACGAACTCAATATCGTGACTCACCAGACAAACCGTGCCGTCATACTCCCGGAGCGCCTTTTCCAGCGTGGCACGTCCTTCGAGATCCAAGTGCGTGGTGGGTTCGTCCAGCAGCATGAAATTCGGCGGCGCGAGAAACAAACGCAGAAAGGCGAGACGAATCCTCTCGCCGCCGCTGAGCACACCGGTCGGCTTGCCGATGTCATCCGCAGAAAAACCGAACGCGCCAAGCTGCGAGCGCAACTCGCGTTCAGTCGCCGCAGGCTTGCTCCGTTTGGCGCACTCGAAAACCGTGATCTCCGGCGGTATCGTTTCGGAAAATTCCTGTGAAAGGTAGCCCGGCACCACCTTGTGCCCCAGCGTGCAGGTGCCGGATGTGGGCGTGCGCACACCGGCCATGATGCGCAGAAGCGTGGTCTTGCCCATGCCGTTGTAACCCACGACCGCGATTTTGTCGCCGCGTGCAATCGAGAGGTTGACATCGTGTAGCACATTACGCTGACCGTCGTACGAGAAACAGACCTGCTCCAGGCACACGATTTGCGCCCCGGCATGCGGTGCCGGTGCCAGCCGCAGATGACCGGCGGCCATACTGCGCTTGGGCAGAATGATCGCCTCCTCGTCCAGGCGTTCGATCATCTTCATGCGGCTCTGCGCCTGAGAAGCTTTTGTGCTGGTCGCCTTGAAACGTTCGACAAAACGCTCAAGCTGTTCGCGCCGACGGTCTTGATTTTCCTTGGCAGCCAGCAAGTTGGCATGGCGGATCTCACGCTCGCGCAGATAGAAATCGAGATCGCCGTTGTAGCGCGTGGCCGTGTTCGCATCCACCTCGATCGTCGTGGTGGTCAGCGTACGTAGCAGGTAACGGTCATGCGAGATCAGCACCAGCGTGCCGTCATACGCGCGCAGAAAGCGTTGCAGCCACTCGACGGCAGGCAGGTCGAGATAGTTGGAAGGCTCGTCCAACAACAGCAGATCGGGCTTCGAAGCCAACACGCGCGAGAGTTCCGCGCGCATCTGCCAACCGCCGCTAAAACTGGCGAAGGGCTTGTCGAACTCCTCGGCCGCAAAACCAAGTCCGCCGAGCGAGACCTTGACGCGGGTCTCGATCTCATAACCGCCGAGATGCTCGAATGCGGTCTGCACCTCACCCAGACGCGCCAGCAGCCGCGCGCGTTCCGGTTCATCCGTCGCTGTCGCCAGCGACGCCCCGAGCGCGTGCAACTCGTGTTCCATCTCAGCAAGTCCGGGTGTCCCGCGCAACGCATATTCAACCAGCGTCTCAGTCTCGGACTCCGCCTCAAGATGCTGACGGATATGCCCGATGCGCGGCGACTGCTCAATGATGACCTCGCCAGCATCAGGATCAGCCTCGCCCAGAATCAGGCGGAAGAGCGTTGACTTGCCGGAGCCGTTGGGTCCGATGATCCCGATGCGCTCACCGGCATTGATACGAAAGTTGACCTCACTCAGAACCTGTTGCGTGCCATACCGCACGCCGATATTACGAAACTCAATCACGGGGAGGTATCATGCTAAAAAGTGACGCCGCTGACAATCGTATTCATCCAACTCACCGATCGAAAACGACAAAGCATGCATCATGCGCACCGAGAAAAATTTTGGCGGTGACGCGCCCATCGGGGTCACGGCGGACATCGGTCTCCAGCAACTCGATCTCGCCAGTCGTTGGATCCCAGCGTTCGGGAGCGCCCTTTCCCGTGTCTCGAAAGGTGCAGGTCACGCTTCCCGGCTCAGCGTTCTCGTTCAAGAGATAATAGACCTCGTGCGCCGCTGTCCGCCGGTGCATGAAGCGCACCTGCATGCCCGGTGCGTCAGACTGCCAGACACAATCGGGCTTGAGCCCCGGCAACTCGCGCATGTTCGCAGGCAACACCACGCAGTTGGCTGTGCCTGAAAACCGTGCGACTGTCGTCGACTCGGAGGCGTCATCTTCCGCCATGAGCCAGACCCGCACACCACGTGACGCCAGCGTCCGCACCACGCGTTCGTCATCCGCGTGTCGCAGCGAAGCGGCGGCGACTGCCAACTCCGTGTACTCGCGTCCGGAAGCAAAGCGGATGCGCCCCTCTCTGACCGACGCGTCTGCCAGCATCGTGCCGTTCACGACATCGCACGAATACGCGGCCAGCGAGGGCAACGGCTTTTCTGACCACACCAACAGATCCCCTGCTGGCGCCCCCTGCTGCAACATGACCTGACACCGATGCGCATAGAGACAGCCGTCGCGAAGCTGCTTGAACACTGCTTCATCACTGGACAGCGCCCCGCCGACATCCAAGAGTATGCGTGTCGTGCCGTCGGCCAGCAGACGATCCACCGCATGTTTCCACGGAAACGGCAGTAACACAGCCGCCGGTGAAGGCTCCGTTTCAAAGGGTGCCAGCCACCCCATCACGAAACGGCGACCCAGCGTCCGCGCCCCGCCTGCGGCAAGCCGATTGGAATCGCGCACCTCCTCTTTGGCGGAGGCGATGAGGATCGGTCGCCGGAAATACCGGGCCACCTCGACGGACTCCACGGGCACCTCGTCGATCCGGATGGCGGCCTCCAGTCCGGCTTCATGCACGAGTTCATTCACGGTCTTGCCACAACGGTCGCGCCACAACTCCCTGAGTGTCCGCGCCGCGTGCTGCCGCACGAAAGCAGCGGTCGATCCACCTCCCACGGGTACCCCCGCCAACACAGGCAGATGCCGGAAAAGGTTTAAGCCGCTCCGCTTCAAAAACGCTTCCGGCATGTCAGGCGGCCATGCGTATTCCGTTTGAGGATGTCCGGAGAAGTGTACCCAGAGCAACGTGTTGCCGTATGTCCGCTCAAACTGTTTCTGAGTGGCAAAGAGCCATTGATTCACATGGCGGAAGAACGTCGTCTCGGAAAACGGATCAATGCGTTGCGGTTCCAATTCCACGCTCCCGAAACGGAAAACGCGCCACGCGCCGTTTGTCGGCAACGCCGTATCGGACAGGTCGATAAGCTGATGCGGTTGAAGATCGGAAGCACCATCGGGCACCGCCAGATGCGCCACACTGCGGTATGAGGGCGGTGGCGTAAAAATCTGCGGTATCGTTTCAACTGTGTTCGACGAAGCAGCTTGTACGGTCTCCTGACTCCACACCAGCTTTCTGGCGCGCGGGACTTTTTCTGCGTCCTCCTTCGCGACGCAAAAATCACAGAGGCCGACATCCAGCCCCAATTGACGGGCCCGCTCCAGTGCCCGTTCCAAACCTTGCCATGCCGCCTCATCGACGGTCATCGGCACGGAGAGCAGCACCCCGCCCGCGCCGATGTCACGCGCGCGCTCAAGCTGCCGCTCCAGCCACTCCGCTTCGGCGGCGTCGCGCCGCACAGTAAGTGCCACACACACGCGCGTCACATTCTGCGGCGGAGTGCGGAACTGATCGTCAAGCTCGGTCGCACGCGCGGTTAATACCAGCGCGCCGATCCAGCAGACGCAAGAAAATAGGCTGTACGATGATTTCACCACGCCACCAGTTTAGCAGATTAGGGGGCATTGAACACGGCAGAACAAGTAGGATTTAGGAATTAGGAATTAGGAATTTTAACGCAGAAGCGCAGAGACGCAGAGTTTTTTGAGGGGCGCCGCGAAGCGCGGTAGCGCGCTCCCAGACAAACCAATGCACTAATTAACTTGGGTTGCGGGCTTCGCCCGCGTTAGTAGTGGCCTCTGCACTGGACGATCTCCACGGCACCGTCCTTTATCCGGTAGACAAGCCGGTGGGTATCGTCTATACGTCGCGACCACCAACCGGAAAGGTCGCCTTTCAATGGCTCTGGTTTGCCGATGCCGTCGTAAGACGACCGTTGGATATCCCGGACAAGCTGGTTGACGCGCCTCAAGGTCTTGCTGTTCTGGCCCTGCCAGTACAGGTAGTCCTCCCACGCCTCATCGGTCCACAGCAGGTGCATCTCACTCCTCGATCAGCTCGTGTCTCTCCAGTTCTCCCGCCTCGGCTTTCGCGATGGAACTGTGCAGACGGGCTACGTTTCTGTCGCAGTAGAACGGATCAGCGATCTCGAACGGAATCTTGCCCAACCTGAGCGACTGGCGGACGAAAATGTTGAAAGCCGTCGTCAGGTTCATTCCGAGTTCCTTGAATAAAATCTCGGCGTCTTCCTTGATCTCGCGGTCAAGCCGTAACGTGACATTCACAGTGTCGTTGCGCATGAGTTTTCTCCTCAGTTGCCGTCATTATTCCATTGATACGCGTGCATATCAAGTGCAATATATGCGCAATACACTAGTTTTTTTTCGCGCACGTAGAGGTTCTTAGAGTAATGCTGCTCAGGTTTTTATCCACAGATGGGCACAGACTACGCAGATTTTTTTGGGGGCAGGACCGGCCGCAAGTCGCGGGTCGCGAGTCAACCTCTCTTATTGCGACCACGCAGTGGCTCGCAATCGTGAGAGTAAAAGCATTGCTCGGCCCTTCACGCGAAGGCGCGAAGGCGCGAAGCTTGGTGTGTGGCGGCTTGCGGAGCGTCGGGAGGGACAAGTGTCACTTGTCCGGGCCGCGTTATGCGCGGCAAAAGTCGTACACCGTGCAGCGTTTCATGTTCACGCACGAACAAGGCGCACTGATCCCGATAGCGATACCGATTCCGATACCGATTCGCACGCCCCCCAATTGCATTGTCCTGACGTTCGGTCTCTATTGATTTGCAAGCGTGTTTAGGAAAGACGCGGGGGTCAGCACGGATACGCGGCCGATGGCCGAGCGCGGGAAATGCCGGACATTGCCAGTGACCAGCGGGGCACCGAGCGCAGCAGCCGCCTCAAGA
The DNA here is from genome assembly GCA_012838435.1 of Lentisphaerota bacterium. Lineage (GTDB taxonomy): Bacteria > Verrucomicrobiota > Kiritimatiellia > RFP12 > UBA1067 > DUPH01. The sequence continues at coordinate 8,158 of DUPH01000167.1, read as the reverse complement.
AAGATAATGTCATCGGGATCGGGCAGAGGTGTTTTGAGCGGAAACGGAGTATACGGCGCGACCAGAGCGCACGCCCGGATGGCATCAAGCAGGAGTTGGACGTCGTCGGTGGAGAAGCGGAACTTCGGGCGACAAAGCACCTCTTCGTATTCCGCCAGAATGCCATCGGTGAGCACGGGCCGACAAACCCCGTCCAAAATGGCGTCGAGGATGCGTCCCGGCGGACCGCCGGGTGTGAGTATGCCCGACACTACAACATTGGTGTCGAAGACGGCGGCGATCACGTCTGCCCTTGCCGCGCGCGGCGGGCGTTACGCGCCGCGCGGATTTCGCCTTCGATTTCGGCAGGTGTCATTGCCGCCACGCCGTTGCGGCGGCTTGTCTGCCGCAGATCGGACAGTGCCAGCCGAGCGCGCGCCAGCCGTACTGCTTCGACCAGACGTTCGGGAGACTCGCCCTCGGCGAGATTGACCAGCAGGGCCATGGGTTGCCCATTGTTGGTGACCAGCGCCGTTCCGTATGCGGCGAGCTTCTCCCGGACGAGCTTGGGTGCCTTGAGATCCTTAATGGCCAGATAGTTCATGGGGACATGATAATCTGATTATCAGGAGATTGTCAAGGCCGCCACAACGTTCGGATGAGTATGGCGACTTGCGGAGCGCCGGGAGGGACAAGTGTCACTTGTCCGGGCCGCGCTATGCGCGGCAAAAGCCGTACACCGCGCAGCGGTTCACGTTCACGTACGGACGAGGCACCGATCCCGATACCGATCCGCAAGCCTGGCGCAAGAATTTTGCGGTGACAAGAGCCGCGCTGTGCGCGGGTCGCGGCACCGCTTTCCCTCCGCGCCGTGCGCAGAGACACTCTTAGTCCTCACTCTTAGTCGGTTACGCTTAGTCGTTCACACTTAGTCTCCAAAACTTGGTCGATTGCACTAATGACGAGTGTGGGGACGAAGTGTTTTGGACGAGGTGTAACCGACGAAGTGTGGGAACGAAGTGCGGCTCGTGGGGACACTCGCCCTCCCGGCCCTCGTGAACGTTGAACGTTGAGCGTTCTACCGGAGGATTCTGGCGACGCGAAAGCCAGCATCAATGCACCGGCAGTCCTGACCGCAGACACTGCGCCCCGCAGAGCGACAGCCCCATGCGAGGCTGATAAAGCTCCCGCCCCGCATCACGCGGGACGTCCCCGCAGGAGCACCGCCCGGATCCTGCGCAACCTCCGGATAAGTCTCGCACCAGTCGAGGCACCACTCGTCCACGTTGCCGTGCATGTCGTAGAGGCCCCATGCGTTAGGCAGATAACTGCCCGCCGGCGCGGTTCCCGTGTTCGGCGCGCAGTCCTGACTTTCTCCGGAACCACCGTTGTGCCAGTAACGCCCGACCTCCGACACGTTCGGGCAGTTTCCGATCACCGTCAGGTTCTTGCCACTATTCAGCGCCGTGCCCGTCCCCGCCCGACAAGCGTACTCCCACTGCGACTCCGTCGGCAGATCAAGGGTCGCCAGCCCGGTCTTCGCCCGTAGCCTGCCCATGAACGATTCCGCATCTACCGCGTCATTTGCGGGCCAGTGCGTCCCTGCGGAATAACCGCGAATGTCGCTGTAGGTCACCTGCTCTACCGGACGGGTCTGATAGTACGTCGTGTTACTGAAATAGCTGGGTCGGTTCCCCATCACCAGTTCCCACTGCCGTTGCGTCACCTCGAAGACCCCGATATAGAAGTCCTTCGTCAGCGTCACCCGATGTTGCCGTTCGTCATCACTACGGCTCAGTTCGCCCGAGGGACTACCCATCGTGAACGTCCCCGCCGGGATGCGGCGCATCACCAATTTTGTGGTTTTGTATTCGTCCGTCCAGCCGTCTGACGGCACACCGCTGAGATAGCTCACGGGATAGTTTGACGCCGACGTCCCGCCGGAGAGGTCGACCACCATATAAAGGCCGTTCTCCGCCCGCACACTCGACCCTACCGGGTCACTCGCGAGACAGCCCCCCGCCCCCAATATAACCGCCACCCAGAAAACCATCCGCCACATAACCGCCTCCGTTTTGATGGCAAAAAATAACACAGGAGAGGGTGGAGAGTGAATAACGAATTAACAACGGGCTGAGCGGCGCATGGGCAAACGGTACGTGTCGCCTTCACCGCATTGTCTGTTGTGTTTACTTGGAAGATGTAAAATTTTTGAGTGCGGTGACAAGAGCCGCGCTACGCGCGGGGCGCGGCACCGCTTTCTTCCGCGCCACGCGCGGAAACACACTTAGTCCCCCACGCTTAGTCGGTCACACTTAGTCCTCCAAAAACTTAGTCGATTGCGCTAACGACGAAGTGTTTGGACGAAGTGTCGCGACGAAGTGCGGCTCGTGGGGACACTCGCCCTCCCGGCCCACTTGAACGTTGAGAGTTGAGCGTTGAGCGCTCGGAATTGAAGTGGCCCTTTCAGGGCACGCTGGCACGGGGCGACGATACCCAGGGCTGCGCTTCGCTTGCCCTGGGCTAAGGTGAAGCCGCCCCTTCGGGGCTACTCCCAAAAACCTCTGCGTCTCTGCGTTAAATAAACCCGAGCCATGCCACCCAAAAAACCTTCGTGCCCTTCGTGCTTTCGTGTGAGATTTCACTTTTTTGAGGCGCAGATCACGGAGTCCATCGCTTGACCACGGCGCAGGACTTTGACTTTTGAGAACCCGACGGACGTAAGATCATCGCGCATTTCGCCGAAGGTGAAGGTCCCGCCGCCGGGCGTGTTGACCAGCATGTTGACCGCAAAGAGCGCACCGCTTGCCGGGCGTGTGCGAGACGCATCCACGAAGACGTCGCGGATCAGAATCTGACCGCCAGGCTCAAGGGCCGCAAACACCTTCGCGAACAGTTTGCGGTTCTGCTCCCGCGAGTTCTGATGGACGATCGCGCTCACCCATGCCAGATCGGCCCCCTTCGGCAATGCGTTTTTCATGAAGTCACCGGGGAACAGCCGCACCCTGCGCGTAAGCCCGGCCTGCCGCATCCGCCGCTTGGCCATAGGAATCACGTCGGGCCGATCCATGATGGTTGCACAGGCGTCGGGATTGAGTTGGAGGAAGGGAATGGTCCATGTACCGGAGGCACCGCCGAGATCCAGCAGGTGCGTGAACGTCAGCTTGCCAAGGCTGGCGACGAGCGGTGTCGCCACAGGATCGGACACCTCGTGCATGGCCTGGATGAATGAAGCCAGATCGCCATCGGCGCCCAGAACACTCGGACGGCGGACGGCGGGCTTGCCGCGCAACACGACACTGGCCAACTGCCCCCAGGCGCGCTGACAATTACCAAGGTGGCGCACCATGCCCAGCATACTCTGCGCCCCATCTGCGGTCAGGACTTCGGCCACCGCTTTCGGCACGCGATAAACGGGTTCAGTGTCGGTCGACTTGGTCAAAAAACCAAGCGCGACGAGCGCATCCAGCAGGATAATCACAGCCCTGAGATCGCCTTTGATGCGGGCGGCCAATTGCACCGCATTCATGGGGCGAGCGTGCAAGATCGTAAAGACGTCCAGTTCCGCTGCGGCGATGATCACGCATGACGGTTGGAACCCGCGTGCCATTTCGAGGATCGTTTCCTTATTCAGTTTCTTTTTCATCAGCGTCTCCTTTTAAGGGCGTTCAAGTGCGTCAGCGATGCGCGCGCGTACACGGCGCAACGCAGCCGGGTCGCGCGTGAAATCAGTCATGCTGCGGATCAATTCGCCGGTCATCGCGTCGGCGGCGGCGCGCCCCGCGCAGTGTTCCAGCATCTGTAACCACTCGTAATCCTCTATCCCGTCGCGCACTTGGGCCAGCCGGATCGAAGGCAGTGGCCCATCCGTTCCCGGATAGAGCAACTGGCCGTCGCCGGGCATTTTCAGCGAGTGCTCCGCCACCCATTCGTGCAAGAAGGTGTCGCCGGTTTGGAGCGGCGGACGGTCCGGCCACAGATTCACATGCCAGAAGAGCAGGCCGTCCGAGCGATAATGGTAGGTCAGCCACCCCAGCACCCGTCCCTCGATCGGCGGATATTCGTATGACGCGAAGTTCGCATGCGGCCAGGTCGGTCCGCAGCAGACATACCACCAGACCTGACGCCCCTGAGCGCGCAGACGCGCGGAGAGTTCTGGATCGTACACGCTGGTCAACGGACAAAACCAGTCGGTGATGTCCTGCTCTGGATAGTTTTTGCCATCGCGCATGTCTCGGTACATCATGGCCGTCGTCATCATCGGAATATCTGGGAAGTCGCGTTTGAGCGCACGCCACAACTCGGCGATTGCGGGATAATAGTCGTGCCGCCGCTCGTCGAATCCGTAGAGGTACGCGTATTTCTCAAGACCGTGCCGCCGCAACTCCGCGACATACGGTGTGAGGCGCGCCTTGAGGTCGTCATAAAAAGCTGGTGTATAGACATCGAGCGGAGAGTAACAGATCCACTTGACCGGGCGGGTCGGTTTCGGCACCAAGTTCAGGATGTTAAAACGATTCATACCGCGCTCGCGCGCATACAGCAGGTCGTCGATGCGGGGCGGCTCGGTTCGCGAGATGTCATCTGGATTGAGCCGGTGGCTGAGCATCAGATCGTGGGTTTTGCGCTTCATCTCCTCGAAGCGATCCGGATACTGCGCGCGCGTGAAGCCGTCCATCACGCAGAATGCGGTGGGCATGCCGAAGGTCACGGGATTGGCGAATCCGCGCACACGCACGGTGATCGGCAGAATCCGCAACGGCTGGTCTCCAACGCTCACAGTGATCTGCCCGCGGTAGGTGCCCGGCACGGCATCCGGCGCGGCGCGCGCCGTCAGCCACACGCCTTGGGTGGCGGCAGGCCGCACCGTGAACGGAGCGGCCGGCAACAACGGATCGGGCAGCCAGTTCTCATCGACCGGAGCACCGCAGGGATGCGGATGGTACGGGCGCTGCCTGCGAATGTAACCGACGCGTTGCCAAGTCACCTCGCCGTCAAAGCGCCGTCCCGCGTCATCGGTCAGCGCCGTCACCGTCACATTCACGTTCGACACCGCTACGCCATCGGCGGCCGTCACCAGAAGCTGCGCACTCTCGCACTCACGGCGCGCAAGGTCCAGTGCGATCTCTGGTGCGGCAATCTCAGAAGCAGTCGGATAGGTCAGCGGCGTGATGTGGCGCATCGCGTCGGCGGTCCACACCGCGCAACCGCGCGGGACCGGATTCGTGCGCGTCAGCGGAACCGCAGGCAGAGCTAACGTCTGCTCGAAATGCTCCTCGCCAGCGCGTGCGGTGACCGCCAGTGTGCGGTCCGGACCGCCGGTCGCGCTGAAAACCGCTGTCGCGCCGTCGCCAGAAACACGCTCCCGTTCTTCGCCTCGCTCCAGCACGCGGCACTGCCACTGCGCGCGTTTCCAGAACGCGAGATTTACCACCACGCCGTCGGGAGAGCGCGGAACGTCGGTATGCAGCCGTACCGACTTGATGCCGAGCGCCGGCACGCGCCGTTCCAGCGTGAGGTCGTCAAACCAGACACGTCCGGAACCGTTGCGCAAAAAGACGAAGACCTGTATCTTCTCCACCGGCTTTTCTGGGTAAAACACCTCCGCCGTGTATTCCCAGTCGTGGGTCGGTTGCGACCACGAGGCCATCACGGCCCACGCATTGCCGCCGCCGGCGTACCAGATATCGAGGTAGATGCAGTACTCCGAGGCCGCGACATTTTCGGCGCGGCTCCAACCGCCGAACACGATCGGCGTGGTGTCGGGCCGGTCGTAGACGATCTCCTGCATCACACCGCCCCGCCCTTTACTGCCCGCCGGCACGTCACAGCGGATCGAGCGCGTCCCGCCATGCACCTGCGCCGTATCGCAGGCGTAAGCGCCATAGGCACGCCACCCCTTCAGAGTGCCGTTGTCCGACACCTCTTCGAATCCGCCGTTGCGCAACTCCTGCGCCGACGCCACGCACAGGCTGAACACCGTGCAACTGATCACTAACGCTCTAACGTGCATATCGTACCTCCTGCCGGGATGACTACTCCGGCCACAAATTATGCTGCAACTCTGGACAGCGACCACAGCGTTCAAGTGGAACCATGAAACACATGAAACTTCATGAAAAACAGTGGCACCTTGGCGTTGGCGTCCTTGGCGGTTCCAGAAAACGCTCAACTTTCAATGCCCAAGTAAGTGGGCAAAATTTGGGGTGCGGTGACAAAAGCCGCGCTGTGCGCGGGTCGCGGCACCGCTTTCCCTCCGCGCTGTGCGCGGAGACACACTTAATCCCCACACTTAGTCGTCTACACTGTCTCCACACTTAGTCGATTGCGCCAGCAACGAAGTGTCTTGACGAAGTGTCGGCGGATGCGATGATGCACCGGCGCGCTCACGGCGCGGCGCCAGCCTTCAGCGCGTCCGCCGCCTTCTGGTATTTCGCGATTGCATCGCGGATGCACTCCAGCGCGGCGCGCGACGAGATGGTGGCGGCGGTGATAGCGTCTACCTCGCCGCCGTCTTTTTTAACGCGCCAGTCGGCATTCAACGCCCGGCCCAGCAGCGGCTTGCGGAAGGTGTCCGACTCAATCTTCGAGCCGAGGCCAGGAGTTTCGCTGGCCACGATCTGCTGATAGTTCACCAAGCGTCCGTCGCCACTCAGCCCGACCATCAGGACAATCTCGCCGCCGTATCCGTTTTTGGAACGGCCTTCAACCGCGACGGCAGAGAGCTGTCCCCCTTTACGGGCGACGAAGAAAGTTTCGCCCGCCACTTCTTTTTTCTCCGGCAACGGAGCGCCCTCGGGCAACACTTTAGCCGCCGCTGTTATCGTGCGTTGTTCCAACGCGGCCTCGATCGGTGCTTTGGTGATATTGTAGACCGCAGCGAGCAACGCAGAGCTGATCGCGCAGATGAGCGTGAGAACGAGAATCAGTTTGGCAGTGTCTTTCATGAACGGGCGTTCCTCTTCTTGGTGCCGAAAACGCGGTTGCGCGTGGCGCGGTCGATGAGCGGCGTGAAGGCGTTCATGATCAGAATCGCGAAGCTCACACCCTCGGGATAGGAACCGGTTTTCACGGTACGGATCAGCATGGTGATAATGCCGCAACCGACGCCGAACACCAGCATGCCACGGTGTGTAAGCGGCGAGGTCACCATATCCGTAGCCATAAAGAACGCCCCCAGCATCAAGCCTCCGGTCAACAGATGCACATGCGGCGGTAGCGACGTGTCGGGCAAGATCAGATGCAGGATTACGGCATATACAAAGACAGTAGCCAGATAGGCAACCGGGATATGCCAAGTGATGACCCTGCGGAACAGCAGATAGGCGGCACCGAGCAGCAGAGCCGCAGCCGATGTTTCACCGATGCAGCCATTGACATTGCCCAGAAAGAAATCCTTGAGCAATGTGGGATCGTTGAACAGCGGCATCGGCGCTCCGGTCTTAAGCGCATCTTTAGCGAAAGTCAGCGGCGTGGCAGTAGTCATGGCGTCCACGACTTTGGGCGTTGCCTGCGTGGCGGCACTGCTGGCGGCATAGCCCACTTTTTGAATCCAGGGCGAAGCACTCCAGGTGGTCATTGCGCCGGTGAATGAGATGAGCATAAAGGCGCGCCCCGCCAGCGCGGGGTTGAAAGGATTGTAGCCGAGTCCGCCGAAAACCTGTTTGGCCACGGCAATGGCAAAAACCGAGCCGACCACCGCCATCCACGTTGGCAGAGCGGGCGGCAGGTTGAAGGCCAACAACAGGCCGGTGACCACGGCACTGCAATCCGACAGTGACGACGGGCGCTGCATCGCTCGCCGGCAGAGCCATTCGGTCAGCAGGCAGGTTGCCACGCAGACTGCGACGAGACGCAGTGCCTGCCACTGGAAGAGCCAGAGCGACATGGCAAACGCCGGCATGAGTGCAATCACGACATCAAGCATAATGCGCGTGACCGACTCGCCACTGTGCGTGTGCGGCGATGAACTGATGATGTAAAGGTCTGATGAGGCTTCGGGTTTCATTGGAAAAGGGACAGAATGGCTTTTGGTTTCAAGGTTTCTGGGTTTCTGGTTTCAAGGTTTCTGGTTTCAAGGTTTCTGGGTTTCTGGTTTCAAGGTTTCTGGGTTCAAGGTTTCTGGGTTTCTGGTTTCAAGGTTTCTGGGTTTCTGGTTTCAAGGTTTCTGGGTTTCTGG
>DUPH01000166.1 GCA_012838435.1 Lentisphaerota bacterium | reverse complement strand
TTGCTCGGGTTTTGGAACCACAGAGAACACAGAGGACACAGAGGTTTTGGGGCGGCATGGCATGGTTCGGGTTTATTTAACCACGAAATACACGGAATACACGAAAGGGAAGCATGGTTTTTCATGAAGTTTCATGTGTTTCATGGTTCGGGTTTTGGAACCACGGAATACACTGAACACACGGAAAGACATGGAGCGGGTTTTTGGGAACCACAGAGAACACAGAGGTTTTTGGGGGGGAACGCACTCCCGGACAAACTAATGCACTAATTAACTAATGCACTAATTAACTTGGGTTGCGGGCTCCGCCCGCATTAGACGGTAGCCCAACGCTCAACATTCGTTGCAAAACGCAAACGCGAAGCATTGCAAAACGCAAACACGAAGTGTTGCAAAATCGAAAACGGTGTGATACTTTGGGCACATGAACGCATACAAACCGAGGTTGCTCGACGCCTTAATCGCGAGGAAATTACAGACGACCGGCGCCGTTGTGCTCCGGGGGCCGCGGGCTGTTGGCAAGACGACCACGGCATTGCACCACGCCAAGAGTTCAGTTCGTCTGGACCAGCGCCAAGAATTAATACACGCGGCTGAACTGACCCCCGAGACGCTTTTGGCAGGTCCGGTGCCTCGATTGATTGACGAGTGGCAACTGGCACCCTCCATCTGGAATTCCATCCGGGCGGAGATCGACGCACGCGGTCAGCCCGGCCAATTCATCCTCACGGGTTCTGCTGCGCCGGCTGAGGATCAGACCCGGCATACCGGAGCGGGACGCATGGCGCGTCTGACGCTGCGTCCGATGACGCTGCTCGAACAGTCAGTCAGTACCGGGCAGGTCCGGTTGACCGATTTGTTTTCAAAAGATATTTCCGTTGGCGGCATGGGCGGCCCCACGGTGCCCGAATACGCCGAACTCATCGTTAAGGGCGGCTGGCCGGCGTTGCAGAGGCTGAACGCCACCGCCGCGATGGACGCACTGACAGACTATGTGGATAACCTCGCGGATGTTGACCTTCGAACGCTGGACGGCCGGCCCGACCCCATTCGCATGACCGCCTTATTGAGGGCTCTAGCACGAAACACGTCCACGGAAGCCGCGCTCCAGAAGCTGGCTACAGAGGCTGAAATCCCTTCGGGCAACCACCTCTCTGTGCCGACGGTCAGAAAATATCTGGATCAACTGACCCGGATTTTTGTGTTGGAAGAGCTGCCGGCATGGAAACCGCACATCCGGTCAAGCATCCAGACTCGGGTTAAGCCCAAATGGCATTTCATCGACCCCTCGTTGGCCACCGCCGCGCTCGGGATTTCTGCCGACCGTTTGCTGGAAGATCTCAATGCGATGGGCTTGTTGTTCGAATCCATGGTTGTCAGGGATTTGCGGGTATATGCCGACATCGTGGACGCCAGAGTCTTTCACTATCGCGATTCCTCTGGGCTTGAGATTGATGCCATCGTTGAGCGGCGCGACGGCGCGTGGATCGGCGTTGAAGTCAAACTTGGTGGAGAAAAGGCGATTGAGGAGGCCGTTGTGAACTTCGGCAAGCTGCGCACCCGCCTGACGGATCGGAGACTCGGGCACCTTGCCGCGTTTTGCGTCGTCACGGGCGGACAGACGAGCTATACCCGCCCAGACGGCATCCATGTCATATCCTTGGGTCATTTGCGCACTTGAACGCCCAACGTTCAACTTTTAACGCCCGTCGGTTACACGACGTAATCGGTTAGCGACGGGGGGGGCGAAGGTCATGCGTTTTCTGGTGAAAGGTCGAGCAGAGAGTCGGGAGCGCGGGCGTCCTCGCCCGCAACAACGTGTCTTGCAAAAGATTGATGCGCTCACCTCCTTTGAAAACTAAACCGCGCATCGGAATCTCGGCCGACCTTTCACAGAGCGGGCGAGGACGCCCGCGCTCCCGACTGCGGGTCGTCTAAATACCTGTCCCTTTGTCGTACACAATTCGTGTTTATTCGTGTCCATTCGTGGTTCCCATTAGGTTTAACGCAGAGACGCAGAGGTTTTTTGGTCTCTTGTCACCGCACTCCAAATTTCGTAAGCTTTCAACCGTATCAGCTAACAAACTTTTGAAGGAGATAAGCATGCGAGCGGTTGTGTGGATGATGGCGGGCAGCGTGATGGTAACGGCGGGATGCTCAATGTTTTCGCGGGACAAATCGGCAGCGTGCGATTCGGCGAGTACGTGCGTATCTGCGGGTACCGCGGCTTGTGCGTCGGGGGCGATCCAGATTGCGCCGAGCGCGCATCCGGATTCGCGGAACTGGCGTTCGCTCTTCGACCTGAACCTCAGCAACGCGGTATTCACCAAGGGCGTCTGGTTCTACGATGCACAAGGCCATTTGACCGCCAACAAGGATGAAGCGATCTGGACCGACCGCGATTATGAAAACTTCATGCTCGATGTTGAATACCGTTGCGACCCTGCGGCCAATAGCGGCGTGCTGATCTATTGCAGCGATATGGCGAACTGGATTCCTAACACTGTCGAGATTCAGATCCTCGACGACAATCACCCGCACTGGAGCAAAGAACAGCCTTTCGCCAGAAACGGCGGCCTCTACGGACATCTGCCGCCCAAGGTCAACAACGCGAAGCCGGCCGGCGAATGGAACCGCATGACGATCACCGCACAGGGCAAGCGCATCAAGGTACTCGTCAACGAGGAGATTACGGTAGACACCGACCTTTCCGCTTGGACGTCAGCCAAGAAGAATCCCGATGGCAGCGACATCCCGCCGTGGCTGAGCCGCCCGTGGGCCGAGCTGCCCACAAAGGGACGCATCGGCCTGCAAGGGAAGCACGGCAACGCGGCGATCTATTTCCGCAACGTTCGGATCAAAGAGCTTGCGGAGAACTAGAACCCCAGGTTGAAGCCGATGAGGAATCGGTGGTCGATGTAATCGCGCAGGGCCATGACGCTACCGTCGACAAACAGGTCGAAATAGCTGCCCAACCGCTTGTTGTAGGTCGCTGACGTGCCCCAAACCAGTTCCCAATCGCTCTTGCCGCCACCTAAGTCCTCATCATCGGAACGTCGTAGCGGACGTCCGTCTTCACGTTGCAAGCCGCCGAGCAAGTCAAGACGGAAGGTGTAACCCTGCCACGCTTGCAGATAACGCAACACGCCCAGCAGACGCTGATCCCAATACGGGGTCCAGTAATAGTCGCTGGCTTTGCTGGAGGTCACGGTCGAAAGGTCGAGGCCACCCCAGACACCGACGTCAGGCATGATCTCCCAGAACGACTCGCCCTGAATATAGAAGAGCGCGTTGTCGTCCTCGTAGCTCCAGTACTGGCTGCGCAGATTGACATGCCAGGAGTCCTTCGGCTTCCAGCGTGCGACAGCACCAACGGAATCCGAGGTTAACGACTTCACCGCCGAGGTCACCAGATCACGTGCATAGTAGACAAACAGCGTCAAGTCGTCGCGCGGAGCCCAGTGTGCGGAGAGATCGCCGATTATTTCGTTATCATCATCGGCCGGATCGAATTCGTCGCTTTCCGGGTAGTCTTCCATATCGATGTCGAAGAGATCGTCTTCGTCGTAATCTGGATCAAGGTTCGCGACACCGAGCGACCCGGAAAGGGTCGCGCCGCTGGCAGTGCGGTAGGAGAGCCGTGCGCGCGCCTCGCGCTTGAGTGCCTTGAAGAGGTAGCGGGTCATGTCGTCGGGATCGTACGAGATGGCGTTCCAACGCGCACGGAAGCGCTGCTCGATGCGGCTTTCGAAATACTCTGCGGAGAGTTGCAGGTTGCGGTTGAGATTAAGCCCGGCGCGCCCGCCGTAGCGCAGGATCTCGAATTGGTCGTTGGCCTTACTGTGCGACACTTCGCCGCCGATGAACGGATGCGAGAGATAGACCCACGGATCGGGATTGCCCTCTTGATAATGACCCACGCCCTCTTGTTCCTTGAACTCCGACTCACGGCCTTCGACTGCCTCGCGGGCAGTGGGGTCGATCGGTGCGTTCGGGTCGCGTTCAGGGGCACCCTGCATCGTTTGCGCACTGTGGGTCGGCGCGGTCTGGCCGCCGCCAGCGGCGCTCTCGACCGCCACCATCGAAGTTGACACGAGTGGCCGGACATCGCGCTGCGGGCGGTTGCGGAAGTGCGCCCGGGTTTCCACGATAATCTTCCGGCACAGCTCTTCGGGATAGCCGTCGCGCTTGAGCAGATCCAGCATCTCCTCGGCCAGATGCGGCTTGTTCATAAGAAAGGCGATCTCGACCCGCGTGCGGCGCGCCATGAAGACCGGATGGTACTCATAGGCATGGCGCACAACGTCCGCCCCTTCGTCAGCCCAGTCCGGCTCGTATCGGCGGACCAGCATAAGATTGTCGCCGGACACGGTATAGCCGCTGATGCCCTGGAGAAAGCCGACCTGATAGTGGCGCGCCGCTTCGGAAATGATACTCTGCATCGGGTTTTTGAGCACAGCCAGATTACAAGCGCTCTCTTGGCCGATATCGCCGAACGGATAGGCCACCATGTCGACCGGGTGTGCTTCCTCGCCCATCTCGTCGTGCAGGACTTTATGACTCAGCCGGAACTCGCGGCGCATGCGCCGGTCCCACTCGTTCATGGACTCCAGGCGGTTCTTTTCCGGCACCCAGATCCGATTGGGCAGGACTGCCCGCATGGACTTGCCTTCTTTATCGATCGGCTGATTGTAATGTGCGTCATAAAGATGGCTGCCGATGATCCAGTTGCCGGAAGCGGCGTATTCGCGCATTTCATTCCAAGCGGCAACGGAGGGCACGTACTCCTTGTGCGGCCGAGTGATTGCAAACATGCCAAAGGGTACGCCGAAATCCTCGGCGACAGACGAGCCGAGCGCGAACGCGGAGCGCAAGGCATCGTCAAAGGTCACCGCCACGACCTTCATCGGGCTCTTATGCGGGCGAATCTTTTTGCCTGACTTGAATTTCTTTTCGCCCGTGACGCCGTAGCGCACATGATCGATCAAACGCGCAGTCCAAGGCACCGCTTCCTCTTCAGACTCCGGATCCTGACGCCTCTCGCCCGGTCGTAGCCCGATGACGGCGGGGATATCGGTCGGGGAGATCAAGATGAACCCCTCGCGTTGCAACGCGGAGAGGTGCTCATGTAGCCGCCGCACCGATGTGGCCGGCACCCAGTCGCTTTCGGTCAAGTCATGGTAGAGCAGTGTGAAGACCGCGCCCTGCTCCGCCGCGGCCTCCATTTTATCAAGCCGCTGGAGTGCCTCGCGGTAGGCGCCCTGCGCGACGAGCAAGCGCGCCTCGTAGTAATAGCGCATCGGGTCGGTCGGGTCGAAATTCGAAAAGCGGTCGTGCAGGATCTGCTCGGCATCCTCGAAGCGCCGCTCGACCAAGGCCAGTTCAAAGAGCAGTGTCTTGGCGCGGAGATTGTGCCGGTTGTATTTCTCAAGCACCTCAACGGCCCAGCCCTTGCACTCCTCGTAGCGGCGGGCCTGCAAAAGGCGCTCTGCGTACAGCGTCCGGATGGCGACATCCTCGGGGTTTTCATCGATCGCCTGCCGGATCTGATCCAGAATAAAGCGTGTCGAGAACAAACCGGGGCTACGCTGGTTAAGCATATGGCAGCGGTTGGCCATGCGCACACGCAGTGTGCCGCGCTGCACGGGATCCTTCGTGTTGTCGATGACCTTCTTCAGGCGGTCGACACTGCGGTCGCCGAGGTTCCCGATTTCGGCGATGTCGGCGCGCAGCGCCATGGCGCGCGGGTTTTCCGGCTCCAGTTCCAGCACATCCAGGCACAGTTGGTCGGCGCGCTTCAACTCGCCGACCCGCAGTTCCAGCACCGCCTGCTCCATCATAAATCCGGTGTTGCCGGGCAACTCCTCGTTGATATGGCGGAAAAGCTCCACGGCCTCGTCATATTCGAGTTTATGCGTGAGCAGGTTAGCGAGGTCGATCTGGATGTCCAGGCGATCCGGCTCCTCCTTGATCAACTGCCGGAAAACCTGCTCGGCTTCATCCGGCTCGCCGATGCGCAGCAGGTTCCGCGCATACCAGAAGCGCAGGTCAAAGAGGTCGGGCTTCAGTTCAAGCGCTTTTTTGAAGTGGACATCGGCGGCACGCCAGTCCTGCTTCATGATCGCGCCCTGCGCCAGCAGGTTGTAGGGCATCCACTCATTCGGCATGAGCTGCTGGAAATACTCCCACAACTGCCACGCCTGCTCTTTCCGATCGGTGCGGATATACGCCCAACCCAGTGCCTCCCAACCGGCTTGCTGCGAAGGATCCTGCCGCAGCGCCTCTTCCAGGAACGGGGCGGCTTCGGCGTACCTCTCCTCCTGCGAAAGCATCAGGCCGCGGTACAGCAGGGCGGCGGGGACTGTCGTCGACACGTCCGTCGCGCGCGCCTCGGCGATCGCCTGCTCCATGGCTTCACGATCAAGCGTGCTCTCGGCCAGCGGGAACGTGCTTTTGACCGGTGGCTTCGCAGGGGGGCGCTGCGCCAACAGCACGGTCGCCGTGAGCGCCGTGCCCAACAACGTCACACCAAAACGAAATGTCGGTCTCATAAATCCCCAATCCTCTCACCGTAAAAGCGTTCTACTTCTTCCAATAGGTCTGCACGAGCGACTGCGCGACGCGTTTAGCACCGACATTGGTCAGATGGACGCCGTCGGCATCGCGGACGGTCAGCGGCGCACCGTTCGGCGCCATGACATAGAGCGAGAAGGTACCGGGACGGCGCGTCAGCAACGGTGCCATGTCAAACAGCACCACCTTATCCTTGCGCGACTCCTCCTGCGCCAAACGCTTGAAGATATCGTTAAGCGACTGGGCATACGTCTGATGCACGGGCTCTTTCATGTCCGGTAGCAGCAGCCAGATCACGCGCGTGGCACCGCCCTTGATCAGATCGTCCATGATGCGCCCGAGGCGCAGGGCGTACTCATGCTCCCACTCCGGCTTGCCGTAGGGCACCACGCGGCCGGTCGTGTCCTTGAGTGTCTGCCGGTCGTTCGCGCCGAGCGACACCACCACCGTCTTCGGCTTGTGCTCTTTCATCAGCTCGTCAACCTTCGCGAACCAGTCGAACGCATCCAGACGGGTCAAGCCCGACCCCAGCGAGGAAAAGGACGTGGCGGGCGTCACGCCGGCCGCAGCCAATTCCTTCTCCATGGCGATCCCCAAAAGCCGCATCATGGAGTCGCCGATCATCAACACCGGCGCTCCCTCGGCGGCATGCGACAGCCCCGCCATTCCCGCGAGCATGCATCCCGCAATCCATGTCATCATCACTCGTCTAGTCATTTACATCACTCCTTATTCCGGCTGGTTAAGCCATTCACCAACTGTAGCTTGCGTCCATTCTCTCACGTGGCTCAGCCCGCTCGCACGCGACACCCGTTCGACAGGCCGCAACACTGCCATCCAAAAATCGCGGATCGGGCCATATTCAAGGTGCCCGGCACTCCGGTACATCGCAACACCGTTGCATAGTAGCAAAAGACTGAAGAAAATGGCTACACAAAAACATGCCTTACCGACGGCCATGCCGTTCGCGACAGGCTGCACCGATTCGGATTGTCCGCTCATTTTGCCTCCGTTTCAAAACTGGAAATAGATAAAGGGCGCGACGCCACTGGGCCCGATCCCTAGGATCACAGTCAAGATCACGGCCGCCGCAGCCCCCTGCACCCAGGCCGGCCAACGGTTCACGCGGTCCCACAGCGGCCGCGGCCGCGTGCCGTCAAGCCATTGCAGGGAAAAGCCGACCACGAGAACTAGCACCGCCTGAACGCTCAACAACCGGCTGCCCACCTCCCACCGGCCAAGCCCGCGCAGGATCTCTCCCGCAGCCGACAAAGAAGTCGCACGGAACAAGATCCAGGAAAAACAGACCACATGAAAAATCCACACGCGCCCCAGCAATCCCCAGATCGGACCGGGATTCTCCGACGGTCTTTCAGGCAACCCGAACAAGCGCCGTACCACGCGTTCGAGCGACAGGTAGACGCCGTGAAACGCACCCCACAAAACAAACGTCCAATCGGCGCCATGCCACAACCCCCCGAGCAGGAAGGTCAGCAGCAGATTGATCCGCGTACGAACGGGCGATACCCGCGAACCGCCCAACGGAATGTAGAGATAATCGCGCAACCACGAGGAGAGTGAAATGTGCCAGCGTCGCCAGAACTCTTGCAGCGTCACCGAGAAGTAAGGCGCATTGAAGTTGATCGGGAACTCAAACCCCAGCAGCAGTGCGCAACCGATCGCGATGTCCGAATAGGCCGAGAAGTCGCAGTAGATCTGCAAGGCATAGCCGTACACGCCGAGGATCAGATCAGCCGCGCCATAGGTTTCCGGCATGGCGAAGACTGGGTCGGCAAGGTGTTCGGCCAGCCAGTTGGCGATAACCATCTTTTTGAAAAGACCGCCCAGGATCAGCGTTGCGGCGCGCCCGGTATCAAGCCGCGCGGAGTAGTCCGGAAAGCGGACCATCTGCGGCAGGAGATCTGCCGCGCGGACAATCGGCCCGGCTACCAACTGCGGGAAAAAAGCCAGATAGTTGGCAAAATCCAGCGTCGATGCAGCAACCGGCGTTTTGCGCCAGTAGACATCGACCACATAGCTGAGCGCCTGAAAAGTGTAAAACGAGATGCCGACCGGCAACACGATCTTTTCGATCACCGGTAACACATGCTCTTGCAGGGCGATCAACTGCTCGGTTGTACCGAAGCGGGCGCAGATCGGCACTGCCAACGGCACCAGTAACTTGGTGAAGAAAAACCCGGTGTATTTGAAAATGCCGAGCACCAGCAGGTTGCCCGTGACCGCCAGCGCGACCCCGCGGCGGCGCGCACGCGGCTCAGCGGTCCGATCGATCCAGCAGGCAGCCGCGTGGTTCAGCACAGCGGAGGCGAACAGCATCAGGGCGAACTTCCAGCTCCAATATCCGTAGAAGAAAAGGCTGGCCGCAAGCAACACGACTTTCCGCAGGCGCGGGAACGGCACCAAACTCCAGTGCAGGGCAAAAACAACGGCGAAGAATAGCGCGAAAACGGTCGTCGGGAATAACATAAAGGTCCTTATTTTTCCGAGGCGTTCGTGTCCTGAAGGGCTTTCTGCAACTCTGCTTTAGCGCCTTCTTCTTCCTGTGAGAGTCTGGTGCGCAACCGCTGCCAGAAAGAGGGCTGCGGCGTGTCCGACGGTTGCGCGGCCGATTCAGGCTGCTCAGCCTGGGAGACAACACCGGTGACGAGCGCAGTGACATCCGTCAGCAATGCGTTGGAGGGTGCGACCGGCTCGGGCAACGGCGGTGGCGCAGGCGGCTCGGGCACGAGCGAAGCGTCGGGTGACGGCTTTGAAGCCGCCGCATCCGGCTGCGCCTTTACCGTATCGACGCCGTTCGTCCCGTTCTCCGCATCCTTCTTTTCGGCGGCCGTCGGCTCGGTGGCCTCAGTGACGTGCGTGAGGGCCTGCGTCACCACGCCCGTGCCGTCCTGCGGGATCGACCTGAAGCTCATGGGCAGCACCACCAGCCGCGGCTCGACGCCCTCACGCTGGTTTTGCGCCAGCGTCACCGCCCACTCGTGGAACGGAAGCAGCGGCACGCGCCATGCGTCCTTCACGGGATGCAGCAGCAGGCTGCCGCGCTGGATCTCGCGCACGTTGACCGCATCCAGCTTTTTCAGCCGGGCGACCTCATCCGCGAATTGGGGAACCTCGTCGTCCTCCATGAGCGGCCAGCTCCACTCTTCCTGCTGCAGCACGATGAAGTCAGCGGTTGTGTGTTCGAGCATTTTCTCCATTTTGGCCAACCACGCAGCGTCGGGCATAGAGCGTGCGCGCAGAATCAAGCCCGTAAGCCTGTGCTTCACGATCAGCGCGGTCAGATGCTCCGGACGGACCTCGGAGTAGTAGGCGAGATTGACCACGGGCATGAGCCGCAAGCGGTGGAAGGTACAGAACATTTTGAAGGGCGTCAGATCAATGTCGGACTCGCTGGGGATCGTGCCGTCAGGGAGCTGGGTAAAGGCCACCGGCGCCACTGCGGACAGATCGCGCACATGCAAGCGCACAACATCGAGCGCTGCGTTCAACTCCGTTACTGGCAGGCGCGGCACCAGCATGATCGAGGGCGTCAGCGGCCCGCACTCGATCTGCGCGATGCGGGCGCGCGCCAGGCCAAGCTCCGGCGAAAAGGGCGCGATGCTCCACCAGCCGTAGCAGACATCCTGCGGAATGACCAGCGGCGTGATGAAGACCGGCTTGTCATTGGCATATCCCACCGCGCCGTCGCCGCGGATTTCGAGACGCAGCCGGACGGTTCCCGGCGGTCTCAGCCACGCGCGGCCCTCCTGGGTGCGCAACTCTCCGTTCAGCCACGTTTGGACGCGGATGAACCCTTCGTCATCATATCCGTACCGCACCATCGACTTCGAACTACGCCGTGCGTAGAGCCAGAAGGAGCCGGCGGACTCGTCCAGAGTGACCTCGATGTAACCGTCGCGTAGCAGCTCCGATTTTTTCAGCCGCAGGAAGGCCTCAGACATCTCCGAGCTGGCGCGCAGCTCATAGCGGCCATGGGAGGATGGACGGAATCCGCCAAACGCGACCCAGTTGTCTGAGAGCTTGTCCATGACAAAGTTCTCGGAGACCTTTTCGGTCAGCGGCAGGAAACTCTCATACAGATCGCGTGTTTTCTTGTTGGGCGACTCAGCGGCCGTCTTGCGCACGAAATCAAAAAAGACGCTGGCCTCCGGGATCGTCAGCAACTCGGCGGCAAAGATATCGCGGCCGAAGCCGAACAAGTGCGTCTCGGCGCTACGGCCGATCGCCAGTAGCTCGTGCATGTTGGCGTAGCGTTCGGCCGGCTCGTCCAGCATGGTCTGGAGGATCAGGCGCGCCTCGATATTGTCGGGGTGGCGTTTCACCAAGGTCCGCATCACGTCGCGCGCCTCATGGCGCTGGCGATGGCGGTCCAGCCACTGCGCCTGGGCGATGGTGACGGAGGGACTGTCCGGGAAGGCGCGCGCGTACGCATTCAGCAGGCCGGCGGACTCGTCCACGCGGTTCAGTTGTTCGAGCAGGCGTGAATACCGGATTGCCAGATTCATCTGCCCGGGGTTGATGTCGAGGCTCTGCGTGTACGCCTCAAGCGCCTTGTCCGGCTGGTTGAGGCGCAGCCAGGCGTCGCCGATCAGTGCCAGCGCCTCGGCGTTGCGGGGGTCGGTCTTGGCCCACTCTCCCCAGATGCGGATCGCCTCTTTGTAGTCGCCGGAGGTGAAGGCGTCGAATCCTTTCTGGCGCAGCTCCTCGCGCTTGGCATCCGGCGAGACATCGTCATAAACGGCGAGCAGGTCGGAGAGCTGATAGTAGAGCGACAGCGTTTCGTCGCTGGCCGCAGGCAACACATGCGTGATGCCGAGCACCTGACTCTCATCCAGATTGAAGGGCGGTTCTTGGAAATCTCCCGCCAGCAGGACGCCGGGCAGCAGCTTGATGATGTTGACGGCCGAGGGCAGCGATTCGATCGCGACAGGCAGCTTCAACGCCAACTGCATCTTTTTGGCGTTCATCGCATCTTGCAGCCTGACGAGCCAGGTCACCAGCGCGGTCACCTGTTCCGGCACACAGGAGGACGCATCCACGTAGAGCCCGTCCACATGGTGTTCGCGAATCCTCTCCACGACGTCGGCCGGCGGCACCTTCTGCAGCAGGGTGGCATCGCGGATCTGGACCTGCGGCAGGATCTTCATGTTGTTAGCGCGAGCAAGTAGAGTGAGTGCATCCTGATCCCAGGCGGGGAAGGTAATGGGCGCGCTCTCGTACACGTCGAGCCAGGGCGGCGAGAGCACGTTGAACTGGTAGCCGTGCTGGTTAAGCCACTGGGTCAGGTAGCCCACATCCTTGGCGACATCCGGCGTCCACGTGACCAGCGCGTCGCGCCGCCCCACCAGATGCGCGTCGAGGATCGTCGCCGAGGCCATGCCCGGCAGGGGATCCCAGATGCCCACGCCGATCATGCCGGGTCTGGGGTCGCCGCGCAGCAGGACGCGTCCATTAAAGAGCGTCTCGCCGTCCAGTCGCGCGAAGAAAAGGTTTTCACGCAGGCAGAGGAGCAGCTCATGGCTCTGACGGGACTCCGACGCGAGCACGTCGGTATCCAGCATCATCTCGTCCATGTCTTGCAGCCGCTGCCGCACCGAGACCTTGCCGGCGTCGTCCATGCTGAAGTAGATGTATTCGCCCTTGGAAGTGGCGCGCAGGTAGACGCCGAAGCGTCCGCGCTTCAACAGGAAGCGCACGGCAAAGTAGCCGTCTTTGAAAGTATCGCTGCCGGCCAGCCACGCCTTGGCGCCGGTCGTGGCGGAGACCTGCTCCTGCTGCAGCGTCACCACCGGGTTCAGCGGCGGGATCGCCCGCAGGACCAACTCGTTGTCCTGCGCGGTGACGCCGCCCCACTCACCGATCCAGCGCTCGATCCTGCAGGCACGGTGCGCCTTACCGCGCCCGGGCTCCACCGGCCAGAAAGTTTCCAGCTTGTCGATGAACGCTTGGGGACTCCAAGCGGGATCGACCAGCAGTCGGTTGAGGCGGCGCGGATCGCTGTGGCGCGTATTGAGTGCCAGTTGGCCGAGGATAAAACCCAGTTCGTAGTGGGCGCCGACCTGATGCATGTTGGTCACCCGCACGACCTTGGCTTGCTCCTCATACTGCCCGTAGTCGCCGTACGGGAAAAAGAAAGCGATGGGGCTGGCACCGGTCTCTTTTTCAAATTCCTGGATCACCTTCTCGTGGTCCTCCTGCAGCCGGCGGTTGAACTCCTCCGGCAATTCGTAGCGCTTGCGATCCTCCAGCCACTGGGGGTTCCCGAAAAAAGAACCTGTGCGCCCGGCGGGGCTAGTCGGGATGAAATCGAACCCGTTCTCCGACTGAGCGGCCAGTTCCCATGAGCCCATCGTCAGCATGTCACGCAGATAGGGCCACAGCAGCACCTGAGCATCCTTGGTGTGCATGGGGGCGGTTGTCACGCCCATCACTGCCTTCCACTTGTAGAGGTGCAGTAGGTCGCGGATCTCGAAATACGAACTTTTCCGCGACTGCTCGAAGGTTGTGAGAATCGCTTTGCGGGGCAGGGGCTTGCCTTCCTTATAGAAGGCTTGGACATCTCTGAGCGTAATGGGGGTGTAGCCATTCTCGCGCAGCAACCTGAGCTGCTCAGCAAAGGTTTCCTTCGAAATGTCCCGCGAACCTTCCTGCACATCCTGACTGACGCCGTAGTAGGCCACGGCGACAAACGTATCCGCATCGCGTATGACCTCGACATCCTTCTTCGGGTAGCCGTGGCGGTAGTAGAGCGCCCGCAGGGGCGTCCACAACGCGACCAAGAAGCAGATCACGCCGAGGAAAATAAACCAGGCCCGCACGTTGCGGTCCTTCTCGACCGCGACTGGACGTTCCCATCCATCATTCAACTCAGGCTCGGCGGGAGCCGTCATACCGGTGCTATCGATCAGGACTCCGGTCTCTTTCTCACCCGTCTTATTCATCCTCGTGTTCCCCACTTTTTACCGCGCAAGGTGAACAACGCCCAGTAAATCTGCCAACTGTAGAACGCGATGTAGGACGCTGTAAACACAAACCCCGCCCACCACCAGCGGCGTCCGGTGGAGGCCCAAAAATGCAACGACCAGACCGCCGTGATCGCCACCACGCCCAGCGTGTATGAAGCCGTGACATGCCCGGCCATGATCGGGCCGATCACCAACGCCTGAAGCATGATGACCGGCTCGAAAATCGGCATCCACATCATCGCGTACCACGAGAGCGCGGGAATGGGATGCTTGCGCCACATGAAGCGTCCGGTCTTGATGATCTCGCGCAGATAAGAGCGCATCCAGCGCGCCTGCTGCCGGGTGTACTGGCCCCATTTTTCGGGCGCGATGGTTGTGGCCAACGACTCATCATCGTACAGGATCTTGTAGTCCCGCAGAATCTTGTTGGTCAGCGAGCGGTCATCCGCAAAGTTGCCATGCTCGCCCATGACCGTGGCGTTCATCCACTCGTCCAGCACATGCAACACGCAGACGCGACGGTAAGCCGAAAAGCAGCCCGGCAGACAGCTTACGGTACCAAACACGCTCTCTGCGGCCTTCATGATCTTGTAAGAAAAGTAGTAGCGCACGTCCTGCATGCGCGTCAGCAGGTTGACGTTGGCGTTCTCGACATCGCAATGGCCGGAAATCCCGCCGACCGAGGGGTCGACAAAGCCCTGCATCAGCTTTTGCAGCGAACCGGGGAAGATGAAGGTGTCGGAATCCACGCAGACCATGAACTCGCCGCGCGCGAGCAGCGTCGCGACACCCCATCCGTGGCACAGCCCCCGGTTATGCTCGAAATCCACCACCACCAGCCTGGGGTGGCGCGATTGCGCTGCCAGCATGTGCGTCAGCGTGTCGTCGGTCGAACCGTCGTTGACGGCCACCACCTCCAGCTTGTCCTCCGGATACCCGGCGGAGAAGATGCGCTCGATGGTCTGACGGATAACACCGCTCTCATTCATGCAGGGCACAAGCACCGTAACCGTCGGCGTGTATCCGACATCCTTGGGCGGCAAGTAAAAAGCAGCGATGATAAAGCGCGAGACAACGAACAATCCCGCCAGCAGGGAGTAGATGCTTACCATCGGCTGATACCAATAGTTCTCCGCGCTGCGCAATTGCAGAAACACCGCCCAGCC
>DUPH01000165.1 GCA_012838435.1 Lentisphaerota bacterium | reverse complement strand
GCGCTCTTCCCTTACAATCAGTTCGGCGCCTTCCTGCACCAGTTGGTGGTGGTTGGCAAGGCGGGGTGCACAGGGCGTGTCGGGTGCGCATTCAGCCGCCCGCAGGATGGCATACTGGGATTCTGTTACGCTCTCTCCTGCTGTGTTCATCCAGGCCAGAGCGTCGTTGCCGTCGGCGGTCTTGAGATAAACCAGGACGCCCTCGGGCTTGTCGGGGGTGGCGGCCCATGGACGCGAAGAGTAGGCGACGGACGGCAGGCCGGGAATGATCTTTTCCAGCGCGGGGTCGGCGTCGACGGCGTTCTTCCATATCTGGTAGGCATACGAGGAAAGGTCGACCTCGTTGTCTTCCTCGCCGTCGAGGATGCCGGCCTTTTCGTTGTAGAGATCGTCCAGTGCCATGACTTCATCGCGCTGGTCTTCGAAGAAGAGTTCGTCGGCCCCGACCACCTCTTGGTTCTCTTTGAGCCGGTTGCGTACCCGGCTGCGGAGATGGATGATCTTCTCGACGCCTTCGGCCGGTAAGAAGGAGTAACAGAGAATGGTGTCGGCCTCTTGACCGATACGGTCCACGCGGCCGGCCCGCTGGATGAGCCGGATGATGGCCCAAGGCAGGTCGTAATTGACGACGATATGGCAGTCTTGGAGGTTCTGGCCTTCACTCAGCACGTCGGTCGCAATGATAACGCGGAGTTCATCGTGCGGCGCCACCTCGTCGCGTTTGCCGTTGCTGACGGGGCTGAAGCGCCAGGCGCTGAGAGTCGGGTCGCTGGAGTCGCCGGTTACGCCCTCGATGCGTTCCACACCCATCGCGGAGAGTTGGCGTTTCAGGTAGCGCGCCGTATCGGCGAACTGGGTGAAGATGATGACCTTGTCATCGGGATGGTCTTTCATGAGGGTGGCGGCCAGCGTCTGGAGCTTCTCATCAGCCGCCGGTTCCCACTGTCCGGCGTTCTTCAGAATCTTCAACAGGCTCTTGGCGTCGCTTTCAAGGTCGTTGCGCAGTTCAGGGATAAACAGGTCGGAGCGCAACCACTTGAAGCGGCGGTGGGCCTGTCCGGTGTAGAATGCGTAGACCTCCTCAGCCTTGCGGCGGAACTCTTCCAGGGTATGGAGCGTCTGCTGGAGGTCTTTTGGGCCGTTCTCGTCAGCATCTTCCTCGAAGTCGAGACGCGCGTTGATGTCATCGGCATCCTCATCGTATACGCGGGAGTCGAGCATCTCCACGTCCTGTGTGCCGATGGGGATGGGAAGACCGTTCTCGATGGCGTGTATGTAGACGTAGTTGCGGAGAATATGGCGCTCGATGGACTGGAGGAACACCGCGCCGCTGCTCTCCAGGCGCTTGAAGAGACCGGTCCGGCAGAAGCCCATAAGACGCTTGCCGGCGCGGGAGAGGTTTTCGATCTGTTTCGCCTCAATGTGAGACGGGGGCTCGGCCGGGGAAGGCGCGATGTAATTCCCCAGTCCGTAGCGCGGGAGATCGAGCTTGTTGATGGCCTTGACGACATCCTCGCAGTAGAGGCGACCGTACTGGTCGTTTTTATCGCCTTCATCGATGCGGAACTTGAGGGTCTTGGGGACGCGCGTCGGGAAGTAGGAGCGGCGTCCGTCCTCGAAGGTCAGGAACTTCTGTTTCCGTTCGGGATCATACTCGGCATAGTTGTCCTGGATGAAACTGCGTGTGCGCCGTACAAGGAAAAGACGCATGAGTTCACGCCAGTCGTCGGGGTATTCACTCCGCTCAAAGGCGGCGAGCGAGCGAACGGCACATTGGTGCCGCCTGAGGAATTCGGTCTCCCCGATATTCTGGAGCAGCCGCTCCGGGCGGATTCCGAGGTCACGATCCTCGGGGACGAAGAGGCGGAGCTGGTTGGCCAGATCAAGGTAGCTCTTGTTGTAGGGGGTGGCCGACAGCAGGATGACGCGGCTTTCGTTTTTCTCGATGTAGTCGCGGATGGCCTGATAGCGCTTGCCTTCGCGGTTGCGGAGGTTGTGGCTCTCGTCCACGATCACGAGGCGGTAGCGGCGGCATACGGGCAATTCAGTGATTGCCCGGGTGATGGAGAGCACCTTGGCACGCAACCGGTACTGTTCTTTGTAGTCCTCCCACATGCGGACGAGGTTCTTCGGGCAGATGATGAGCGTCTCCAGGCCGTGGTCATCCTCAAAGATACGGGCCACGGCGGTCGCCATGAGGGTCTTGCCCAGTCCAACCACGTCGCCGATCATGACGCCGTAACGCTTGTTCAGGTGGTGAGCAGCGATCTTGACCGCCGCCGTTTGGAAGCCGAAGAGCTTGTTGCCGAACTCCTTGGGGATGCGGAACTCGGTGAGACCGGTGCGGGCTTCTTGGGAGAGGCAGTAGGCGATCTTCAGATAGATGTGATACGGCGGGATGGGCGTCTCGCGCGCCCAGCTATTCTCGATGATCTCGACCAGTTCCTTCGAGATGTCGAGGCACCAGCGATCCGTCCAGCGGTCTTCGAACCACTGCGCCAGTTTGTCGGTAGCGTCAGGATCGAGCACGTCCACATTCAATTCGCCCTGCTGGGAGAGCCCAGCCATGGTGAGGTTGCTGCTACCGAGATAACCGATGATTTGATTGGCAGGATCGTCGGGACGGAAAAGCAGGTAGAGTTTGGCATGCAGGCGGTGCTTGACGAAGAGCTTGACGACGACCTTTTTGGTCTTGATCTGGGCGGCCAAGCGCCGAAGGCCCCGTTCATCCGCATCGGTCGGTGCGCCGATGCAGAGCTGATTGCGGAATTCCTCGGCCAATGTTTTCTTCATCCGGAGCGCTGTAGCGTTGTCCATGCGGGCCTGGTCTTTGGCCAGGCTCATGGCGGCGCGGAAGTCTTCTTCTGGAAGCGCCTGCATGCCGACCAGCAATCGGCAGCAGTTGCCTTCGCCGCCGGGCCACCTCTCGACGTAATCATGGAGTTCCCGCCATCCGCGAAGATTGAAATAACCGACACAAAAGTCCGCACGGTCGCAGACGGCAAGCGTTTCTTGCAAAGCCGGCAACAACGACTCGTTGATATTGTCAAAGATACGTGGCATGAGTCTGGCGTCCTGTCCCTGTGCGTGTTCTGCGGTGTACAACGACACGGAGGTCGTCCATCCAGATTGCTTTCATTGTGCTCGACCCAGTTGCGGCAGGGCATCGAAGTGCGCATCACGGGAGAAAAGCAGGAGATCGTGCTGCTGCACCAAAGCGGCTATCCAGATGTCATTGGTCGGTATGGGCGTACCCTGCTCACGTAATTGCCGGAAGATACGCGCATAGTGAAAAGTGGTCTGTTCATCGGCAAACAGCATCTTGACGCGGGGGCTGTTGAGGAAAATGGACAGTGCTCCCTCATTTCGGCGCGCTAGTGTACCGCAGGCGAATCCCGCCCGCAATTCCGCGAGCACGCAGAAGGGCACGCAGATTTGAGATGCCCGCCGCAAACAAAGGACGGCTTCATCCCGCCCCTCACAGAAGTCGCGGTAACGATTCGTGTCGATCGCGATTCTCATGTCCACAACTCCGGATCCACCTTCTCCATGTCCGCTAACGCTTGGTCACAGGCGGGATCCGAAATCCAGCTTCCGATCAGGTCATCAAGGTCATGATGCTCCACAGCATCCGCATCCGCACCCAGACCGCGCAGAAGCGCCGTGAGCGCGGCTTCGTTCAAACTGACCCCGTACGCGCTCGCCGTTTCACGCAAGCGGGCATCCGTTCGTTCCGGCACGTTGCGTAACGTATATTGAATACCGCGTTTCTTCATGCATGCACTATATGAATACACTGCATGCATGTCAAGACGGATGTTCGGTTAGTCGTCCGCAAATACCTGTCCCTCAGTCGTCCGTGTTCAGCGCTCTCGGTCGCGCTCGATGGCATGGCGTTTGCGCCTGTCCCTTAGTCGTCCAATGTCTAATGTCAAACTACGACCCCACTACCCCTTTGACTCAGTGCGAGGAATGTTTGCTGAGGGAGGGCATCTTTACCCTGGTGCGGGTTTTCAAGAACAGAGCCACATTCAGATCTGTGTCTGCAATCCCAATTGTATCAAGGGCTATTTTCGTGTCCGAAAATCTGACGGGACTTTTGCAATCCCGTAAAGCTCTGTGATTATAGGCATAGCTATGACAAGAGTATTTTAAGTCTGTATCGCCAGTCGCCTTTATGAATTACGCGGTCAACATCTTTCCGGTATTGGGACAATAACTCGCTTTTAGTTAGTTGGCAAAGAGATTTCCAGTTTCGTGCAATTATATATGCGGCATTGCCACGGATGGGATGCTCAAGCAACACTTTCTCGGTATTTGAAAAAGTGAATGCAAAATATCCGTCAAATTCATGAGACCCCACATAACATTCAACAGGCATGAACGTACGCACAAACAGCAGTCTTTCCTCTTCCCATTCGAGTTGCGGAAATTTTATTCGCAATCTAGGTATCTGAGCGATAAGGTCTGCAAATGTCCAGTGCCCCTTTGGCAAGAATTTCCATGCGACATGCTGGATACGCAAACCGCTCTCAAAATCATGTTCGTGCGCTGTGATATATTTCTCTATTGCATCAGCAAGAATTTGAACTTTCGATTTATTGTCATGCTGTTCCATTAGATATTTGGATTTCGCCGGATTATATTGATAAATTGCGTTTTGTTTTGCATAATCAGCCATTTCGGCATGTAAGACAATATGCATTTCTTTTTGAATTTGTTGCTCCAACGCTTTTATTTTTTTCCTTATTTTTTTAGCGCTTATACCAGGAAATGCCTTTGCGTTTTTCCGTATGTCATTTAAAAGAGATTTGTTCTTCCCTAATTTGTTCTTCAGAGTTATGAGGTGAAGAATTTTATTCCTGTAAGCGGGGTCTTTTGATTTTTTTTGTATTGTTTCCCAATTAGGGTAGACTGGTTTTGTAGGCGGTGACGGCAATTCGGTTGCCGATTGAGCCAGATGTAATCTTGCCTGAGAAAGAAGCTGCTCCAAATGTATGCGTGTGCTTTCTTGCCATTGTATATCGCCCGTAAGGATACTATTGAAGTAGTGCTGCATCTCATGCAGCAGTGTAAGCTTCATTGCTGAGGCATTCACTGTTTTAAAGTGCTTTTTGCGTGACTTACCCATTTCTAAAAAAACTTTATCAAAGGAGGCTCTTGCAAAACCCCCACACCGCAACGCCTGACGGCCTGCGGGCGGGACGTCTTGTCAGCGAACCATCCCACCGCCCGGCGCGGCCGGGCATGACGCTCCGCCCCACGCCGCGTCGCCTTCTG
>DUPH01000164.1 GCA_012838435.1 Lentisphaerota bacterium | reverse complement strand
GGACGAGCGTCTGCTCGTCCGCGGGCAAGCAGACGCTTGCCCCTCCCAGTGCTCCGCGAGACGGGTGACTAGATGTGGCACGGGCATCTTGCCCGTGATGGCGGCGTAAAACGCCGCCCGGACGAGCGACGCTCGTCCCTCCCGACGCTCCGCAATGAACCCTGAAACCATCCCTCCGCACAGCGGAAGGCGGCTCGTGAGGACACTCGCCCTCCAAAAATGACATTCCAACCGCTTTTGCACTCGTCGTTACGCAAAACACCTGTCCCTTAGTTGCACAAAACAAAGTAATTGAAAATCCGCCCCTGCCTGAATATAGTAAAAGGTATCTTAAGTTGGGGCAAATGACACAACCAGGAACGCAATTCATGAGCACAGAAGCCGACGCCCGCATGTTGATCGACAAGCTGCTTGAACAGGCAGGTTGGCGCATCACCGACAAGGCTCAGGTCTCCACGGAAGAACCGACCGCCGACGGGCGCGCCGATTACCTCTTGAAGGATACCCGCAGCCGCCCGCTTGCCGTTCTCGAAGCCAAGCGTTTCACCATCGACCCCTACACCGCCAAAGAACAGGCCAAGGCGTATGCCCAATCGCTGAATGCGCCTTTTGTCATCCTGAGCAACGGCCAGGAACACTACTTCTGGGACTACGCCGATGGCGACGCCCGCCCCGTCATGGGCTTTCCTTCACAGGCCGACCTCGAACGGCGGGCCAACATCAAGCTCCACCGCAAGGGCGACATCCGGCAGAGCCTCTCGCTTCAATCTTTGCCCAGCCGTTTCGTTTTCAAGGGCGAGGAGATCGAAGCGCGCCCCTATCAGCTTGAATGCCTGAAAAAAGCGGATGACGCGCTCATCGCCGGCCGACGGCGCATGCTCTTCGAAATGGCCACCGGCACAGGCAAGACCCTGACCATCGCCATGTTGATGAAACGCTGGTTGCAAACGGCGATCATCTCCCGCGTGCTCTTTCTGGTCGACCGCATCGAATTGGCCAAGCAGGCCAAGGAGACCTTTGACGAATATCTGCGCGACTGGCCGACAACCATCCTTTACGGCGGCAAGCGCAGTCTGGAAGGGCAGATCGTCGTCGGCACGCTGGACACCATCGCCTCGCAGCTCGGCGGCAACGGATTCGGCCACGGCTATTTCGATCTCGTGGTCACCGATGAATGCCACCGCTCCATCTACAACACCCACCGCGCCACGCTCGGCCATTTCGACGCCATCCACATCGGCCTGACCGCCACGCCGAACCCCGGCGAGTTGCACGTGATCAGCGAACACGAGCGCCGCCTGATCCGCAACACCTACATCTTTTTCGACTGCTGGGATGCGGTAAAAAAAGAAGGGCGTCCAACTTTTGAATACGGCATCCAGCGCGGCATCAATGACGGCTATCTCTCCAAGTACCGCATCTACCACGCCGAGAGCGTACTGACCTACGATGGCGCCGAGTGGGAAGGCGAGGAGATCAAACCCGGCGCCTGGGGGCGCGAAAACTGCGGCAAGCGGCAGTGGATAAAATGACCACGCTGTTTTTCCACGTAAGGCGGAATCTATATCGCTCGCTTCTATCAGAGTTTCCCGCAAGGCCGCTTGGCAAGTGCGGCAAAGTGATGGGCGGCGGAACGCCCTCAAAAGAACGCGCCGATTTCTGGGATGGCGATATTCCGTGGATTGCGCCCAAGGAGATGAAATCCTTTCGTATTGCGACATCGTCCATGCCAATCACCGAAGCCGCGATTGCTGAATCTCCCGCCAAGCTGATCCCGGCTCATTCAGTGCTCTTTGTCGTCCGCGGAATGATATTGGCCCGTTACGTTCCTGTCGCTGTTTCCGATGTGCCGTGCGCAATCAATCAGGACATGAAAGCCATTGTGCCAGCCAAAGGCATCTTAGCCGACTACCTCGCCCACATGCTTTGGGGAGCTAATGATCTTTTGCAAGGTATGATCGAAACCGCTGGCCACGGCACCAAAAAACTTGAAACGTCAGCCTGGAGCAGTCTGGAGATACCGATCCCCGACATCCAAAGGCAGCAAGCTATCGTTGACGAACTGACCATCTTCCAAGAAAAACAGACAGCGTTGGAAGCGCTCCAAACAGAAACAACGCAAGAGATTGCGCAATTCCAATCCGCCCTTCTCGCCAAAGCCTTTCGTGGGGAATTGTAGGCATGACGCCGACGCTCATCCAGATTCCGACCTTGAATGACGCGCCGCGTGATTTTTGTGTGTTGAACAAAAGAGCAGAGGAAAACGAACGGCTTACAATTTGCAAGCAGTTGAAGTGGTTTTGGTTTTATCCGCAGATTTACGCAGATTTTTTACCGCAGGATGGGAGGGACGAGCGTCTGCTCGTCCGCGGGCAAGCAGACGCTTGCCCCT
>DUPH01000163.1 GCA_012838435.1 Lentisphaerota bacterium | reverse complement strand
CTTCCAGCGAGCGGACTAGGCCATGCCGGATTTTCTGCAAGGTGTCCATCACTTCACCTCCTGAATCGCCTTGTAAACCGGGACGATGTCCGCGTAATCCTTATGCTGGATGATGCCGGCGCAAGCCTTGCGGAATCCGTCAAGCTCGGGTGTGATGAGTTCCACGCCTTTTTCTTTGGCGAGCGCCAGAGATTGCTCGGTCTTCTCTTTCCAGAGTTTGCGCTGGTAGACCTCGGATTCGTCCGCAGCCTTTTGCAACGCCACCTGCACATCCTGCGGGAGCGTGTTCCAGACCTTGGTGCTCATGATCACCATGTCGGGGATGCGCTGATGCGCCGTGAAGGTGAAGTATTTGCAGACCTCGAAGTGGCGCGAGGTGTCGAACGAGGGCGGGTTGTTCTCGGCAGCATCGACGGTGCCCTGCGCCAGCGCGGTATAGAGTTCGCCCCAGGTGATCGGGCAGGGGCTGCCGCCCATCGCGTTGATCATGTCCATAGCGGTGCGGCTGTTCATCACGCGGATCTTCATGCCCTTGACGTCGTCGATTGTGCGGATGGGTTTTTTGGTCGAGTAGAAGTTGCGGTCACCGGAATCATAGTAGCAGAGTCCTTGGAAGTTTTGCGCGGCACCTTTCGCGAGCAACTTTTTGCCGATGTCCCCGTTCAGGGTTGTCCAGAAGTGATTCTCGTCGCGGAAGGTGAAGGGGATGCTGAAGACCTTCATCTCGGGGATAAAGGCTTCGAGCGCTGCGGTGGAGACCTTGGTCATGGCCAGTTCGCCCCGTTGCACCTGCTCCAGGCAATCGGTTTCGCCGCCCAGCACGCCGCCGGAGTAGAGGTCGATGGTGGCCTTGCCGTCGGTCAGTTCCTCCAGACGCTGCTTCATCAGGATCATGGCTTGGTGGACGGGATGCGCTTCGTCGAGCCCGTGCGCGAGTTTGATCACGATGGTGCGCCCTCCGGCTTTAGATCCGGCTTTAGGCCGGATTACGAACGCACCCAAAATACAGGCGATCAATACCCCAGTCATGATGCCAGCTAGAAACATAGAAGCAGATTTACTCATTATCCATCTCTCTCTTGCACAGGTTCAGGGCCGAAGCCCTGTGATGTCAAAGGTCATAGTATGCAAAAAGAAGGGGATTCACGTCGAGTCAAACTTGTCCTTTGTCAAACTTGTCCTTTGTCAAACTTGTCCTTGCGGCAAAGACGGTTCAACGGTAAATTAATCTCTTACCGGATAAATGATTTTTGGAAAGACACCTTATGATCAAAAAGTTGTTTTCGGATGACTCCCGCGAGGGGGCTTTTTTCCGACGGGTGGACTGGACTGCCTTCTGGACCGCGACGCTGGTCTCGTTCTTGGTCTACTTCTTCACGTTGGGTCCGTCGGTGACCTTGGAGGACTCCGGCGAGTTGGCGGTGGCGGGCGACCACTTGGGCGTGCCGCATCCGCCCGGCTATCCGATCTGGACGATGTGCGCCTACGTGTTTGCACGCCTCTTCAGTTGGGTGACCTATCAGGGACAGCCTACGCCGGCGTGGAGCATTTCGCTGATGTCGGCGGTCTTCGCCGCGTTTGCGGCCGGCTTCACGGCGATGCTGATCACGCGCTCAGCCTCCGACATGCTGCGCGACGCGCATGACGATGACGAGGATATTGATCCGGCGCGCAACAATGTGTTGTGCTGGGTCGGCGGTGTGGGCGGCAGTCTGGTGTTCGCCTTCAGCCCGGTCATGTGGTCGCAGGCCACGATCGTGGAGGTGTACACGCTGAACGCCTTCTTCCTGATGTGGATTTTCCTGCTGACCTACCGCTGGATGCGGCGTCCTTCCGATAAAATCCTGTGGCTGACCGCCTTTGTCTTCGGGCTCGGCCTCACCAACTACCAGGTGTTGCTGTTGGCCGCGCTGCCGCTGGTGGTCGTGATCTTCCTGCGCGATATTGCCCTGTTCCGCGACTTCATCATGGTCGGCATACCGATCCTGCTGAGCGCGCACGTCCTGCAGATCGGTGCGATGATGCCGGCGCAGCCCGGCATGGCGGGTCCGGCCTACGCGAAGGTGACGCCCGGCGTTGCGGGTACGGTGGCGGTGCCCTCGATGACGCTGCTTGTGGCCGGCGCGGTGTGCGTGTTTTTGGGGCTGGCGGTGGCGCTGATCCTGAAGAACTGCAAGAACGGCGGCGTGGTGAAACGGCACCTCGCATTTCTCAGCGGCGTGGCGCCGCATGGTGGCGCGATCGGCGCGGGCATCACGGCCTTCGGCGCGCTGCTGGTCTTCTTCTCGATGGGGGCGGCCAAGACCGGCGTGGCGGCGGCGACCGACCTGCCGCTCTTCGCGTCTTCGGTCTACACCAGCGTGGCGGGGTTGATCGTACTGGTGATTGCGTTTTGCATCGGCGGCGCGTATGCCTATCGCGATAAGCTCAATGATAAAGCCGTACTGACTTGGCTGGTTCCGGCGTGCGCGATGCTACTGATCCTCTTTTTCCGGCTCTCTGCCATCAAGGGTGCGACGATGCCGTATGGGTATGCAGGACAGCCGTTCAACTGGACGCTGCCGACGGTGGCGCTGCTAGGCGGCCTGGCGGTGCTCTTCCTGCTGGGCTCGACTGTGCCGCGCGGCCTCTTTTACGCAATTCCCGTGGCGGCGGTGCAGCTCTCTGTCTTTGTGCTGTTGCGCAAGGGCGGCATGAACGGTCTGACGCATCCGACCTCCTGGTGGTTCTGGTGGGGCGTGCTCTGGGACTTCGCCATTATCGGACTGGCGTGGCTGACGCTGCCGAACGGGCGCAGTGTGGCGTTGACCACGCTCTTCGCCGAGTTGGGCGTGTCGTTCTACATCTACATGCCGATTGTCTCGGACCTGCGCAATCCGCCGATGAATTGGGGCTATCCGCGCACATGGGAAGGATTCAAGCACGCCATTACGCGCGGTCAGTATGAGAAGCTGGCACCTTCTGATGTCTTTACCAAGAAGTTCCTTTTCCAGCTTGGTACCTACTTCACCGACTTGCGTGTGCAGTTCACCTTGATCGCGGCCACGCTGGGCTTCCTTCCCTTCACGCTCTGGAGCTTTAAGGTCCGCGACCGGCGTGTCCGCGCGGTGTATGCGGCGAGTGCGCTCTATCTGCTGACCTGTGTGCTGGTGCTGATCTCTGAGGTTATGGGCGGCGAGCCGTTCCTGCGCCTCGATAAGCTCCTCATTGCGGGTATTCTGTTGCTGTTGTTGGTCGGGGCGGTCACGATCACGTTCAATCAGGTCGAGGAGTTTGCGCGCCGTACTTGGCAGTCGCACAATCTTTCGGAGGGATTGACAGCCGGCATCACGCTGGCTGGCGTGGCGGCGATTGTCTGGCTGTTCGTGGCCAAGGGCATCCTCAGCATGATGTCCGAGCCGGGTGCGGATCCGGGGACCGGTGCCAAGGTCGGCGCACTGGCCTTGTCGCTGGTTATCCTGGCGGCGATTACCGCAGGCTGGTTCTTATTCCGCAGGTGGGCCGAGAAAACGATTGATTTCCGCTCGGACATGGATATGGTCACGCAGCAATGGCTCATCTCCACGGCGGCCGGCTTCTTGGTCATGAGCGTGCTGCTCGTGGTGCTCGCCAACATCAAGGGTGACCTGCAGGACATGTTTATCCAGAAGGTCAAGTTCATCAGTTCGCACGCGCTTTTCGCGATCTGGATCGGTTACGGTCTTGTTTTTGGTCTGGCGATCGGCAACCGTCTGCTGAAGGCTCTGGTCAAGCGCGGCACGCTGCCCGAGTCGATGCTGAAGCCATTGCGCATCGGGATGCTGTGTGCGGGGTTGCTGATTGCAACCATCCCGATCTACGAAAACTACAACAACGAGTATCTGGTCTTCTCGATGAGCGGCGCGGAGCAGAACGGCCACGATTTCGGTTGGCAGTTCGGCAACTACCAGTTGCGCGGCGCGGATGCGATCATGGAGGAGTTGGATGCCGACGAAGAGCCGTTGCCCAACCCGCTCTTCCCGCCCGAGATGGAGCCCAACGCTATCTTTTTCGGCGGCACCGATCCCGGACGCTTCGTGCCCACCTACATGATCTACTCTGCGCAGGTGCGGCCCGATGTCTTTCTGATCACGCAGAACGCGCTGGCCGACAACACCTACATGAACACCATGCGCGATCTGTACGGCAACCCCATCTGGATACCGACGCCGGACGACAGCGCGCGCGCCTTCCAGATTTATGTCGACGAGGTGCAGGCGGGCAAGCGTCCCAAGAACGCCGATCTGACGATTGAGAACGGACGCGTGCAAGTCAGCGGCGCGCTGGGCGTGATGGAGATCAACGGCATCCTGTGCGACATGATCTTCCAGAAGAACAAGGCGCGTCACGCTTTCTATATCGAAGAGAGCTACGTCATCAACTGGATGTTCCCGTATCTCACGCCGCACGGGCTGATCATGAAGATCAACTCCGAGAAGACGCCGATCGACCGCACGACCATGCAGGACGACATGATGTTCTGGGATTGGTATACGCGTCACCTGTTGCGCTCGCCGAAATTCCGGCGTGACCTGCCCGCTCAGAAGTCGTTCTCCAAACTGCGCAGTGCGATCGCCGGCCTCTACGCAGCGCGCGGTATGCTGGGCGAGAGCGAGCGGGCCTTCCAAGAGGCGCGAACGCTCTATCCGGTCAGCCCGGAGGCGAACTTCCGTCTGATCCAAGAGGTGCTGCTGCGTCAGGCGCGTTACGCCGAGGCGATCGACATTCTCGATGAGTACAATCGGCGCGACCCCAACAACGGGCGCGGCTTCGACTTTGTGGCGTTTATCCGCCGCGTGCGCGAGACCGAAGCCAAAGTGCGCGAACTGACCGCCAAAGCACAGGCCGACAAGTCGCTCTCGCCAGATGACGCCTTTGAGTTGGCTATGGCTTACCGCGAGTTGGGGCAGAATGAATCGGCGGCCACCTACCTGAACCAATTGGCGGGGCTACCCAATCTTCCG
The DNA here is from genome assembly GCA_012838435.1 of Lentisphaerota bacterium. Taxonomy (GTDB): domain Bacteria; phylum Verrucomicrobiota; class Kiritimatiellia; order RFP12; family UBA1067; genus DUPH01. Next base: position 18,177 of record DUPH01000163.1, on the reverse strand, counting down.
GTCGAACGGCTGTTCGAAATCGGTACGCTGCTGAATAGCGTCAAGAAACATGCGGACGCGGCCAAGGTGATGGACAATGTGATGGCGCGCCTGCCGTCCACCGCCTCCGCTGAGCAGCTTATGGAGATTGTGCGGGTGTACGGCGAGGCCGGCCAGCCGGACAAGATGATCGTGCCGCTTTCGCGCTATCTGCTGCTCCGCCCGGATGACTGGAGCGCATGGCTCGATATGGCGACGCTCTGCGCGATGCGCCAACAGCAACAGCAGATGCAGCACGCATTGCGCAAGGCGATCGAATTGGGCAAATCCCAAGCGTTGCAACGGATTCAAGAAAACCCTATGTTGCGTCAGGTGGCGGAGCCGATTCTGCGACAGATGATGCAGCAAGGGCCGGTCGGCCTGCCGGGAGTGGGGCCGAGGAGATAATGAGATGACATATGCCTTGTCACGCGTGTTAGGTTGGGCGGCGGTTGCCGCGATCATCATCGGCGCGTTGGTGTTGCGTGTACCGCGCCTCGACCAGCGGCCGATGCACGGCGACGAGGCCAATCAGGCGGTGCGGACCGGGCTGCTGCTGGATCAGGGGTATTACCACTACGATCCCGCCGACCACCACGGGCCGACGCTCTACTTCGCGGCCTGGCCCTTCTGCCGGGCTTCGGCGGACACCTTCGCCGAGACGACCGAGTGGAACTTCCGCCTGGTGCCGGTGACGTTCAGCCTGCTGACGCTGTTGCTGATGTTGGGACTGGGCTCATGCGCGAACGGGCACGGCCTGTTCGTCAACCGGGTCGGACTTTACAGCGCTGCGCTTCTCACCGTCGTGTCCCCGGCGATGGTCTACTACAACCGCTTTTTCATTCAGGAGTCGATGCTGATCACCTTCCTGACCGGCATGCTGTTGTGCGCCGTGCGTTATGCCTCGGCACTCTCTGTCCCGAAACCCGAAACCCGAAACCCGAAACCCGAAACCCGAAACCCGAAACCCGAAACCCGAAACCAGAAACCAGAAACTCTAGTCTGGGCTGCGGCCTTCGGCGCGTTCGCGGGTCTGGCCGCTGCGACCAAAGAGACGGTGGTGCTCTCATTCGCCGCTGCGGCGGTGGCGATGGTCGCGGCCTGCGGCTTCGGCGGGCTGTGGCGCGCGTGGCGTACGCGTGATGCGCTGGTGGCGGTCGGTGTGGCGGCGTTTGTGGCCGTGCTCTTATACTCCTCGTTCTTCACCTATCCGCGTGGTGTCTACGATGCGCTCTTCTCGACCTACCAGACCTATCACACGCGGGCCACAGCGGTGCCGGAGCATCAGCACCCCTGGAATTTTTACCTGAAGATCATCTTCTGGTTCAAATATGGACGTGGGCCTGTCTGGAGCGAGGCCGGCCTGTTGTTGCCGGCGGCGCTGGCGATCCTATTGTCCATCCTGCCGTTTCGGCGGCACAGTGCGGCGAGCAAAGAGACCCGGGGCCGTCAGCGCTGGGTGCGTTTTTTGGCGGTCTACACGCTGGCCCTGACGGCGCTCTACAGCGCGATCCCGTACAAGACGCCATGGTGCGCGCTCTCGTTCCTGCACGGCTTCATCCTGCTCGCCGGGGTGGGTATCGGAGTGTGCTGGAAGGCCTTTTCGCGGACCGATGGCCAGCGTACGGGGCCGCTGCCCGCGGCAGTGCATCTATGCGGAAAGTTGGCCATCCTGTTCGGCGTCGCCGTGCTGGTGCGGCATCATGTGATGCAGGCGCATCGCGCGTGTTTCAAGATGCCGGCCGATCCGCGCAACCCGTATGTCTATGCCCACACCGGCACCGACGCGATGAATCTGGTGGCCGAGATTGAACGCGCTGCGAAGCAGGCCGAGGGCACCGATACCCTGATCGCGCTGGCCGTGCCCACACCCGACACTTGGCCGCTGCCGTGGTATCTGCGTAAGTACCGCAACGTGGGGTACTGGAATCGCGTGGAAGACATCCCGGCAGAGTTGCAACCGACCATCGTCGTCGCTGCCGCCGATCAAGGCGACGTGGCCGACGAACGCTTCGGCCGCGGCAAGCGCGCCTCCTTCTTCGGCATCCGCCCCGGCGTGCTGCTGAACCTGTTCGTGCCGGAAAAATAAGACGGAATGAACGCTGAACTCTGAACGTAGAACGTCCAACGCCGAAGTATGAAAATGAAACCATGAAACACATGAAACTTCATGAAAACTAGGGGTGCCCTTGGCGTTCATGGCGTCTTGGCGGTTTCAAAACCCGAGCAGCGCTTTTACTCTCACGGTTGCGGGCCACTGCGTGGCCGCAACAAGAGAGGTTGACCCGCGACTTGCGACTTGCGGCTCCTAGATCACAAATCACAAATCCTTTGTGCCCTTCGTGCCTCCGTGTGAAAAAAAACGCTCAGGTTATTGCGGGAAGCGCACACGATAGAAGCGCGAGGGACGGGAGGCGGCGTCGGGGTCGGTGAAGTCGAGGGTGCCGGAGGCGGGGATGGTGGTGTCGCTGACGGGTGCCCAGACCGGGGCGGCAAGGCTGTCGCACGCCTCGATGCGGACGGGGAGGTCGGCGTTGCCGGTGAGCGTGAAAGAAAACGCACCGGAATCGAAGCGCGGCGGTGACGCAGGGCTGAAGGCCGGATTCCAGCAGACAACGGGATAACCGGCGGGGGGGCATGACCAGCCGGTTGTGCCGGGAAGATGGTAGAGCGTAGCGGGGGTGTTGTCGAAGGCGTAGGTGCCGATGTCCGGGGCGTCACCGGTGAAGAGGACGGAGGTGAGGGAGTCGCAGAAGGAGAAGGCGTCGTCACCGACTGACGTGACGCCTGCAGGAATGGTGACGGAGGAGAGCGAATCACAACCGGTGAAGGCATAGTCGCCGATGGTTGTGAGCGTGTCGGGGAGGGCGATAGCGGTGAGAGAGGCGCAGTAGGAGAAGGCGTCATCGCCGATGGCTGTGATGCCGGTCGGGAGGGTGACGGATTCGAGGCTGTAACAGCCGGAGAACGTCCCGCGTCCGATGCGTTTGACGTTATCGGGGATGATCACGTCCCAAAGGGATGAGCAGAAGGCGAAGGCATAGTCGCCGATGGTTGTGACGCTGTCAGGAAGGGTGACCTCTTGAAGCGAATGGCAATTGTAAAAGGCGTAGGTGCCGATGCTGGTGACACCGTCCGGAATGTTGGCGGAGGTGAGGGACGTACAACCGTGGAAGGCATAAGGTCCGATGGTGGTGACGCTGTCGGGGAGGGTGATGGAGGTGAGGTCGATGCAGGAGCGGAAGGCGGAGGAGCCGATGGCGGTAACGGGGAGACCGGCGAGTTTTGGGGGGAGAGGCACATAGTTGCCGGTGAAGGAAGTGTCTATGCTGGTAATCGTGGCACCGCCGTTCTTTTCGTCATATGAGAGCAGGGGTTTGGCAGGACGACCGGCGACGCTGGTGCCCCATCCAGATGTACCTGGGAAGTAATAGAGGGTGGCAGGAGTGGCCTCAAAAGCGTCCTTATAGATGGTCGGGGCGTTGCCGGTGAAAAGAACGGAGGAGAGAAGAGTGCAACCGGAAAAGGCACCCGCGCTGATACTGGTAACGCTGTCTGGGATGGTAATGGATGTCAGGGAGGAGCATTGCTGGAGGGTGCCTACATCGATGTGGGTGACGCTGTCTGGGATGTTGACGGATGTCAGAGAGGAGCATTGCTGGAAAGCGCGACGACCGATGTAGGTGACGCTGTCTGGTATGATGACGGAGGTGAGTGCGGGACAGTAGTCGAAGGCGTATTCACCGATGTAGGTGACGCTGTTGCCGATGGTGGCATTGGTGAGGGATGTGCAGGCGGAGAAGGCGTAAGACCCGATGTAAGTGACGCTGTCTGGGATGTTGACGGATGTCAGGGAGGAGCAACTAGAGAAGGCTTTGTAGCCGATAGAGGTGACAGAATAGCCGTTGAGGGAGGAAGGGATGGAGACGTCACCTCCGGAGCCATTGTATTTTGTGATGGTGGCCTTGCCGTTGCTGACGGTGTAGGTGTAGGCGGACACCGAGAGAGGCAGTAGCATGGCGGAAAGGAGCAGTGCGGGAATGATACGTGTTTTTGTGGTCATGGATTTGTACCTAGGTTGTGGGTTTTCACAAGGCTGAACCCACCCACGAGTTAGGAGTTAATGCGCCGGCTTTTGGGGTAGCAGGTGTACGATTTGCGTGAAGATGTGATTAGCGCATTCGGCGTTCTCTTGATCGTTGTCCTTGCTGTCTTTCTGGTAATCTTCCTTTTCTATCCAGACAGCTTTATATCCGTAGGCGTGTTCAAGCCCGTCAACCGCCCAAACTGTCCCCCCGCGTGTTCGCGTGGCGCACAGGATCACAGCGCAGGGCGGTTGGTGTTTTGCAAACATTTCTAAACTTTCCGGTAAACGACAGCTAGGATCACCCTGACTTTCTATTCCGATCCACACCCCGTCTATTTCCATGAACAGACAAATGTCTTGAGGGGAATTTAAGGGATCCTCTTTTGGATAGACCCATGTAACCTTTGCCGTGGGATAAGCTTTCTCAAGCAACCTGTGAATCTTCCTAATGGTCTGCGTCTTTCCCGTGTCTTTCACGCCTCTTATAGCAAAGATCGTTTTCTCGTTAGTCTTTGTTCCAAGTGTTTCGTTCATCGGACATCATCCTCTCTCGTTTACTTTTTCCAGTGATTTCAGATCGTTACACGCTTATGGGCTTGACTGGGGAAATGCCGACCCCATGGTTGGCACACATTGTGCGGGGGGGATAAAAGTCAACCGAAAAAATCGGAAAACTACGGGAAACCGCGCAAGACATTTTTTCGTGATTTTTTGGGAACGCTGAACGCTGAACTCAGAACGTCGAAGTAAATTTTAACCACGAAAAACACGAAATACGCGAAAAGGCACGGCTCGGCTTTTCAACCGCGAATTGCGCGAATCACGCGAATGATACGAAAAGGCACGGCGCTGTTTTCGTGTATTTGGTGTGGTTCGTGGTTTGGAGAAATTGTACAAAGAGGGGTTGATTTAGGCGAGTGAATCGGCCATAATGACTTCGTGGTGATACCGTGATAACTTTAAGTCCAAAATACGTTGTCGACAAACACCAGAAGCGCAAGGCGGTTCTGGTGACGGCGGACGAATGGGAACACATCGTTAGTGAGCTGGAGGAGCTGGACGATATCCGCGCATACGACGAAGCCCAGCGCCATGCTGCCGACAAGATCCCCTTCGAACTGGCCGTTCGAGAGATCGAACAGGATTGTCAGGCGTGATCTATGAGATCGATATTCTGCGCGTTGCCCAAAAGCAACTTGCAGGAATTGATCGTAGTGCCCAGCCCGGTATCGTTGCTGCGATTCGAGCTCTAGCCGCGAATCCACGTCCTGCCGGATGCATCAAACTTTCTGGACGCCCTGCATGGCGAATCCGTGTTGGAGCCTACCGTGTGATCTATGAGATTCACGATGCACGGCTTGTGGTCACGGTTATCGCCATGGGTCACCGAAGTGACATTTATCGGTGAGTGCCGCTGAACGCCGAAGTGAGTTTTTCACCACGAAGGCACGAAAGACACGAAGTTTTTTTAGGGGGCAGTGCTCGGCAAGGATCAAGGGAACCACAGAGGCACGGAGGCACAGAGAGTTTTTTAATGTTTTTTTCCTTCTTCGTGACTTCGTGGTAAGGCCCCTAAAAAAACCTTGGCGTTCTTGGCATCTTGGCGGTTCCAAGAAACCGAGAGCGCCATCTCCCAAAAAACTCTGCGTCTCTGCGCCTCTGTGGTTAAACAAATCCGAACAACGCTTTTACTCTCACGGTTGCGGGCCACTGCGTGGCCGCAACAAGAGCGCTTGACCCGCGACCTGCGACTTGCGGCGATAGCGATAGCGATTTTGATTACCTCTTACCTATTACCCATTACTTCTCCGCCGGGATTGGCCGTTCACGCCACAAGGATGATCTGCTATAATCGCGGACATTTACGAGGAAAGGCGCATCATGTTTCAACCGGTTTCCAACAAGTCTGATTTTCCTGCGATGGAGCGCGAGACGCTGTCGTATTGGGAGGCGAACGACACCTTTAAGAAGAGTCTCGGCCGCAACCGCGATAAGGACGCGTATGTGTTTTATGACGGACCGCCCTTTGCGACGGGCCTGCCGCACTACGGTCACCTGCTGGCGGGGACGATCAAGGATATCGTGCCGCGCTACCAGACCATGCGCGGATATTACGTGGAGCGCCGCTTCGGCTGGGATTGCCACGGACTGCCGATCGAAGCGCTGGCACAGGAGGCACTGGGGGTCAGCGGCGCGCATGAAATCCGTCAGCTCGGCGTGGCCGCGTTTAACGAGCAGTGCCGCTCGATGGTGCTCACCTATGTCAATGAGTGGCGTAAGACCGTCACACGCATGGGGCGCTGGGTGGATTTCGACAATGACTACAAGACCATGGATCCGACGTTCATGGAGAGCATCTGGTGGGTCTTCAAACAACTGTGGGAGCAGGGGCGCGTCTACAAGTCCTACCGCATCATGCCGTACAGTTGGAAGCTCAGCACCCCGCTCAGCAATTTCGAGGCCGGCAACAACTATAAGGACGTGCAGGATCCCTCGATCACGGTGCGCGTCAAGGTGTTGTCCGGTGCCGATCCGGCCTGGGGTAAAACGAACCTGTTGATCTGGACCACCACGCCGTGGACGCTGCCCGGAAACCTCGCAATCTGCGCCGGGCCGGAGATCGACTACGTGGTGGTGCGCGATACCGCCGCCGACACGTGTTTCGTGATGGCCGAGGCGCGCCTCGATGTCTACTACAAGCATCCGGAGGAGTATCAGATTCTGGCGCGGCTGAAGGGGCGTGACCTGAAAGGATGGACCTATGAGCCGCTCTTCCCGTACTTTGCAGAGTACGCGGATGAGGGCGCGTTCCGCGTCTTGAATGATGACTTCGTCAGTACCGAAGATGGCACGGGTCTGGTGCACATCGCACCAGCGTACGGCGAAGACGACTTCCGCGTCTGCAAGGAGGCGGGAATCACGGTCATGGCTGACCCGCTCGATTCGGTCTGCCAATTCACGGACAAACTGCCTGAATACCAAGGCCGCTTCTGCAAAGATTGCGACAAAGATTTGATCAAGCGTCTGAAGCAGGAAGGGAAGCTGGTGCATCAGACAACGATCGTCCACAGCTACCCGTTCTGCGACCGCACCGACACGCCGCTGATCTACCGCGCTATCGAGGCGTGGTACGTCCGCGTCGAGGATCTGCGCGAGCGGCTCACGCGCAACAACGACACGGTACATTGGATGCCGGATTATGTCGGCGACAAGCGGTTCGGCAATTGGCTGAGCGAGGCGCGCGATTGGAACATCAGCCGCAACCGCTTCTGGGGATCGTGCATTCCGGTCTGGATCAACGAACAGGATCCGTCGGACATGATCTGCGTCGGTTCGGTGGCGGAACTGGAGGAATTGTCCGGGCAGCGCGTGACCGATCTGCACAAGCACTTTGTCGACGAGGTGGTGATTCGCCGCGACGGCAAAACCTATCGCCGTACCCCCGAGGTGTTGGACTGCTGGTTCGAGTCGGGCTCCATGCCGTACGCGCAACAGCATTACCCCTTCGGGGATTTAGGAGTTAGGAGTGAGGAGTTAGGAGTTGGGGAGAAGAGAAGGAAGGGCGGGCAGGACATCTCCACATTCTTCCCGGCGGACTTTATCGCGGAAGGCTTGGATCAGACGCGGGGGTGGTTCTACACGCTGATGGTGCTCGGCACCTGTCTCTTTGATCGCGCGCCGTTTAAGAACGTGGTGGTGAACGGGTTGGTGCTGGCCGAGGACGGCAAGAAAATGTCCAAGCGCCTGAAAAACTATCCGGATCCCACGCACATTCTGGACGCCTACGGTGCGGATGCGTTGCGCCTCTACATGATCCACTCGCCGGTCGTGCGCGCGGAAAATCTGCGTTTCTCTGAAAGCGGCGTGAAGCAGACGCTCCGCGATTTGTTGATTCCCTGGTGGAATGCCTACAGCTTCTTTGTGACCTACGCCAATGTCGATGGGTTTTATGATGAGGAGCTGGTGACGCCGTCGAGCCCGAATGTGCTTGACCGCTGGATCATCAGTTCGCTGGAGACGCTGATTCAGGATGTGACCGAGGCGATGGACAACTATGACCTTCAGCGTTCGGTGCGTCCGTTCGTGAATTTTGTCGAGGACCTCACCAACTGGTACATCCGGCGCAGCCGTCGGCGTTTCTGGAAATCGCAGAACGATGACGACAAGATGCACGCCTACCGCACGCTGCGGTATGCGCTGGTGCAGCTCTGCAAGGTTGCCGCGCCCTTCACACCTTTTATCAGCGAAAACATTTATCGCAATCTCAAGGGGGCGTCGATGCCGGAATCGGTTCATCTGTGCGACTTCCCGACGGCCAACACGGCGGCGCGCGACGCGGCGCTTGAGCGTAGCATGGCATTGGTGCAGACCGTGGTGCGGCTCGGTCGGCAGCTCCGTACGGAGAACGACCTCAAAGTGCGACAGCCGCTGGCGGCGTTGCATGTCGTCTCGGCCAATCCCGAAATCCGCGCGATGCTGGAAGGCTTCGAAGATTTGATCACGGACGAACTCAACATCAAGACGGTTGCGTTCGGCAACGATGAAACCGCCATGGCCGATGTGTCGGTCAAAGCCGATTTCCGCAAGCTGGGTCCGAAGTTCGGTGCCAACATGAAGGCGGTGGCGGCGGCGATCGCGCGTCTCTCTTCGGAACAGGCGGCGGAGTTGGCCGCCGACCGTCCGGTGACCATCGAGGCGGCGGGGCTCTCTGTCGAGTTGGGCGCTGACGACGTGGTGGTGCAGCGCACGCCCAAGGCGGGCATGGTGGTGGCCTCCGAAGGCGATGTTCTCGTTGGCATTGAGACGGCGCTGACGCCTGCGCTCGTGCAGGAAGGCTTGGCGCGCGAGTTCGTGAGCCGCGTACAGAACCTGCGCAAGGAGGCGGGCTTCGAGGTGACGCAGCGCATCGCCGTGACCGTCGCGTGCGATGACGAGGTGCGCGCCGCCATCGACGCCTTCACCGATTATGTCCAGACCGAGACGCTGTGCAAGCACCTGGAGTTCGGCGCGGTCACCGGCGACGCCTGCGATCTCAATGGCCACGCGGTGACGGTCAAAATCGTGAAGATGTAGGAAAAGGCACGTCATAAGATGATCGTAAAAAACACGCTTGATCAAGGGGAGTTCAATGCGCAAGCGCAGTTGCCGTTCGAGTTACGGCTCGATGACTTCCGTATGGCTGTACAGGATGTCTACGATTTCTTTTTTGATGTTAACTCGGCCTTGTTGGCAAAGGGGCTTCGCCGATTGGATGATATGTTGCGTCCTGCAATAATGTCGGGCGTTCTCTCAGACATGCTGACTGCGAGTCTGGCAAAGCACTCTCGAACACTTTGCGAAAACGCCTACTTCAACGGTCACCCTGATTTGATTGTTCGAGGTGTGTATCCGAAGAATGAGGTTAAGGCTGGCGAACAGGGGATCGAGATCAAAACGACGCGAAAATCTGGTGGCGCTGTTGATACGCATGGTGCCCGTAACCAGTGGATGTGCGTATTTGTCTATAACGTTGACAACGAAACAGAGCCCGCCAAGAATCGTCGCCCAATGACTTTTACCGAAATCTACTTGGGTCTGGTGACGGTGGAGGACTTTCGTAAGAACGCGCGCGGTGAACTTGGAACGCGCACGGCAACCTTACATCGTGACGGCATCACGAAGCTCCGTAGAAACTGGATTTACCGTCTGGGGGCGTGACGATGACGAAAAGGTGCCGTCACTCGGCTCGTACGCCGCAAGACGTCGGATGGCTTTGCAGGCTAAGTTGAAGTAGGTCTCGTCCTTCTCAATCCCAATACTTTCATAACCGACCGCTTCAGCGGCGGCGAGAGTGGAGCCTGAGCCGGCAAAGGTGTCAACGACGACTCCTTTGCCGAGGGGCAGTGCTGCTCGGACGAGCTGTCGCAAGAAGGCTTGAGGTTTGAGACTCGGGTGGGGGGCGATTTCACGTTCTGCTTTCCGTGTTGGCGCGGAGGCGATCACATCACCGAACGGTTTGTCTTTTTCAGGGCGACGGAAACCCCCAGTGCCCCATTTACGTAGGTTGTCTTGAACACGCCCTTCGACAGGTTTGCGATAGACAAGCCAAGGTTCCCACATGGAACGCGGCATGACGCTGACACAGGAGAACTCCTCGTGAGCAGCCTTCGGACGGTCTCCCCCTCGCATGGTCATTGTTAATCTGACTATCTCGCCACGACGCTCAAGCCCCGCGCTGGCCAAAGCATCTGAGACAATGTAAGACAACAGGGGATTGGATGCGACAATAACATTTGCCCCTGGAACGAGTCTCGGTAGCAGTGTACGCCCCCATTCGGTGAAAAAGGTGCGTAGGTCTTGGAGCTGGTCTGCGGAAAGGACTGTGAAGCGAGGAAGCGGAGATCGCATGTGTCCGTCGAACGACGGTGGAATCCGCCACACACCCCCTCTGCCACTGCGAAGTTTGGTTATCTGTTTTTCAGAGTATTCAAACAGGCCGTAAGGCGGATCAGTGACAATAGCATGGATGCTGTTTGGCGATTGTCGGGCCAACCAGTCGAAACAGTCGGCGTGATACAAGATTGCGTTGCCCCCAACTTTTTTAGATGTAAGCAGATCAACTTTTGAGGGTACTGACTCAAAGGAGTCGATAAGTTCAGGCTGGACGAAGGAGCATGAGTAATATCCTCGTGATTCTCTTACAAAGACATCGGGCGTGTTCAGTCTGAGATAAGAACGGATTGAAGAGGTCGGCACGTCTCCGAGAGTTTGCCTGACGGATTCGACGATCTCTTTAACGGAAAGCGGGCGTTGGGCTTGTTTGACGGTGTTTATGATGGCGTCTCTGACACGACCTGGTTGTAATCTTTTTTGCGGATTGGACATAGGAGTACGATAGACGTCTGGACGTCTTTTGTCAATACGCCATCCTACTTTTCCGGTAACTTTTCAAATTATCTAATCCTAAATCTAAAGCGCGTCGCACAGGGCGCAGGCGTCGCAGCCGGGCTTGGCGTTGAGGCAGAAGTCGAGATAGACTTGCAGCAGGCCCTGCTGGAGCAGTCCGTTGTCGGCATACAGGGCGGCGGGATTGTGGTCGCGCCCGAACAGATACAGGGCGGTCAGGCGCATCGGGGCGGAGATATCTTCTGGCGGCAGCCGGGTGGTCGCGCCGTCCGGCAGTGTGCCTTCGGCGGCCGCGAAAGGCAGCAGCACGTTCGTGACAATGGCCGCCGCGCGTGCAGTGCCCAGCAGGGCGGTCTCCTTCTTTTCCGGGGCTGACGTGAGGGTCAGGCGGACGTTCCAGAAGGGCCAGGCGCAACGCGCGGTCAGACACTCGAGCGCTTTGGCGTGCCACGTCGCGCCATCGGTGACGGTCAGGCGGTCGAGTTCGTGGCGTATGGTGAACATGCCGCTGAAGAGGCTGGCGGCCGCCGCGAGCCGGCGCACCGGCGCGTTCTGCGGGCGCAGGTTGTGCAGGCGCCATGTCACGTCATCCGGTAATTCGGCGGACGACTCACGCCACCAGAGATCCCACAACATGCGAATGAAGCGCTGGCTTTCGGGGTCGGTCGCGTCTTCGGGCTGCGGCAACAGCCGCGCCGCGCCGAGCAGACGGGCATAGGCGTTTTCGCGTGATACGCCCAGTGATGCGACTGGCAATAAACGTGCAAGGTGGCGGAAGGGCATTTGGTTGTGTTTATAGCCCAAGGCGGCCATGACCTCTTCGTAGAAGAGCTGATGGCGGTCGCCGGTCTGCGCCAGCCGGGCGCGGAGGCGCGCCGCCTTGAGTTGGAGCCGGTAATGACCGGCGGCGGCGAGCAGGGCGCGTGCGCGGTCGGGGTCGTTCTTGAGCCGCGCTTCGCAGGGTCGCGGCGTGGCCGGCAGCGCGGCGTGCGGGTAGGCTTTCAGGTCGATGTCATCCAGCGAGAGTCCCGGCATGGCTGCGATCGGTTCCGCGAGCGCGAGCGGCAAAACATGCGCGGGCAGCGAGCGGGGCGGCGGCCCCGCAAACCACGTGACATGCGCCACAACGCGGTCGTAGGCGGGATCGGTCTGATGGCCGTGCGTATCCCAATCGGTCGGACGCACATGCACTTCGATGTCGCCACACAACCGGCGGTCGCCCGGCTGGATCAAGAGCGTGGCATTGAGAAAGTCCGGCCCGGCCTCCAGATTCCACTCGCCCGGACTGAGAACCTGCGCGGTTTCGCCGCCAGGTAACGGAAAACTGCGGGGACGATAACGCTCGTCGTACCAGAGGCACTGCAGGTGGCGCTCGGTCCAATGGAAGCCGGTGTGGTAGGGGACGCCGGGCTCGAGAACGGAAGCCGGCTGAACGCCCAATAGCTGCGCATACGCATCCGCGAGATGGAAAGGATTTTTTTGCGCGGTATGAAGGGGCTCCACCAGTTCCTCAAATTTCATATACGAAAGATAACAATATCGTTTCTTTTCGTAAACAAAAATTGGGACGACGCGCGCAATCGGTTGGTGGCAAGGGGTGTGCGAAGGTCATGCACCATGATCTAGGGTGGTCTCGGCTTAGGCAATATAGCGGGGCAGCAACCCTGTTGCATAATACGGCACATTGACCAGACGGCAGGTCTTCTCGCCAACCTGAACCGGGTGTTCCTCATACATCCCGCCATAGACACGTACCGCCAGCGGCGCGGGATAGCGCGAAAGATACTCATGCAGCGACCGGAGCTTGCCGGCTGTGCCGGACTTGGCCTCGACCGGCACCACTCCTGCGGTTGTTTGCAACAGGAAATCCACCTCGGCCTGGGATTGCGCCTTATCACGCACCCAGAAGATCAGCGGCAGATCGGCACGGGCATCGATGGCCTTGAGTTCCTGGCCGACGACCTGCTCGATCAGGCGTCCCCTGTATACATCCGACAGGTCGCGGATGCCGATCAGGTGCCGCTGCAATCCAGCCATGTGGCAAACAAGGCCAACGTCGAGGAACTGCAACCGGGGCGCCTTCCGGCGGTCCGGCATCAGCGGCGGCACCCCCTGGACTGTCGGATAGACGAGTTCCAGCAGACGGGCACGCTCAAGGGTACGCAAGGCCTCCCCCATTTCACGGGAGCGGTAGTCCGAGCCGCCGAATCCTTGAAACGTCACCCGTGATCCCGCCACAAGGGGCGCGCTTTCCAGGGCGTGCAGCAGCAGTCGCCGTTGCGTCGCCGTGCGGCCGTACTTTGGAATGTCGTCGCGGAAGGCCGAGAGGAGATCGGCATAGACCCGGTTAACTGCCTGCAGGTCGCGCCCGCCATCGCGGTAACACAGGACGGCCTCGGGCATGCCGCCGACGAGCGCATAGGAGTGGAACAGGTTCAGCAGGTGGGCGTGGGCAAACGCGGGGACCGGCACGGTGAACAACGCCTCCCTGGCGGCATCCTCTCCCATGACCGCCAGAAACTCGGCAAAGGCCAGGGGCCTGACGTACAAATACTGCACACGCCCCACCGGAAAGGAGATCGCCGCGGCCTCGAGTGCCGTCTCAAGTAGCGACCCGGCGGCAATGACATGCAGGTCCGGACGTTCCTCCTGGAAAAAGCGCAACATCGCCACCGCCTCGGGTACCTCCTGAATCTCGTCCAGGAACACGAGCAGCGGCGAGGAGCCTGCCGGCACCCGGCACTCCAGCATAATCGCCTGGATCAGTTCAGACAGCGTCAGCCCGCGCCGGAACAAGGCGGCATGCGAGGGCTTTTCCAGATTCAGCTCCGCATAGCGCGGATACTCCCCGGCAAAGAGCCGCACGAGGCAGCTCTTGCCGACTTGGCGCGCACCGCAGACAATCAGGGGCTTGCGGTTCGGATCGTCCCGCCAACACCGCAAATCCTCTAATAAGGGCCGGTAAAAAAGCGCATTTGTCACAAAGTAAATCCTTTTTTGTTTCTTTTGTGTCACAAAATAAGGGCATTTATCCGAAATGTCAAGAGGCAGACAGTAATCCTAAAAAGAGTTGAGCCTTCACCCCTCTTTGGTTTCAAGGTTTCGTGGTTTGATCCAAATCGGGATCGGGATCGCTATCGGGATCGATTGTTTAACCACGGAACACACCGAACACACGGAAAGGCATGGCTCTGTTTCCGTGTGTTGAGTGTGTTCCGTGGTTCCAAGCAGAAATTGCGTTCTGCACCAAATAGGTGCGGCGCGGATCTCAACGGAAGCCGATGTTTACGGGGCTTTGCTCAAAATCTGCATGCTCAACTGCTCTTTTTAGGTTGAGCGTTGAGCGTTCATCCCTCTTGACCAGCTTGCTGGCGCATGGTCGCGAGTGCTTTCTTCCAGGCCTCTTCGATATTCTCTTTGGGCCAGCCGCATTCGCAGGAGACGCCGCCGGTGTAGCCGATATCGCGCAACGCCTTGAAGTAGCCGCTCAGATCCTCGCCTTTGGTGCCGGGGGCTTTACGGCCCTCAAGCTCGGCAATGTGGCAGTGACGGATACGGGCGCCGGCTTTGCGGATGGCGTCGGGGCCTTCGTTTTCCTTCATCATATGATAGAAGTCGGCCAGAAGCTGGATGCGCGGGCGGGCGATCGTGTCCACATACTCGATGCCTTCGGTCACCGAGTTGAGGAGGTTGGTCTCGCCCTTGTTGAGCGGCTCCAAAACGATCGTGACTTTCAGGTTCTGGATGCGGTCGCCGAGTTTGCGGCAAAAATCAATGAACTGCTCTTTGCCCTTCACGGGGTCGAAGCCGTCCGGAAGTTTGCGCGCGGTGCCGCTACCAAAGACGATGTAGGGTACGCCGAGCAGGTCGGCGCGACGACAGGCCGTGACCGCATACTCGAGCGCTGTGTCGTGCGTAGTCTCGGGGCCCGTGAGCCGGAACGTGCCGGGAATAAAGCCGTTGCAGGAGCGGAACGGCAAGGCCGACTGCTTGAGCTTGGCCAGTTCGGCTTCATAGTCGGCATCCGACATTGTGGGCTTGAAGGTGCCGCTGACGCCGCTTTCAATGAAGTCGTAGCCGATGGCCTTCAACTGCTCCGCTCTGCTATAGCTGGTGCAGACACCGAACAGTATTCTTCCCTGCTTGTCGGCTGCGCGGGTCGCGCAGGTTGAAGCTGCGGCCGCCGCGCAGAGGGTGTGCTGCATAAACTTTCTCCGTGTGAAACGCATGGTCAAAGTCCTCCGTCACCTCACCGCTGAACGCCCGGCGTTCAGCGGTGAGCGTTCACGCTCAATATCCCTTAAACACCTTGCCGCCGGCGATGACCTGACGCCGCGCGCGGTCGAAGGTCGCCCGCATGCCGGTCCGCATCGAGGCATTGGACATGATCAAAGCCACTGCGTGGCTGTAGCCGGCCTCGATCGGGGCGTTCGGCTGCTTACGCGAGCGGACGCACTCCATCCAATTGCGCATGTGCGCCACTTCCATGCTGCCCGCGCCGGTGTTCGCGGCGGTCGAGGCTGCTTCGGATTCGGACAGCTTGGTGGTCTCGAACTTGGCCCGCTCGACCCCCTCGTTGGAGACCGTGCCTTTGATCAGGTCGATGGTGCCGATCTTGGAATGGTACTTCTCGACGTTGCCGCGCGCCGCGTTGTGCTGGCGCGAGCTGAATACGACTTGGAAGCCCTTGTCAGGATCATTGTCCGGGCCGTACTCGAAGATGGCGGTAAAGGTGTCGGCGCTCTGGCGTCCGTCCTTCCAGGCATACAGACCGCCATCGGCCATGGCCGAGCGCGGGAACTCGAAGCCGGTGAACCAGGCGACGGTATCGATCTGGTGGCACATCCACTGCCCCGGGATGCCCGACGAATAGGGCCAGAAAAGGCGGAACTCAAGATACTTGCGCGGGTCGAATGCGACCATCGGGCGGTCGAGCAGCCATTTCTTCCAATCCGTGTCAGCCTCTTTCAGCTTGGACGGCAGGTCGCCGCGACGCCAGCGCTGGGGCTGGTTGACGTTCCAGCAGAGGTCCACGTAGGTGATGTCACCGAACTTGCCAGAGCGGATATACTCGTTGGCGATGTGGTAAGCCTGGCCGCTGCGACGCTGTGAGCCGACCTGCACGATGGCCCCGCCGCGGTTACCGGCCTTGCGGGCAGCGTTGACGGCATCGAGCGCGGCGTTGGCGGCGTCCATGTCCTCAGCCATCGGCTTCTCGGTGAAGGAGTCCTTGCCGGCATTAACGGCATGCACGGTGTGCATGGCGTGCTGGAAGTCGGCGGTGGAGATGATCACCGCATCAACGTTCTTCGCCTTCTCGTAAAGCTCTTCGTCACTCTTGTAAACGTCGATGCTGTGGCCGATTTTCTCTTCGATGCCGGCCTTGCCCTCTTCGCGGCGCACGCTCCAGAGGTCAGCCAGCGCGACCATGTCGAAATTCAGTTCGTCCTTGCATTTGATGAACGACGGCAGCAAGGCGCCTCTGAAGCGATCAGAGTATCCGACGCAGGCGACGTTGATGCGGCTGTTGGCGCCAACCACGTTCTGCGATGGAGCTTGCTGGGCCTTCAGGATGCCGGGCAGGGCAGCGAGCGAGGCACCAGCGGTGGCGGACTTAACGAAATGACGGCGGTTGATCTTCAGCAATTTCATGACTCTCCCTCTTTGTGGCCCCCGGGCGGCAGACACACAGTCCACCCGCAGTAGGCTAAACACCATTTAGTACATCGTAGAGTATAGCAGGAAACGGCCGGGGCTCAAGCAGGGATTTGGTTAGTTCATTAGTGCTTTGAAAATGGCTGCGTAGTGAAGTATACTCCTTGTGTGTTATTGCGGTAAAGGGACGCATGCACGCATGAGGCCGGGATGGAGCGTAGCCTGATTTACGTTCTGCGACGAGACCGAAGGGGGAAGATGATGAAGAGAGTGATAGTGGCTGGTACAGTGGCGTTGGCGGGCATGGTCATGGCCCGTCCGCCGAACTATGATGAGGCAAAGGTGGCCCCGTACACGCTGGAGGATCCGCTCACATTCGCGGACGGACGCAAGTTGGCGTCGGCGGCGGAGTGGCCTGCCCGCCGCCGTGAGATACTGGACATCTTCGCCCGTGAGATGTACGGACAGCCGCCTCCGCCGCCGGAGGTCGTGAAGACCGAACTGATCGAGGAGGGCGAGACCCTCGCGGGCCTCGGCATTCGCCGCCAGTACAAGATGTGGTTCCGTGACGACAAATCCGGTCCGGTGATTGATTGGATCGTGTTTCTGCCGAACCACATACAGGAGACGAAGGCAAAGAAGGATGGAAACGTCCCCGTTTGTGAGAATACGAAGAAGGTGCCCGTTGTGCTGTTCCTCAACTACCGCGGGAACCATGAACTGGCCACAGATCCGCAGATCGTCCTCGCCGAAGGCATGTGGTTGCGCAGTGGTGGTGCAGACGGCCATGTCTGGCAAAAATCGGAATTAGAAAAATCACGCGGCAGATTGCGCAACACCGATGAGACGTCGCAGTGCCCGCTTGAAACCATCCTCGCCCGCGGATATGCCGTGATGAGCGCATGTTACGGACAGATCTCGCCTGACGTGGAGGAGCACGATGTCAAGCGCGGCACCCCTCGCGAATTGGCTTACACCGGCGTCTTCACCCTGTGGCCGCCACGCGATCCCGCGAAGGACGATAATACGACGGCATTAGGCGCGTGGGCCTGGGCGCTTTCGCGCGGGCTTGACCTTGCCGAACGTATTCCAGAGATCGATGCGAAGAAGTCCGTGGCCACCGGCTGTTCTCGTTTGGCAAAGACCGCCCTTCTGGCCGCTGTCCGCGATGAACGCTTCGCCGTGTGCGTTCCCAACCAGACCGGTGGCGGCGGCGTGCCTCTCGCCAAGCGCGACTTCGGTGAGAACGTCTCCACCGAGATGAGCATGTTCCATCATTGGTACTGCAAGGCTTACGGCAAGTACATCGACAACGAGCAGGCGATGAAGTTCGACCAGCATCTTCTCGTGGCAGCGATCGCGCCGCGCCGTATCCTCGTACAGGGATTCAATCAGGGATGGTTCGATACGAAGGGCGAGTTCCTCGCCTGCCGCGCGGCCTCTCCCGCATGGGAGTTCCTCGGGCTTCCCGGCTTGCCGGCGGGTGACTTCCCGGCCAACTACGACACCGGCCGTATCGGCACCCACCTCGG
>DUPH01000162.1 GCA_012838435.1 Lentisphaerota bacterium | reverse complement strand
GCAAGTAAAAAGCAGCGATGATAAAGCGCGAGACAACGAACAATCCCGCCAGCAGGGAGTAGATGCTTACCATCGGCTGATACCAATAGTTCTCCGCGCTGCGCAATTGCAGAAACACCGCCCAGCCCAGCATAAACATCGCCGTAAACGAAATCAGCAAGACCAGCAGTTTGGGCGGCCGCGAATAGAGTTTGTCCAAGCGGCTCTTCACTTCCTGCCCGGTCGGCACCGGAAACTCCGGCGCCACCGGCAGGGCGGTGGTTTCATGGGTGAGCGACCGCCGACAGTACGGGCATACGGTCGGTATCGGCGTCTCGATCACGTGGACCGATAGATGGCAGAACTCGCACCGGCATCTCCGGCCGGTGACAATCCCGCCGCCACGGGTCGTTTGATGGGTCATATACGTCTGCATATCCGATGGCATTGCTTTGTGAGTTGCCACAAAGTATATGACCTTTTGTCTTTGACCGCAACCGCACTTTTTGTAACACTAAACGCAAAAACCTGAGATTACTCTGGTTTATGACGCATTGGCCACTGGGCGGAGCAGTCGCTTTCGTGAGTGGATGTGTTGTGGAGCAGGTTATGGGAAAAGTGTTGATCGTTGACGATGAGCGGACCATTGGTGATTATCTGGCAAACCTGATCACGCGGTTGGGGCATCAGGTTGAAGTCACACTGAATGCGTCCGACACATTAGCTAAACTGGACGAAGGCGGGTTTCAACTGGTCATCGCCGACATCCGGCTCCCGGACGCACCTGACGCCCAGGCCTGGGTGACAAGGTTGTGCCGGAAAGCCAAAGACATTCCCGTTGTTCTGATCTCCGGTGCGCCATCCGCCGAACTGGATGCCTGCGCAAAAGCCAACGGCGCGCTCGCCTTCCTGAGCAAGCCGTTCGAACTGGTTTTCATTAAGAATATTCTGCAAAATGTTTTCCAGAACAACCCCGAAACAGTAACGTGTAACGTCCCGGAAAAAGAGACAAACCATGGTCATCGACAAAACCAAGTTAGGGCTCGCGTTCTTCGATGAGTGCCTTGGCGGCGTTTACCGCGGACGGCCGGTGCTCTGCTGGGGAAGCCGCCGCAGCGGTAAATCCATTCTCGCCTGCCACTTCCTGAACCAGGCGCTGCTGGAGGGCGACAAGGCGCTTCTGCTCTCCCGATATCAGGCGCAGGACACGGTCATTGTCGCCGAAAGCCTCGGCATGCCCTTTGCGGATGCCGTCAACAGCGGACAATTGACCATTCTGGAGTACAACACGTTCATTACGGAAAGCGGCACCAGTAACAACGTCATGTTGCCGCCCCAATCGTTCATGGAGCTTCACGGGATCGTCGAATCGCAGTCCATCCGCCGGATCGCGTTCGACCCCGTACTGCCGTGGGTTGCGATTCAGCCGATAACGCGCATCGCCGAACACGTCTATTCCTTCATCCACGCACTTGAGCGTCTGGACGCCACCTCGCTACTGCTCCTCCCTAAACCCGCCTCCAATGCCGCTCACACCCTGAAGAACCGGTTGGAGGATCTCTGTCCGGTCGTTATCCATCTCGCCCACACCCATGACAGATGTCGCATCCTGCGTGTCACCAAATACCTCGGCGAGAGCAGCAAGCTCTCTACGCCGTTCCCCTTCGTCATCTTGCCCGGTGTCGGCATCACCACCGATCCTGCGCCCTGCCCCTGCTCAGGCCTGTCTGACGAACCCCAACCGCAACAGATCCGGCAAAACCCAGCGGCAGCCCCGGCGACGGCGGCGTCACCGAGAGCGCCATCCCTAGCGGCCGCGGCGGCGATCCCCGCCGGTTCCCCAAAAAGACCCATCCATTTTTCCTCCGTGGTTCAGCTCCCGTAACAAGCGATAACTCTGGTGCCTTATGTATACCGCCTACTGGAACCTGACCGGCCTGCCCTTCCTGAACGTCGTGAATGATCGTCTGATCTACATGACGGAGCAGCACAGGGAAGGAATCGCCCGGCTGTACTACTTGATCGACCAGGAACGCATCGCTGGACTGCTCACCGGTGCCTACGGCGTCGGCAAAACCATGACACTCGAATGCCTGCACCGGCATGCCGCGAAGACCCGGCTGCCAGTCACCAGGATCGACGCCATCCCTAACGGCAGCCTGCCGATGGCCCGCCACATCCTGCGATCCCTCGACCTGCCCGACCACGCACAAACCCTGCCCGAGGCGCTGATGTCGCTCCAAGCCCACTGCCAGCGCAACTCCAACTCGCTCACCCGTTCGCTCCTGCTTATCGACGAAGCCCAGCACCTCGCCGTTGGCGACGGCTTCTACCTCGCCCACTATCTCTGTAACCTGCGCATCCCGGCAACCACGAGAAAAGAGGGGTGTCCGCTATTCACCATCATTCTGGCCGGCACCAATGACATCCGCCCCGCGCTGGCCCGCCACGAATCCCTCCGCCGCCGCATTCAGCTCGACTGGCACCTCGAACCCCTCACCGCTGCCCAGACCACCGAGTACGTCCATCATCACATACGTGCCGTGGGTGGCGACATCTGGGTGTTCGGCCAAGATGCCCTTGACGCCGTGTACACCTATTCGCAGGGCGTCCCGCGCAGCATCAATAACCTCTGCGACACCGCCCTGTTGCTCGGCTTCGCAGCCCAATCCCCAAACGTGACCAGGGACATCGTCAGACAGGCCGCCCACGACACCGGACTTGATGTCTTGCACAACGAGTTGGTTGCCGCACGAGACACCACACTCCAACCCTCCCTCTAAACCGCTTATCCAGGACTCATCCGTATGGCTAAACTTCCCATTTCCGATGTCACGCTCATCGCCTCCGTGCTGGGCGTCTTTTTTCTGATCGTGGCTTTCTACAAAAGCATTTTCCACAAACGGGGTCCAAAAACACGCCATACCGCCCCGTCCGCCAAACCCCCGGACACCCAGAAAAACCACCCGGTCAAACTCTCAGACCCCTTCCAACAGGTGTCCATCGGAAGCATCCCTCCCCAGCACCCCCAGAATGCGGGCTCCCCCTTTTACCCCGCCTATCCAAGCAATGGCAACGAAGGAGCAACCGTCTCGGCCTTCCGCCAGTTCACCCCTAACAAGTATCTCAACATGGCGGCCTCTCAAGAGTCCGACTCCGTCTACAAATGGGAGTAGCGTACACCGCATCCCCCACCCATAACCGTTGAGCGTTGAAAGTTGAGCGTTGAAAGTTGAAGGTTTCTCCCTAGAGGATATTGCAAAACCTCTTGCTTGCAGGTGTGGCACGGGCATCTTGCCCGTGTTTCATGGGCGGGACGCCCATGTCACGGGGGATTTTGCACGAGCCCCCCTAATCAGCCGCGCAGCGGCCGTCCTGCTCTGCGCCGCCCTCCGTTGCACCGCCGCCGAAACGCCGATCCTCCCTCCCTTCCCCGCCGCCGCCGAGATCCGCGCCGGCGAAGCCACGCTCCCTGCCGAAGCCGCCCCTGACGGCCTGCGCCTGCCCGTGCGCTTCGATGGCCCGCACGAGCGCGTCTACTGGGACATCCCCCTTCCCGCCCGCATCCCGAAGACCGCCACAGCCCTCCAGCTTACCCTCTCCTGCACCGATGCCGCGCCGATCCGCGGCCTCTCGATCCACCTCCAGTCCGGCAAGGGCTGGTATAACGCCTCCCCCGCCTTCACCTCCGGCCAGCGCCGACGCCTCGACCTGCCGCGCGGCATCTTCCAGCCCGAAGGCCGCCCCGGCCCCTGGAAAAAATCCCACACCCTGCGCATCTCCGCCTGGAAACAGAGCGCCGGCACCACCCTCATCACCCTCAACGCCGCCTCCGCCCGCACCGATGCCGTCGCCATCGTCCGCGCCAGCGACACCACCGCACCGGGCGAAACCGCCCTCGCCGACGCCCTCACCGACCGCTGTGTCCGCCTGCTCGCCAAAGCCGACATCCCCTGCACCGTCATCGACGACTCGCTCGACGCACTCGACCCCTACACGCTCCTGCTCCTGCCCTACTCCCCCACCCTCCCCTCACGCCAACTCAGCCGCCTCACCCGCTTTGTCGACCGCAACGGCCGCATTATCGTCTTCTACAACGCCTCGCCCCAACTCGCCGCCAGCCTCGGCCTGCGCCCCGGCACCTGGCAAGGCTCCGAACCCGCGCAGCCCTGGTCCGCCCTGATCTGCGATCCCTCGCGCCTGCCCGGTGCCCCGGCGCGCGTCCCCCACGTCACCACCAGCATCATCCCTCCCTCCGTCCGTCCCGGCACCGACGCCCGCGTCGTGGCCACCTGGGCCGACGATACCGGCCGCAATACCGACATTCCGGCCTGCGCGCTCACCCCGCGCGGCGTCTGGTTCGCCCATGTCCCGCCGCTGGCCTACCCCTCCGCCGCCGCCCTGATGAACACCCTTGCCCGCAGCCTCTGTCCCAACCTCGGCCTGGCGCCCCTGCCGCCACCGGCCGCCCCGGCTCCGCTCCCTGCCGCCACCGTCGCCAACGAAATGCGCGCCGCTTGGAATCCGCTGCCGACCGCCCGCCATCCGCGCGGCTGGCGAGGCCTACTCGACCAACTCGCCGCGCACCGCGTCAACACCCTTTTCGTCCACTGGCAAAGCGCCGCCACCCCGCTCTATACGCAGTCCGGTCGCCGCGCCTCTGTCGATACGCTGGCGGAAGCCCTCACCGCCGCAGACCGCCACAAGACCGCCCTTCACGCCTGGGTCACCTGCTGGACGCTCGAAGGTGCCGCCCCCGCCCTGATTACGCGCCTCACCCGCGAAGACCGCCTGATGCGCGACGCCGCCGGCAACACACTGCCCTGGCTCTGCCCCTCCCTGCCCGAAAACCGCGTCCTGCTGATCGACAGCCTGCGTACCCTCGCCCGCCGCGGCGTGGCCGGCATCCACCTCGACTACGTGCGCTACCCCGAAACCACCGGCTGCTACGCGCCCGCCACCCGCAAAGCCTTCGAAGCCGCGCGCGGCCAGCCCGTCGCCGCCTGGCCCGCCGACGTCCTGCCCGGCGGCGCGCTCGCCGCGCCCTTCGCCGAATTTCGCCGCGCCACCATGACCACCTTCATCCGCGAACTCCGCGCCGCCCTGCGCGACGCCGCTCCCGAAGTCTCGCTCTCAGCCGCCGTCTTCCCCACGCCCGCCGCCGCTGCCGCGCACGGCCAAGCCTGGCCCGAATGGCTGCGCGACGGACTGATCGACTTCGCCTGCCCGATGATCTACACCGAAAGCCCGGCCGATTTCAACGCACAGCTCGCCGCGTGCCTCGCCGCCGCGCCAGCGGACAAACTCGTGCCCGGTCTCGGCAGCGGCGCTGACGAATGCCAGTTCGATGCCGTCACCGCCGCGCTGCAGATCGCCGAAACCCGCCGCCGCCGTCTCGCCGGCTTCGCCTTCTTCGCGGTTGACGACGAACTCACCGGCAGCCTGCTCCCAACCCTCTTCCCCGCCCCATGACACCAAAGGAAACGCACATGAAACACGAAGGATTTTTGGGGGCACTGCTCGGGATTTTTTAACGCAGAGGCGCAGAGACGCAGAGGTTTTTTGAGGGGTGATCCAGCCGCGAGTCGCCAGTCGCCAGTCGCAGTGGCTCGCAACCGTGAGAGAAAAGGCGCTGCTCTGTGTTCATCTTGCGGTGACAAGAGCCGCGCTGTGCGCGGGTCGCGGCACCGCCTTTGCGCGCCGCTTTGCCTCTGCACTCCTGCTCAAAAAGCGGCGTCGCGCGGAATACCGCTTGCCGCCGCACTCCAAATTTTTCAGGCACTAAGGGACAGGTATTTAGTGCTAGTCCGAAGCATTTAGCAACGTACAGGACGCCCGACTTCTCCGGTGGCGGAAGGGGCGTTGATCTAGTAGTATATACGACATTTTGAACAAGTCATGTGGGCTTTGCGCATAAGTAATGCGCGGCGTAGAAAGCAGGTGGATATGACAGGAGCCGGAATATCGCATATTGGACGTAATGGGAAGGCGTGCGTGTATGCGCTTTGCCTTGCGGACGTGTGTTCGGCACCGAGTCTCTTCGGCGAACCAGGCGATGCGGATCAGCCGTTCGTGATTAACATCAATGCCTTGGATGAAAATGCCTATTATGAAGGGTTTCAGTTTCATGGCGATCATGTCGAGTTGACCCCTGCAACCGAAAACATGCATTACCTGATTCTGGGAACAGGCGAGAAGACGAACATCGCCATCCGGGTTGCGCCGCCGATTTCGTATGGCGAGGACAGCATGACGCACGTTATGCTGTCCAACGTCTATGTCAGTACGTCGGGACAAGCCGACCTGTCGCCCTTTCTCCTTGAAAACGGTCCCCCTGTTTATGTGACGCTGGCGGGGAGCAATGCGTTTATCACCGGTTGGCACCCGATATACTCTGACACAGAAAAAGAATATGGAGAAGCCTACAATCACGCTGCGGGGATTCAGGTTCCCGCTGGTGCCTCGGTGGTTTTCGATGCCGTGCCGACTGGCGGCAGTCTTGCGGCAGTCGGTGAGACAACAGGCTCCGGCATCGGCGGGTGCGACGGGCAGAATTGTGGAGCGATCACGATCGTCGGCGGAACGATCCGCGCGTACGGTGGAACATCGGGAGCTGCGGGCATCGGCGGAGGGGCGGGATACTCGGGGAGCGGCACGGGCGGCGGCACCATCAGCATCTCTGGTGGCGACGTGACGGCATTCGGCGGTCATGGCGGTGCGGGCATCGGCTGTGGTGAAGGCGGTGCCGAGTCGATGGTGGACATTTCGATCTCTGGCGGCATTGTGACCGCTGCGGGTGGCAGTTCGGGCGGGGCATCCATCGGCGGCGACAATTACAAGGGCGGCTGGACGGTCAATATATCAGGCGGTATTGTTCATGCGGTAGGTGCTCATGAGCAGTTACCGGGCATCATTGGTTCCCCTCCCCGCGCCACTGCAACGCTATTGCCCCGTTCAGGGAGTATAACGGGAAGCAACACCGTAGTTATCACAGACCTCATCCATTCGAACATCGCCTGCGAAGGAGGACTGATCGCAACGAATGGCCGGGGACGCTTGCTCAGTGACCACGTCTCGATTCCCCATTCCTGATGCATACCTTCAAATGTGGTGTTTGATGTCGCCGCAGAACAGTCCCTGACGATTGGCGCAGAGACCGTCGTGACCAACGCGGGTTCCATCAATGTGTACGGAACACTTGCCGTTGACGGCGTTCTTGAAAACATCGGGCTCATCAGAGTCTATGGCATGTTCACGGTCGACGGCGAATATGTCAATTTCGGACAAGCCTTCTCAGCCTTGCCCATCGGCGGGACGGGAGTTGTGACGGGAGCCGTGCCGGTTGGAGTCGGGCTGGCTGGCAGTGCGGCCGATCCGATCGAGATCAATGTCAACACGGTTTCCACCGATGGCTATGGATTTACGTTTTCCGATGGATGCCTGAATTTCTGTTGGAAAGGGCACTACCTGCTCTACGGAACAGGCGCGCCCACAGCAAACCGAATATGCGTGGCTCGGGATACGGATGTTGATTTGGTTCTTTCAAACGTCAATGTCCGCGTGACGGCCGGGGATGTGTGCGCTTTCGATGTGTATCCGGGGGCGTGCGCGCATCTCTTCCTTGCAGGAACCAACACCTTCCTTGGTGGTTCTAGGACTGCCGGCATGCATGTTCCAGAGGGGGCGGCGATGTTTATAGACTGTGCCCCAGGTGTGGCGGCATGTCCGACGAACGGTGCATTGGTGGCACTGGGAAGTGCAAGCAGTGCTGGCATCGGGGGCCACCTGTACGAATCTTCGGGGTGTGTCACGATTTCAGGTGGACATGTCACAGCACGTGGCGGGGGCGCAGCATACCAGTACGGAGGAGCTGGGATCGGCGGCGGTCATGCTGGAACCGGTGGCGTCGTTACCCTATACGGCGGCGTCATAGAGGCGCAGGGAAGTTACAGAGCGGAGGCGATCGGCGGAGGTTCTTCCGGGGGAGCGGCGACCGGACACATTTCAGGCAATGCCTTTGTCTTTGCCAACACACCAGTCGCCGGGCTCGATTTCCGTCGCGGCGTCCTTATCACACCGGACGGCGGGCAGATGTACGGGGCCGCGAGTGCCGTGACCGCTGACACAGCGCTTCCTGCGGACAGGTCTCTGATTGTCACGAATGGACAAGAGTTGATCATCGGGCAGAACGTAACGTTTATCAATAACGGCACCATCACCAACCTTGGAGCCATCGTCGTGTACGGCACGTTTATTAACAATGGCACCATCATCGGTCATGAGCCGCAGCAAACTCCCGTGCCGCCTGCGGGTATCGGCGCGATCAACGTCTCTGCAGACGACGTTGTCCTCGCGTGGCCATCGACGCCGTCACCTGTCTCGGTGCTGTTCGGTAAGGACCGCCTAACGGATCGCTGGGAACGCTTGGATACTGAGTGGTCTCCGACCAACGCCGTATGGCCACGGGGTCGCCAAAAATTCTTTAAGCGCGAATGCCCCTGACTTAGGGCACCCACGCGTCGCCTGAAACGACATGCCCGCCGGGGTGTTGCAGCCAGACGGCGAGTGCATCGCACAACACTGCGGGCTCCATCCGTGCCGCGCGTAGTTCATCCAGCGGTTGCCAGCGGAAGCCGATCCACGCCTCGGCGGCCTCCACCGGCGCACCGGGCGCAAGCCCCGGAATGGTGAGTTCGAACACCAGATTGATCTCGGCGTGAGGCTCGCCGTTCTGCAGGAAGGCGTGTTCGCAACAGCCGAGAAAGCGGCCGGCTGTCGACGCCCGCCCCAGTTCTTCGGCGATTTCACGTTCGAGCGCCTGCCGCGCGGTCTCGCGAAACTCAATGTGGCCCCCCGGCAGATAGGTGAGCGTGGAGCGCTTGCCGTGGCAGAGCAGAATGTGGTCGTCCACGATGCAGACACCACGCGCGATCACTTCAATTGAGGCAGGTTTGTTCATATCGGTTTCCTTAGCAGTGTATTCGACTAAGAGTGCGGACTAAGAGTGTCTCCGCGCACAGCGCGGAGGGAAAAAGCGGTGCCGCGACCCGCGCGCAGCGCGGTTCTTGTCACCGCACTCCAAATTTTGCGCACTTACTTGAAAGTTGAGCGTTTTCCGAAACCGCCAAGGTGCCCCCGTTTTTCATGAAGTTTCATGTGTTTCATGGTTCCACTTGAACGCTGTGGGCGCTGTCCAGAGTTGCAGCATAATTTGTGGCCGGGTTAGTAAGCCATTCATTGTCGTCGCGGCGCGCGGCCGGCCACGGATAGGCATCCAGCGCCGTCAACGCATCGCCAGCTAAAAAGAGTGAACCACACACCAGCACCACGCCGTTGTTGGCGCGCGCCCAAGCACGGGCCGCGTCGAGCGCTGCGCGTACATCTGATGAGGACGCCACTGCATCAATGCCCGCCATACGCAACAGACCGGCGGTCTGGTCGGCACTCAACGAGCGCGGATTCGAGGTGGCCACGCCCCACGCGCACTTGACCACCGGAGCGAGAATGCGCAGATGGGCGAGCGCGTCTTTGTCGCCGCAGAAACCCGCGATCAGTGCGACCGGTGCTTTGACCTTGCAGCTTTTCAACGCTTGACGCACGGCACGCGCACCGTCGGGATTGTGCGCGCCATCGACAATCACAGGCGGGTCATCCGTCACCAACTGAAATCGTCCGGGCCAGCAGACCGAGCCAAGGCCGGTGACAAATGCGGTATCGGGTACAGTCAAGCCACAGGCCACGACGGCCTCGAGTGCCGCGACGGCTGTACAGACATTTTCAACCTGAAAGGCTCCCGCGAGCGGCACGTGAGTCGGCGGCAGGGTGCGCTCCTGCGTGCTGATCGTCAAGGTTTGTCCCGCCAGCGTACTGTGCGAAACCGCGACCGAGACCGCGTCGGCGGCGTCAATGCAATGCGCGCCTTGTCGCGCGGCGGTGGCCGCGATCACGGCACGCGCCTCATCGGGCATTGCCGCGCAGACCACCGGGCGTCCGGGCTTGATGATACCGGCCTTTTCGGCCGCGACCTGCTCAAGGGTGTCGCCCAGCCAATCGCAGTGGTCCAGCCCGATGCGCGTGATCACCGAGACCAGCGGCGTGACGATGTTGGTGGCGTCGAGCCGTCCGCCCAGTCCGGTTTCCAGCACAGCCAGCCGAATGCCCGCCTGCCGGAACAGGACAAACGCAACGGCAGTCAGGCACTCAAAGAAGGTGGCTTCAGGCGCTTCCGGCGTCGCTTCCAGCGCGAGCACGGCCTCTTCGACCTCGCGCGAGGCGGCCTCCAGCATGGCATCCTCGACTGGCGCACCGTTGAGCAGATAACGCTCATGCACGCGCACCAGATGCGGCGAGGTATAGCGGGCGACCGGATAACCGGCGGCACGCAAGATCGATTCACAGAGCGCGGCGACTGCGCCTTTGCCGTTCGTGCCGGCGATATGGATGACCGCCAGATCACGCTCCGGATGACCGAGGCGTTCGGTCAGGCGGTTGATTATGTCGAGTCCAGGCCGCATGCCAAAACGGCGGCGTTCGGCCAAACGTTGAAAAAAAGAGGTCATGGGTATTCCGTTAAATCGTTTCCATCATAAATCAGGGGTGATAGGGAAGTAAACACCGATTACGCAATCACACTTTCACATTTTACGCACGCAACAGGTTATGTTATAGTGCGGCACAACGACGGAAGAATTTGAGAATTTCAGAAGGAATCGTATGACGGAACAGGCGCACGTATTGGCGCAGGCCCTAAACGCTGATTTGCAGGCAGGCGGTAGTTCTCTTTTCAGCATGCTCTCGGCCAAGGGACGGCGCGCTTTCTTCCCGTCACGCGGCATTCTCGGCCAAAGTGCCGAGGCCAAAGGTGCCGCCATCAATGCCACCATCGGCACCGCCTTTGAGGAGGATGGCACCCCGCTCTGCCTCGAATGCCTCGAAGGGCTGGTCAACCTGCCCTCCACCGCCTATCTTTATGCCCCGAGCTTCGGCCTACCTGAGTTGCGCGAAACTTGGCGCGACATGCTGCGGACCAAGAACCCCTCGCTGGCCGACAAGAGCTTCAGTCTGCCGATTGTCACGCATGCGTTGACCCACGGAATCGGCGTCGCTGGATACCTTTTCACCGATCCTGGCGAGTCCCTGATCTTGCCTGATCTCTACTGGGACAATTATGAGTTGCTACTTGAAGAGGCGTGCGGCGGCACGCTCACGCCCTTCCCGATGTTCGAGGGCGACCGCTTTAATGTGGCAGGCATGGAGCGTCTGCTGCTGACGCCCGGTGATAAAAAAATAGTGATCCTAAACTTCCCCAACAATCCGACCGGCTACACCGCGACCGAGAGTGACGCCAAGGCGATCTGTGCCGCGTTGCAACGCGCCGTTGAGGCCGGCAAGCGCGTGGTGGCCATTCTGGATGACGCCTATTTCGGCCTCGTATATGAAGAGGGCGTCAGCAAGGAGTCGCTCTTCGCTGTCCTCTGCGACCTGCACCCCAACTTGCTGGCAGTCAAGCTTGATGGCCCGACCAAGGAGGACTACGTATGGGGCCTCCGCGTGGGCTTTCTGACTTTTGGTTGCAAAGACGCGACCCCGGCACAGTACAAAGCGCTTGAAGCCAAGGCCGCCGGCGTGGTGCGCGGTTCGATCTCCAGCGTCACCAACATCGGCCAGAGCCTGTTGCTGGATGCCTACCGCAACCCCGCGTACGCCGTGCAGAAGCAGGAGAAATTTAACACGCTCAAGCGGCGCTATGACCGCATCAAGGCGATCTTTGCCGCACATCCAGAGTACGCGCACTCCTTCGTCCCGATGCCCTTCAACTCTGGGTACTTCATGTGCATCAAGCCGCTGGGCATCGATGCCGAAGCGGTGCGCAAGCATCTGCTCGCTACACGCAGCACTGGCGTCATTGTGCTGATGGGCTTGATCCGCATCGCTTTCTCATCCGTGCCGTGCGACAAGCTTGATGCGCTCTTCGACAATCTGCACGCAGTGATCCAAGAGCTGAGAACGTAGCGTCCTACAGTTCCAGCCAACCGCAATTCCATGCGGCAAGCGGCGGCAGGGTCGCCCGCGTTTCGCCATCGGCGCGAACAAGCGGCACCGTCACCGGTGCGGCACGCAAAGCATGCCAGGTGGCGGACGCCTTGTCCGGCGCGACGCCACGGAGGCGTAACGTAATCGGCGGCTGCACATCGATGCGCGCGTTGATGAATGCGACGCTCCGAAGCACGCCATCGGGCGCCATGCGTGGTATGACAAGGCCGACAGACGGCGTCTCGGCAATAACGGGCAGCTTGCCGCCAGCGCGCGTATCCATCCGTTGCCGAAGATCAAGGATCTGCCGCGACGACATCGCGCTGAGGTTGAACGACAGATCGGCATTGGTCACTTCGCCGAACGTTTTTCCGACGCCCGGTACGACGGGGACGCCCACAAGCGCGAACTCGTAAAGCTTTCCCTTCGATACTGTTGTCGCGTCCTTCAGCCCCACGGGAACACTCCCTTCGTTGTGTTTGCGATAGCCCTCGAGCACAGACCGTTCCGCCGCAAGCGGCGCAAGGAGGCACTCGCCGTACCATGCGTCGGTTTCATAGCGCGTGTCCATAATCAGCAAGCTCACGGTGTTCATGCCGAGCGCGAGATTGACAAACGCCTCGTTCATGATGCCCTGCGCCGTCCGGCTTGCGAATGCGCGCGGATACGTCTCGACTTCGGGACACCATGTATCGATCCAGTCGGGATTTCCCAACTGTTTCCGAGTGTACGCCGCGCCGAACGCTTTGATCATCTGCAGATTGGGGTTCTGGTCGTAGTACGCGCCGCCCCCGGGACGCGACCCGACCGGAAGTCCCGTCGCCTCGTGCAGCGCACGGAAGACGGCGAGCAGCGAATCGTTGCGGTAATCGCCGTGCTGATAGGCGAGACGCGTCGTCGGCGAAACCTTGTGAAACTCCTCAGCGATCGCGCGTGCAACGGCGGCGATACCTGCGAACGAAAACGCCTCCCAACGGTCGAAAAGCTTTGTATCCTTCGCCATCGCGGCGTCTAACGTTTCGCGCGTCCAGTTCGTCTTCATCTCAGCGTTGAACGCCGCGAGACATGTTGGGCACCAACAGCCGATCCAGCCGTCCTTAACCTTGCCCCACGGTGACCCAGGCGCGTGCCCGGCGACACGCAGATCGTCATCGATCCACACGCTCCTAGGCTTGAACGACGCATAGAGCCGCGACATCTCGCGCACGTAGGCAAGGAAATCGGGCTGACGCGGACAGTTACAGTGACGGCATTCCGTACCGCCGCGTCCAGTGAAACCGCCCCACGTCTTCGCAGGCGTGCCTTCAAGCGCGGAGAGTTCGTCGGAATGGCCGAGCGTCGCCTGTACTTGCAAGCTCGGCACGATGCCGGCCGCGCGCAGTTCAGCGGCGTACCGCGCGAGACGCTCTGCATGCGCAGCGTGCCAGGCAAGCGTCGGCACGCCGATGCCCGTCGAGAACCATACCTCATCGCACGCGCCGCGGTTTGCGACGAGCACGGTGCGCGTCTTTGCCCACTGCGCGTCATCCGCCGTATGCGGTGCCCGCAGACGAATCATCATGAGCGGCGGCAGTTCAGCCGCGTTAATACCCGCCGCAAGCGCAACGGCCGCGGCAACGAATCCTGTTGTTTTTCTTTTCATATTCAGACCTTGAGAAACACCTTTTTGCGATAGAGGAACCAGAGTATCAGCCATCCAACGGCAACCTCGCCCATCGAGAGGACGAGCGAACTCCACGCGGCATCACCCCTGGATGCAACACCCTTGAGGAAGAACTCTCCGATGGGACGCAGAGGAACGACTCTACGAATCACATAGATGGTGATGGCATTCATACCGATAACCTGAAAGAAGAATGACCAACGACGCCATCCTCTGACATCGATTATCCAATAAAAAACAGCCAAAGCGATGAAGGAATAAGAGCCGGCAGCCAGAACAAACGTCGGCGTCCAGATCTTCTTGTTGACCGGGCACCAAGGCATCCAGACAAGGCACACGAGCAACGAAACCACCCCCGCCCCCAACAGGATCAGGGTCTTGCGATTGCCGGACAAGTCCGTGCGCCGCAACAGTTCACCGGCGAACGTGCCGAGCATCGCCGTCACTAGGCCGGTCAACTTGCATAAGAGCCCATCCGGATCGAAAATTCCTTCATGGAGGCGCCCGGGCATGAACGTCCGGTCGAACCACCCAACGATGTTCCCCGTAAACGAGAAGTTATCTGTACCGTAGGTCGCGTAAGAGGCAACCTTCTTCATCACCCCTGGATCTGTCGACGCGAGCAGCGCCTCTGCGTCCGGCGCGCGGAAACAGACAAGCATCAGCCAATAACCAACGAGTATCACCGCCGCCAGCCCCAGCCGTACACGCCAATTCTTGACGAACATGAAGATCAATGCCGCGCCAGCCCAGCAAATGCCGATATGCGCCAGAACGGAATCCCACCGGTACATCCGCCAGTTGAAGCTAAACAGATCCGACCACATCAATCCAATCGCAAACAGACAAAACGCACGCAAAAGGATCTTCCGGACGATCTGTGCCTTTGAACGTCCCATCGCGACCTGTTTCGCATAGGAAAACGGCCAGGACACCCCGGCGAGAAACAGGAATAGGGGGAAGATCGTATCATGGTGCCGAAAACCATGCCAAGCAACATGCGTCATCTGCGTTGCCAGCCAACAATCGCGCCCGAAGCCGCAGACCTCGCAAAGCGCTACGATCGCACCGGAAAAGCCCATGATGAAAAGCATGTCTGCGCCCCGCAACGCATCCAACGACATCAGACGTTCGCTATGAGATTTCTCTTTCATGCGTTATTCCTCTTAACTGCACTTTACGGACTTCTGCGTCCCCGACGCCTTCTCGTCTTCTCCGCCGGAAGCAACGGCGCGGTGTAGCTCTCGTAGAGGGCGAAGAGAAACTCCACGCGCTGGCGTTCGGAGGTGAAAGGCTGGGAGCGGTAGCAACGGTCTACCGCGCGGTCGAGGTCGGCATGCGCCTTCACCAGATCGGCGGGCATGGTCAGGGGATCGTAGAGGTCAGCCAGCGTCGAGAGCGGATATCTCGCCCGCGCATCGAGCACGGCCTTTGCCTTGGCCTCAACGGCGGCCTTCTTCCGCGCGTCGCCGGTCAGGCGGACAGACCGGGGTTCCCCCGGTTGCGGACGCGGGGCGTTTTCGTACTCCCCGCCTTCGTGATACGACGACCAATAGAGCCGTGACGCCGCTTCCCGGACGCAGGCGTCACCCTCCTGGATCGGCAGGCTGAGCCGCGGCCACGGGAAGGTATTGTAGACCATCGTGCGCGAGTAGCTATACCGCGACTCCAAACGTCCGCCCACTTGACGCATCCACGCCATGTGCATGGCGGAGGTCAACACGCCGAATAGATAGAGGTCGGTTGTCGGTAGCAGAAAACATTTGTTGCTCGGAACGAGCGACGGGCTCGCGATGCCGATCGGGATGTAATGCCGCCGTTCCGATGAAACCTCGGGAATGAGGATGTAATCGGTGGTCGGCTGCGAGCGGTAGAAGAACAGCCCCGGTGTCTTTGCCGCTTTGCGGGTGGGGGCGGCCGTACTCTTTTCCCGGAACTCGCGCACCTTCTCCACGCGCTCCATAACCAGCGGCAGTGCGCGCAGACTGCCCGGGTCGGCGCCTTCGAGCCAGAGGCACCAGCGCATGTTGCCGTTGATGAATTCTTCCGCCCCTGTGTAGCGCCGCAGGTATTGCTTCGCGCCGGGTTCGGCGGCGACCAGCGCGTCCCGTTCGCTGTCCGTCAGAATCAGGTTGCCGCCGTCAGACGGCTTGCTGCCGCAGCGCATTTCCGGCACGGGCGAGATCGGCTTCTGACGCTTGGTGACGAATGCGTCGGGGCCGGGCGTGAGATAGGGACCGATGTTGATCGCTTCGATCACGGCGGCATCCCCGTTGCCGGAGTCGTAGTCAAACAACTTTTTGCCAGGGATGTCGAACGCGGCAAAGCCGATGATGACCACGTGGACATGCGCCTTGCCGCGCGCCTCGCTGGCCCACGGAAACGTCCGGTGGGCAAAGTGGATCTTGATGTGCCACTTATCGAAGAGCAGGCCCCAGATCAGCGGCACCTGTTCGCCTTGGGTGATCGAGTTGGTGGACACGAAGCCAACCACGATGGCCGTGCCTTGGATATACTCAGCCGCACGGTAGTGCCAACAGGTCACGTAGTCGAGGTCGCCGATGTTCTTGAATTTGCCGAAAACGGACGCCATGTCAGCTTTCTGTTCCGCAGACTGGTAGTGCTTGCCAACGAAAGGCGGATTGCCGAGCACGTACGAACATTGATCAGGCGGAAGAATCGTCTTCCAATCGAGACGAAGGGCGTTGCCAAGAACGATGTTGGCGGATTTCTTGAGCGGCAGACGTACAAAGTATTGGCCGAACGCTTCCGAAAGGCGGATATTCATCTGGTGGTCCATGAGCCACATGGCGACTTCGGCGATGCGGGCAGGCCACTCCTGGATTTCGATACCGGTAAAGGCGTCGACGTCTACCTTTGACAGCGCCTGAATGTCCAGTTCCTGCTGTACCTCTTTCCCGAACAGGGCTTTGAGGACGTCGATCTCCAACAGGCGCAGTTCGCGGTAGGTGATGACCAAAAAGTTGCCGCACCCGCACGCCGGATCGAAGAAGCGGAGGGTTCCAAGTTTCCGGTGGAACTGCTTGAGCAGGGCTTTGTTGTGCCGCGCCTTTGCGAACTCCGTCCGCAAGTCGTCCATGAAGAGCGCGTTGACGACCTTGAGGATGTCGCGTTCGGAGGTATAGTGTCCACCGGTCTGGCGGCGTTCCTTGGGATCCATCACGCCCTGAAAGAGCGAGCCGAAGATGGCGGGCGAAATGGCCGACCAGTCGAACTCGGTACACCGCAACAGTGCATCGCGCATAGCGCGGTTGAAACTGGCGAATGCCAGACGCTCTTTGAACAACTCCCCGTTGACGTGCGGGAAGGCGGCGAGCATGTCATCGAGATGCGCCTGTCGCCGCTCGGACGGGGTGTTCAGCACCTCGAAGAGCTGTGCTAGGTGCAGGCCCAAGTCAGAGCCGTCGGAGGCGGTGCGGTTCTCGATGTAGAGCTTGAAGCTGTCGGGCTCGAAAAGGCCGGTGTCGTCGGCGAAGAGGCAGAAAAGGATGCGCACGAGGAAGCGCTCAAGGTCATGGCCCGCGTAGCCGCCGGCGGCCAGCGCGTCGTGGAGATCGCCGAGGATCTCAACAGCTCGGATGTTGATGGGGTCTTCGTCACGCAGGCGGTGCTGCCGGTAACCGGCGATGAAGGCAAAGTCGTGAAGGTGCTTGTGGAGATCCTTGAGCAGGAACTCGTTCTTGTAGTAATGGCGGGATTCGAAAAGCGGCAGGTCGAGTTGATCCTCGGGTTCGAGATCATACAGCGCGATGCGCTCAAAATCAGAAAGAATGACGAAGCGGGGAAGTTCCTCGAAGCGCTGCTCGCGGGCAAGATCCTGAATGTAGCTGAAGGCCTGTGATTCGGCCTTGTCGAGGGACTTGCCGCGGCTCTTGTGCTCGGCGAGCATGACGCCGCGCCAGAAAAGGTCGATGTAGCCGTACTGGCCGTTGATCTTGCGGACGGGCTCCTCGAAGGTGGCCAAGAGACGGCGGCGGACGCCGAAGACGCCGAAAAACTCATCCCAGAAAGATTTGGCCTCCGCGTCCTCGCGGTACTCATCCGCCCATTCGCGAGAAAAACGGATGGCGTTCTGTCTGATCTCATTCCAACTGATCGGCATAAGGCACGGACTCCACGATGTGTCACAGGCAACACTTTAGACGCATACAAAGTACCATACCTGCGCCCACAGCGCAAAGAAAACGGGCAGCGCTTTTACTCTCAAGATTGCGAACCACTGTGTGGTCGCAATAAGAGAAGTTGACTGGCGACCCGCGACAGGCGGTTTGCCCCACCTTCGTGAGGAAAAGGAGTACGGAGTTCATTCTTGTCAAAGCCATCGCAAAATGAGATTTTACCCAACGTAACGAAAGTCTCCACATCGTGGATATCTACCATGAAAAAAACGGTCATCGTCTCTCTCACCCTGTTTGCCGCCGTGTCATTCGGCGCGGCGGTTTCGATCGTGGAAACCGAACTCGAATTCCCGACGTACGGATTCTCTGATCCTGATCCGGTGCCCCGGACGGATTCGCCGCTCTACCCCTATTTCCGTTTCGATGGCTCGACGGCGGAGCCGACAGCGCAGAAGTGGAAGGCGGTGATCCTCGAAAATGAAAAGATCCGTGTGACCATGCTCCCCGAAATCGGCGGCAAGGTTTGGGGCGCGCAGGAGATCGCGACCGGACACGCGTTCATCTACTACAATCATGCGGTCAAGTTCCGCAATATCGCGCTCCGGGGACCGTGGTGCTCTGGCGGCATCGAGTTCAACTTCGCTATCACCGGACACGCCCCGACTTCGGCGACGCCGGTCGACTGGTACGTCAGGAAGAACGAGGACGGCAGCGCGAGTTACTTCGCTGGCGCTTCGGAGTACATCGGCCGCACGATCTGGCAGGTGGAAGTGCGGCTCGCCCCCGGCGACGACCACTTTACGATGCGGACGATCTGGTTCAACGGCGCGAACCTGACCGGCCCCTACTACCAGTGGATGAACGCGGCATTTCCGCTGTTTGAAAATACCGACTTCTTCTTCCCAGGCAAAAACTACATCGGACACCCAGGCGACGCGCACGCTTGGCCGATCGACGACGCAGGGCGTGACCTTTCGGTATATGCCCAGAACCGTTTTGGCAGCAACAAGTCGTACCACGTCCTCAACGGCGACAACAGCGTGTTCGGCATCTGGTGGCCGGATATCCGTTTCGGCGCGGTCCACCGCAATCCGGTCTACGACAAGTACGGACGCAAAATCTGGCTCTGGTCGCCGTCGCGCGCAGGCGCCATCTGGGAGACGTTGCTGACAGACAAGGACGGCCAGTACGCCGAGTTGCAATCCGGTCGCGCGTTCCAGCAACCGCGTCCGCCCTGCGAAAAAACGCCGTTCAAGGTTCCTTCCTTCGCGCCCGGCGGAACGGATGTCTTCGACGAGATGTGGAGCATGGTGAAGAACCGCGAGGCGTTCGGAACCCCAGAAATCGGCGTCAAGCCGCGCCCGATCGAGATGCCGTCCGACTTTGATTGGAACTCTGTTCAGGGGCTTTACCTGAAGGGCACGCAGAAGCTCCGCTATCTCCATGACGACGATGGCGCGGCGCGGCTGCTCAGATCGGCGCTCGTCATCGACAACCATTTCGCGCCCGCGCTCGTCGCGCTCGCCGGGCTCGAAGCGAAGCGCGCGCACTATGCCGAGGCAGCGCGTCTCGCGGAGCGCGCGCTCGCTGTCGACACCTACGACGGCGAAGCGAATTATCTCGCGGGATTCGCCGCGTTCGCGCAAGACGATCTGGCCACCGCCAAGGAGCGCCTCGGGCTCGCGGCCTTTTCGCCGATGATGCGTTCCGCCTCCTATTCGCTCTTATCGAAGATCATGCTTCGCGAGAAAAACTGGCAGGAAGCGGCGCTGCTGGCGGATCGTGCGTTGTGCGCCAACGGACTCTCCTTTGACGCGCTGCTGGCGAAAGTCATCGCCTTGCGCAAGGGAGGCGACATAGCCGCCGCAACGGCAAGCGCCAAGGCAACGCTCGCGCAACTCCCGCTCTTCCACGCTGTCAGATATGAGCTCGGCAAGCTGGGCGGCAAGGAAGATTTCCGCGCGTACATCAAGTGCGAGCTGCCGCATGAAACGTTCATGGATCTCGGCACTTGGTACGAAGCGGCGGGGCTGGCCGACGAGGCGCGCGAACTCTTCGGCTTTGCAGGCGACCATCCGGTCGCGCGCATCCGCCTTGCATATCTGGAGCGCGACGCTGCGGCGCTCAATGCCATCGCCAAGCTGTCGGCGGAGTTCGTGTTCCCGTTCCGCCGCGAGTCGCTCCCGGCGCTCGAATGGGCGGCGCGGGAAAACAGCAGTTGGAAGTTCAAATACTATCACGCGCTCTTCCTTGCGGCGAACGGCGAGCAAGACCGTGCGGACGCGCTTCTTGCCGCCTGCGGAAACGCGCCCGACCTCGCAGCGTTCTACCTTTTCCGCGCCGGCAGGCGTCTCGGTGCCGCAGGCGATGCGGACATCGCACGCGCCATTGAACTCGGCGGTGGATGGCGCGCGGAACTGCGCGGCAACCGCCTCACGGCTGATTCCGAGGTAAACCCCATGAAGCTCGCGTATGCGAAGTCGCTGCTGGATGCGAAGCGCTACCGCGAATGTGTCGACTATCTCGCAAAGAGCGTGATCCTGCCGTCCGAATTCGGCGACAACGCCAACGACATCTGGCGGGCGGCGTGCTATGCGCTCGGCGAGAACGAAAAGGCCGAGTCGTATCCAGAAAACCTCGGCGCGGGCAAGCCGTATCCGCAGGACAACCGTCCGTACGAATTCAAGAACGCAAACCGGACACTGGACGACGTGCCTGCGCTCGTCGATTTCGAGGACGATCCAGCATGGAAGGTGCGCGCCGAAAACGCCGCGGCCCTCTGCGCGACGACGCGCGAGACGCAACTGTTCGGAGAGAAGACGTTGCGGCTGTCGTACTGCGGAAAAGGCGACAAGCCGTCCATCGCCTTCGGCCCCGAAAAACCCGTGGCGGTTACGAACGCTTGGAACACCTTCGCGGTCTGGGTACACGGCGACCACTTCGGACGCGGCGCCAACACGCAGCCCGAGGTGCCCTCCGCTGAACTCTTCCTCGCACTGCGGCTCGCGGACGGGACGGAGCAGCGGGTTTCGCTCGGCAAGATCACCTGGCCGGATTGGCACCGCATCGAGCGGCGCTTCTCGCCGGAAGAGACTAAGCGTTTCCAAGGTGCTGCGTTCGCGGGATTCGTCCTCACCGGTGGAACGCAACCGGAATACCGCCCGATGCACTTTGACAACATCGCGTTTTTCATGGACACGCTTTCCGGCAAACTCGATATCGCCGCGCGCGCCAAACGCAACCTGACGCCGCTCAAAGGCGCCGATCAGGGGATCAATACCGGCGACCGCAATCTGCCGTTCCCGACTACGGAAAGCACGATCATCCCGCGCACGTCTTCGCCGCAAGAGGGCGACTTAATCGCTACGTTCAACGGCGGCGCGATCGCCGGAAGCGACACCGGCAAGCTTGAAGTCACGACAAGCCGTCGCGGCAAGAGCCTTGTCGTCGATCTGTACGCACCCGCCGGAACCGTCACGGAAGTTTCGAGCGGAACGGCTACCGAAGCAAAGGTTCTCAAAAGCTTCATCGTGCCGTATCTCGCCTATGGCATCCGGCAGAATCGTCTCAAGATCGATCTGCTTGAGGGCGGATGGTACCGGAGCGCGATCTTCGATTGGTATCGTTCAAACGCGAGCGAGGTTTCGAATGCGGGCAACGCGCAGTCGATGAGGTACTACCCAAAGACGGATGGAACCTACAATCCGGTGAGCGAGCGGATCGTCATCACGCTCAGCCGAGATTTCGCGGAAGTGCTGCCAGAAATTCCCAATCCCGTCTCGCCGTATAAAACGGTGGCCGGTAAAGGCGCGTGGAGGTCCCACGGCAGTTACGTGCGCAAGCTGGACAAGGCCTTCTGGCGGGAGGTCAAGAAACTCGGGATCGATCATGTGATCGTCACCGACCACGAGACGCTGTGGCGCGACCGTGGCGAAAGCTTTACCTGCCGCACGGATGCTGCACCGGGCAAGGGCGGAGACGCTGGTGCCGAGGACTATTCACGCTTCATGCGCGAGGAACTCGGCTACGTCTACGGCCCGTACAACAACTTCACCGACTTCTCGCCCATGAACGCCATCTGGTCACGGGACCTCATCGCCCGCCAACGCGACGGTTCGTTCTATCCGGCGTGGTTCAGATGCTACGGTCCGAAACCCGCTCTTGCACCGATGCTCTGCGAGCGTTTCGCTCCGGAACTCAAACGCAAGTTCGGCTATAACACGGCCTACTGCGATGTCCACACCACGCTGGTGCCTTGGAGCCGCACGGATTACGATGCGCGTGTTCCCGGCGCGGCGACTTTTGCACAGACCTTCTACGCATACGGAGAAACATTGCTGCTGCAGAAGCAAGCGTGGCAAGGCCCCGTCTACTCCGAAGGCGGACACCACTTCTTCTACTCGGGACTCTCGGACGGCAACTACGCGCAGGATCGCGGATACAACTTCTTTACGATGCCTTGGATTGTCGACTTCGACCTGCTCAAAATCCATCCCAAGGAGTGCAACTTCGGCATGGGGCTGCTGCCGATGTTCTCGCCGGGAAAGATGTATCAGCCGAACACCGAACCAGTCGGAGGAATCGAGGAGCTTGTCGATTGCTTCCTGACCGCCGTTGTTGCATTCGGACACGCCCCGCACCTGATCCTCGACTACTGCTTCACGCCGTCAAAGCCGTTCGGGCTCGCCTACTGCGGTCCGGGGCGGATCGACTTTGAAAAGGACATAGACATCGCGCTCCGCAGCTACGCCATGGTTCAGCCGCTCGCCGCGCGCTACACGCAGAGCGACGTGAGCACGATCGCGTATCTCGATGCGGACGGCAAA
This sequence comes from Lentisphaerota bacterium, assembly GCA_012838435.1. Lineage (GTDB taxonomy): Bacteria > Verrucomicrobiota > Kiritimatiellia > RFP12 > UBA1067 > DUPH01. Next base: position 12,788 of record DUPH01000162.1, on the reverse strand, counting down.
GCGCACGCCTCTTCCGCAGCGATTGCGGACGGCACGGTCGAGCGCAATCAGGTGTTCGTCGAATATCAGGACGGCACGGTCATCGTCGCGAACGGCAATCTCAAAGAACGGCTCAAGACCAAAATCGGGGATGAAACCATCGATCTGCCGCCGAGGGCATTCAAGGGCTGGACGCGCGACGGCAAGGTCACGGCAGAAATCTCCGAGAACGCGGACGGCAAACGCGTCTACTTCTGCGATTGCCCCGAGTTCACGTACAAGGGCGGCAAACTCATCAAGAAGCCATAATCAAGCAATATGAAAAGAACCGTACACATGCTTTTTTTGTCGGCACTCGTTCCGCTTGCGGGACAGGGTACTGACCGCATATCGTTCGGGCTCGACGTAGTGCTGCCTTCGGCAGGCTCGGTCACGGGCACATGGTTCTATGAGCACGGCACCAACCAGTTGCTGCTCACGGGATTCCCCGATCAAAAGGGGTGGCGGGCGTGCGCGGTCGGTGCGGGCTGGCATGTGAATGGAGACGCGATCACGCCGCATGACGTGGTCGTTCTGCCAAACGCGCTCGAACCCGAACGGAGCCCTTACAGCGTAGGCCCCGTGAAAGGATCGGGACCGCTCGACAACCGTATCGCCACTGCGCTCGTAGAGTGGGACTGGCGTTTGCAGGACGGTCTCGGTGTGCCCCGCGAACCGTGCACATTCGCCGAGGCCGTGGTACCGCTGCGGGCGCGCTTCAGAATGGCGGGGCTTGCGCAGCCGCCCCCCGAGACGAGTGATGAGCATATGGCGGGCACTCCACCAAGCCCTCCGCACGCGGGCGCTCGCGCAATTGAAGGGGCGCACGCTCTTCTTCGCGAAGTTCGTACCCGGCGCGATGAGCCACCAGCTCACGCAGTGCCTCGGCTACTGCGCACGTCCGGGAGGCGGCCTCTTTGTACTGGAGCAGCCCGGCGTATCGATGCGCCCGCGCGAAGTGACGCCACCCAATCTGCCGCCCGGCAGTTTCCTCAACCCCGAGCTTTCGCTGGATGCAACCAAGATCCTTTTCTCCTACTCGCCCGTCGCGTCCGATCCTTCCGGCACGTATACGGGCGGACGTGATGTTCCCCGCTTCTGCACGCCTGATCGCCTCGCGCACCGCTACAACATTTATGAAGCGCCGCTTGCAGGCGGCACGGCGCGGCGATTGACGAACGACGGCCACGACGACATTTTTCCCATCTACCTGCCGGACGGCGACATCGTGTTCTCCTCCACGCGACGCGGCGGTTACCATCGGTGCGGCCTTGGTCCCTGCTTTGTGTTCACGCTCTCGCGAATGGGACCGAATGGTGAGAATCCGCGTTCGATCTCGTTTCACGAAACGCATGAGTGGACGCCCGCCTTGCTGCCGGATGGACGGCTTCTCTATACGCGCTGGGACTATGTGGACCGTAACGGCGTTCTCTACCAACACCTCTGGACGGCGCGGCCAGACGGCGGCGGCGTGCGTATCTACTACGGCAACAACACATGGAATCCGTGCGGCACGTGGGAGGCACGCCCAGTGCCGAACTCCACAAAGGTCATGGCCATTGCCGGACCGCACCATGCGATGTCGGCGGGATCTGTCATTTTGATCGACACGCTCAAAGGCATTGACGGCGCGACGCCTATCACGCGCCTCACGCCGGAGGTGCGTTTCACTGAATCAGAAGAGCCGCTCGCCCACGCACCCGCTTTCGTGAAGGATGTCGCGTTCGACAGTACGCCCCGCAGCTATTGGCGAGGAGGCATCCCCGGCCCCGCGCGCAACCAAACACCGACGGTGCAGGAGAAGCGTTGGCCCGGGCATTCGTTCAAGAGCCCGTGGCCGCTCTCCGAAACCACGTTCCTCGCCTCGTATTCCTACGACCGCCTGCTGGGCGAGCCAGGCGGCAACATCCCGAACCAGTACGGCATCTACCTCTGCGATGCCGATGGCACGCGCGAACTCATCTATCGCGATCCGCGCATCTCCAGCCTCTGGGCGCGACCGATCGAACCGCGTACGCCGCCCAAGCTGGCCCAATCGCCTATCGATCCCGAACGCGCAAAGCGCCTGACGGGCACGTTCTCGATCGACAAGGTGACGGAGGCATGGCCAGATGCCTTCCCGTCCCAATACCCCATCGTTGCGTTGCGCGTCTTCCACATCATCAACAAGACAACGCCGAATATCGACTCCCCAAAGGTGGGTGCCGGACTGGGTTCCGTCGGACGCGAGATTCTTGGGACCGTGCCCGTGGAGGCGGATGGCAGCGCCTATTTCGAGGCCCCCGCCAACATGCCGCTCTACTTCCAAGCGCTCGACGCAAAGGGACGCGCCGTACAGACGATGCGTTCAGCCGTGTACCTCCAGCCCGGCGAACACGAAAGCTGTGTGGGCTGCCATGAGGATCGCCGCAAGAGCTACATGCCCGCGCAACCCGCGTTGGCCACACAACGCGCGCCGTCTGTCATTCAGCCCTCGCTCTCCGGGACGCGTCCGTTCAGCTACCTCAAACTTCTCCAGCCCGTGTTGGACCGCAAGTGCGTGACGTGCCACGACGGGAAGCGTGAGGGCGTGCCGGCATTGACGGGCGAGCCGGATGGATGGTCATGCAAATCGTTCAACGTGCTCATTCGCCATGTCCCCTATTCCAGTTGGAACCAACAACCGAACAACAATAACGAACCGCTCACAAGACCGCTCACGTTCGGTGCTCTGCCCTCCAAACTCCTGAAACGCCTTGAGTCCGGACACGGTGACGTGAAACTCACCGATGAAGAGTGGCAGCGGTTTTATATCTGGATGGACTCGAACGGTGCCTGCTGGGGTACGTTCGACGCAGCGAAGCAACGCGAGTGACTAAAAAAGCGTTGAACTTGCAGCGCTTTGATTTCAGGAGTTAGCCTACCGCGCCGTCGCTACATCCGGGTCTGGAGGACAGATAATGACTAGGCTCACAGGTTGTCGTAAGAATAATCGTCGATGAAGGAGACGGTTTCGCAGTCTGCGTTGGAGAGGAACCCGATCCAGTTCGGCACGGCGCACTCCTCATGGTAGTAGAGAAGCCCCTTCATCTCGTGTCGGATGCCATCTGCGCCGGTAAAAGCGAAGTCCCATGTGGGCGTGCCATCCTTCGGCGTGTGCAGCGTGAATTCAAGGTCGCACCACGTGTCCGGCGCGTAAGATGAAATCTTCCTATCGAAACCGTATGCCTTGCCGTCTGCCCGTACTTCCCGCGCACGGACATAGAATGCGCCGTTTTGTACGAAGACGTACGGTCCGTCTGCGTACTGTCCGTTTTTCGCGGCGGGATTCCACTCGCGCCATTCGCATATCAGGTTCGCGAGCGCATCGCATTTGAGCGAGAATTTGAGAACGAACGTTTCGGAGACAATCTTGAAAGACTGATAGAAGTGCGGCCAGTAACGCGTTTGCAGCCCCTCGAAGTCGCGGATTTCAAGCGCCTGCTTGCCCGTGCGGCAGGCGCGCGTGGACTCCATCACGTAGCCGCGCTCACGGCTCGAAACGCCACCGAACGCTCCACTTGGGAATGTCCCCGGACGGCGTGTCTCGAACCCGGTTCTGAACGAACGCTTGCCGGGATTCAGGGGCGGCTCTGGCGCCACCTCGTAAGCCGCAGGACGGATTGCAGCCACCCGCGCACGCCAAGCGGCGTCTTCCTTACGTACGCCCGCAAGCGTGTAATCCCACTCCTTGAAACCGATCGTGAATGCGGGGGACTCCGGTTTCAGACGCCAGTCGCCTTTCTGCCAGTCGCGGAAAAGCGGATCGGCAAGGATGGAGCCGTTGTCAACTTCGGCATGCCACTTTTCCCATGTGCCGCCGTTGAATGCGTTGGTCGCCACGGGATCGGGACTCCACCAGAGGTTTGAGCCGAAGACCAGGTCGTGCACCGGCGCGGGACGTCCTTTGCCGGGGCCGCGCCATGCCGAACGTCCTTCCGTGCCGGCCCACACGAACACGTTGTTTGAGCAGATGAGTGAGCAGTGGTCATTTTCCACGCGCCAACGGCCCGCCACGGATGATTCTGGTTTGGTCGAGAACGCGAAGATGTTGTTGTGGAAGAAATTTTCACGTCCGTAGTGCTGGCTTAGAGCGGATGTCTTTGTGTGATGAATGAGGTTCGAGGTCCAGAGGATGCCGTAGCTGCCTTCGTCCGGGTAGAGGCCGGTGCCGCCCGAACCCGTGTAGCCGTAGGAGAACATGTCGTGGCCGTGGTTGCCGGCGATGACCGTGCCGCGGCTGTCGCCGAGCGTGTAGATGAAGCCCATGTCGCTCAGCACCCCTTTGCCGAGGTGGTGGATGTGATTCCAGGAAAGTTCGTTGTTCCGGTTCGGTGCGGGCGCGTAACCCCAGCGCCAGCCGCAGCAGATGCCGGAGTAGTAGAGATCACAGATTTCGTTGTGTGTCACACGGCAATCTTTGGCATAGGTGATGAATACGCCAGTCCCGGCGGGGAAGACGTGGCCGCCGGAGGTGATCACGTTGTCGTCCACCGTCACGCCTGAAACGAGTTTTTCCGGCGCATCGTTCGTGCTCCACGTACGCGCACCAAGACGCACGCCGCCTGCGCCGAGATCCTCGAACCATGTGTGGCGCACGCAGGAATCACGCGAGCCCGCATTGAACCAGAGACCGTAATTCGCGGTGTGCTCCACGCGGCAGTTCAGGAACGCGACTTGCGTGGCGTTGGAAACCTCAAGCGCTGCGTCTGCATAGAAAGCCGACTGATACGCGTAAAAGCCGGGGCTCGGCAGTGTCCAAGAATTATGCGCAAACGTGATGCCGTCGAAGGTGACGTCCTTTGTGTCGTGCACGAATGCGATACGTTTCAGGACAGGTACTGCCGCGAATGAGGTTTCGGGCCTTTCGCCCGTGCGCGGGATGTAGAGAAGCTCGCTCTTTTTTCGATCCAGAAACCACTCGCCCGGCGCGTCCAATGCGGTACGGCAGTTCTCGATCGTGAAGCGCGGGCACCACTTCGGCCACATGAAAAAGTCGCGATTCACACGGCCCTGAAACCAAAGCACGCCGTCTTCCGCGTCCACCCGCGCAACCTTCTGCCATTCGGAGTCCCAGGCCCACCACACATGAATCGCCACGTCACGCAGTTCATCCGGCGGCAATGCGGCGAGGCATGCAAGCGCCTTCGGATCCGTGCGCAACATGCGCCTGCCTAAATCGGCTTCCTTGCCCGTCATCGGATCGGTCCCTTCGCCTTCGGACGAAAGTACGTAGTTGTAGAACGTGTTCGGACTCTTCGCGATCTGCGCACGTGAGCCGTTCACCCACACCTGTTCGAAGACGAGTCCCGCTGGCACGGAACAGCGCCAAATGCCGTCCGCGTCTGCCGTGAACGGCCCCAGTTTACGCGCGCCGGAAAAAACGGTTTGGCCATCTGGAGCACCTTTGAAGCATATCGGCGCATCCGTGCCGGAGACGTCGAGTTCTTCCGCAAGTTCGTAAACGCCTGCGGCGAAACGCACCACTGCCGCGCGTCCGGCGGGGATTTTCCCGGCAGCGCGTAGCTCCTTTACCTTGGCAAGTGCCGCCTGCGGCGTGTTCACCGCGCCTGTGGTCGACACCTCCACATCCGCCGATGCCGACATTTTTAGCATACAGCCACAAAGCACGAGCGCTGCGAAGGATAGTTTCAGGTTTCTGGTTTCAAGTTTCATTGAGGGCCTGATGTATGGTGTGAATGCAGAACGACTCCTAAATCCTAAATCCTAAATTCAACTTCGCCTCCGCGCACGGCGCGGAGGCGATCCAGCCGCCGCCCAAGACCTCGTCGCCATCGTAGAGCGCGGCCATCTGGCCCGGCGTCACGGCAAACTGCGGTTCGTCGAAACGCAGGTCAAGCATGCCGTCGGGACGGAGCGTATAGCGGCAGGCGGTGCCCTTGTGGCGGTAGCGCAGCCGGGCGGTGACCGGGCGCGGCGCATCGGGCGGGGCTTCCGCGATCCACTGCATGTCGGTCACGCGGCAGGTGTCGGCCAGCACGCCCTCGCGGTCGTCCACGACCAGCGTGTTGGAGTCGGCACGGATCTCTTTGACGTAGACCTTGCGTCCCACCGCGATTCCGAGGCCGTCGCGCTGGCCGACTGTGTAGTGAATGATGCCGCGGTGTTGACCGAGCATGCGTCCGGTAGTATCCACGATCGGGCCGGGTACGGTGCCGGCACCGTCGAAGAGGACCGAGATATCGTCCCCCGCAAAGAAATCTTGGCTCTCGGGTTTCATGGTCAGGTCGCTTAGTCCGGCTTCGTGCGCAAGCGCGCGTACCTCATGCTTGGTCTTGTCGCCGAGCGGAAAGAGGATCTCGGCCAATTGCGCCTGTGAGAGGCGTGCGAGAAAATAGGATTGATCCTTGTCTGGGTCCGCACCGCGCAACAAACGGAGACGCCCGGCGGTTTCGTCGCGTACGATGCGCGCGTAGTGGCCGGTCGCAAAGCGATCGAAACGGATACCGAGCGCACGGGCGCGGGCGGGCAGGAGCCCGAACTTCATGACAGGGTTGCAGAGGGCGCAGGGGTTCGGGGTGAGCCCCGCCAGATTTTGGTTGCGGAAGGCGCTGAGCACATGACGTTCATACTCGTCGGCCAGCGGTATGGTGTGGTGGGGGATGCCGAGACGTTCAGCCGTTGCGCGCGCCGCCGCGATGTTCGCGGCTTCGTCCGGACCGTAGCAGGCGTTGTGCTTTGTTGGGGTGAAGGGCCGTTTGGCATCCCAGATGCTCATTGTCAGCCCGATGACATCACACCCCTGTTGTTTGAGTAGCCAGACTGCGACGGCGGAGTCCACTCCACCGCTCATGCCCACCGCCACGGTGAGCCCTCGGGTCTCATTTTGCCGTGCGTTGCTCATGGGCCATTCTGACGGGAGTTGGACGGGAAATGTGTAAAAAAATGGTGGCAAGGACCGGGATCGAACCGGTGACACGCGGATTTTCAGTCCGCTGCTCTACCAGCTGAGCTACCTCGCCACAACCGTCGTTTTCGGAAAACCCCTTCTTGGGGGAAAAACGGGTGCCACTCTAAACGATCGGTTTTGCGCTGTCAATGCTCTTTTGAGGTTTTTTGTTTTCGTTTGCTGACATTCTGGCTGGAAGTTAATGGGCGTGGAGTGTAAGATAAGAGCTTTGTTTTAAAGATGTCGGAGGCGGGGACGGTCGTTCCCCGTTGTCAGAGTCAGGTGAATCCGTTTCCGTCCATGGCGGAAACCAGAGAGGAGCAGAGTATCCATGAGCAAAAAGAGCGTTGAAGCGGCATACAAACTGGCATGTGAACGGTATGCGGAACTTGGAGTCGATGCGGAAGCGGCCCTGAAGAAGTTGGTGAAGATCCCGATTTCGCTGCACTGCTGGCAGGGCGATGACGTGCGCGGTTTCGAGAACCCTGACGGCGATCTCACGGGCGGCATCCAGACGACCGGCAATTATCCGGGGCGCGCCCGCACGCCGCAGGAGCTGCGCGGCGACCTTGATTTTGTCTTCTCGTTGATCGGCGGTTCGCATCGCGTGAATGTGCACGCCTGTTACGCTGAGTTTGAAAAAGGTAAGAAGGTCGACCGTGATGCGCTGCAGCCTGAGCACTTCAAGGGCTGGATTGACTGGGCCAAGAAAAACGGGCTGGGCATGGACTTCAATCCGACCCTCTTCTCGCACCCGATGTTCGACGGCTTTTCGCTGGCCAGCCGCAAGAAGAAGATCCGCGACTTCTGGATCCGCCACACCATCGCCACGCGGCGCATCGCGGCGGCGATCGGCAAGGCGCTAGGCTCGCCCTGCGTCAACAACGTCTGGATTCCGGACGGCTTTAAGGACATTCCGGCTGACCGCGCGACACCCCGTAAGATTCTGAATGACTCGCTGGATATCTGCTTCGAGGAGCAGTTCAGCCCCAAGCACATGCTGGATGCCATTGAGTCCAAGCTTTTCGGCATCGGCGCTGAAAGCTACACGGTCGGCTCGCACGAGTTTTACATGGGATACGCGGTCAAGAACCAGAAGGTGTTGACACTGGACGCCGGCCACTACCACCCGACGGAGACGATCTCGGACAAGCTCTCCGCCTGCCTGTTGTTCGTGCCGGAGATCCTGCTCCACGTCAGTCGCGGTGTCCGTTGGGACAGCGACCATGTGGTGATCGTGAACGATGACCTGCTCGCCATTGCCCAGGAACTGGTGCGCCTCGATCAGTTCAAGCGCGTGCATATCGGGCTCGACTACTTCGACGCCAGCATCAACCGCATCGCGGCGTGGGTGATCGGCGTGCGTGCCATGCAGAAGGCGTTGCTCTTCGCCATGCTCGAACCGATCAAGCTGATGACCGATGCCGAGAAGAGCGAAGATTACGCGTCGCGTCTGGCCTGGACCGAAACGGCGAAGACGATGCCGTTCGGCGCGATCTGGGACAAGTTCTGCGAGGATGAAGATGTGCCGCTGGACACGGCGTGGTTGCAGGAGGTCAAGACCTACGAGGCCAACGTGTTGTCGAAGCGCTAATCGCCGCAGCGTCGTAGGGGAGGCGTGACGCCTCTCCTGCGGCATGACCACCTTTGCAAATCAAATCAGTTATGACGAGCCTGTTAGACACCATCACCCAGTTGTCCCACGAATTCGGCAGCGACGAGTATGTCAAAGCCGGCGGCGGCAACACTTCCTGCAAGACTGACGACACGCTGTGGGTCAAGCCTTCCGGCACCACGTTGGCCGCGCTCACGCCGCAAGGTTTCGTGGCGCTGGATCGTGCGCGGCTGGCGGATCTCTATACCGCGCAGACGCCGGACGATGCGGCGGCGCGCGAGGAACTGGTGAAGAACATGATGGCGGCGGCGGTCAAGCCTGAGACACCGGGGCGCGCGTCGGTCGAGGCACCGCTGCACGATTCGCTGGCGGCGCGTTTTGTGGTGCATACCCATCCGATGGCGGTCAACGGGATGACCTGCGCCGTGGGCGGCAGCGTGGCCGCCGCGCGTCTTTTTCCGGATGCGCTGTGGGTGCCCTACACCGATCCCGGATACACGCTCTGCATGGCGGTGCGCGAGGCGATCCGGGAGTATCGCGCGCGGCAGGGGTGCGAGCCTGCATTGATCTTTCTGGAAAATCACGGCGTCTTTGTCTCCGGCGATACGGCGGATGAGGTGCGCGCGACGTATGCGCGCGTAATGCAGACGCTGGCGGACGCCTACGCGGCGGCGGGCGTCGATGCTACCGTGCCGGAGGGGCTGGTGCCGGAGGCCGCGCGGGTGGCGGCGTGGCATGGTGTGCTGGCCGAAGCGCTGGGGGCGGACGCCGGCGCGGTGGCGGCGGCCGGTCGCTTTGAGGTCGGCGACGGGCCGATCTCGCCGGATCATATTGTGTACGCAAAGTCGTATCCGTATGAAGGTGCGCTGACGGTCGACAACCTGCGCGCCTTCCAGCAGGTGCGCGGCTATGCGCCGCGCGTGGTTGTGACGAACAGCGCGGTGCTGGGCGTTGGCGCGAACGACAAGGGCGCGCGGCTGGCGTTGGAGTTGGCGCGTGACGGAGCCGGCGTGAAGCGATTGGCGCGCGCCTTCGGCGGCATACGGTATTTGAGCGACCGCGCGCGCGGATTCATCGAGAATTGGGAGGTTGAATCGTACCGAGCGAAGCAGGTTTGTTAACGCAGCGACGCAGAGGTTTTTGGAGGACACTGCTCGGGTTTGTTTAACGCAGAGACGCAGAGACGCAGAGGCTTTTGGAGGGCACTGCTCGGTTTTTTAACCACAGAGAGCACAGAGATCACAGAGGTTTTTGGAGGTGCAGGGCTGGCCGCAATGATGAGTGTAAAAGCACTGCTCTGTTGTTTCACGCGAAGGCGCGAAGGTTGGAGGGCGAGTGTCCCCACGAGCCGCCTTCCGCTATGCGGAAGGATGGGAGGGACGAGCGTCGCTCGTCCGCAGGCAAGCAGACGCTTGCCCCTCCCTGCGCTTCGCAAGCCCGATGACGTGAGATGGAATAATTGGGTTGCGGGCTTGCCCGCATGAGTGTTTAGACCAGAAGGTCACGGTGGGCGCCGTCTGGGGAGCGAATGCGCGCGCCGCATGGTGAGTGTATGGGGGAAGAGTTTATGTGGATGGCAGGGAAAAACCTGCGTGAGAGTGTTGCCTGGCGGTTGGCTGCGGCTGGCTGTGCCGTTGCGGCGTTGGTCGCGATGGTGGTGGCAACCGGGTGTATGACGCCCGAGAAGGCTTACCGCGAAAGCAACGAGACCGGCGTGCGCTTGGCGACGGAGTTCTGGCAGCAGCAGAGCGGCAGCACCCGAGAGTTTGACGTTCACCGTCCGGCGGACGCCTTGACGTTGCGTATTGCGTTGCTGGCGGTCGTGCGCGGCGAGCAGGGTGTGGTGTTCCCCAAGATTCCGCATGCAGCCCCGTTCTCGGTTTCAAATGGCGTGTTGACGCTCTCGTTGCCGGACGCCATGTGCGTGGCCGCGCGTAATGACCGCACCTACCAGAACATGAAGGAGGCGGTGTTTACCTCCGCACTTGATCTTGATTATCAGCAGTATCAGTTCGACACCACCTTCAGCGGTATGATGCTGGGGCTGCTCTCTGGCGATCCGGAAGCGGAGAAAGCCACCGGGCGCACGGCGGGTGGTTTCGCGCGCAAATTTGAGAGCGGCGCGGAGGTCGCGGGCAGTCTGGCGCTGGATGTCGTGAGTCTGTTGCGCGATGATTGGCGCTCGCTCGGGATAACCGGCGACCTGACCATGACGCTGCCGCTGATGCGCGGTGCCGGGCGCGACATCGTGCGTGAGCCGTTGACACAGGCGGAGCGGAATCTGGTTTACGCGATCCGCGCGTTTGAGCACTACCGGCAGACGTATGCGGTTTCGGTGGCGGTTGCCTACTTCGATGTGATCGAGTATGTGCAGCGGGTGCAGAACGCGCTGGATAACGAGCGCAATCTGGCCGAGAACAGCCGCCGTGCCGAGATGATGTTCGAAGCCGGACGCTTGCAGCGCATTCAGGTCGACCAAGCGCGCTCCGACTTGCTGGCGGCGAACAAGAGCGTGATTGACGCGCGTAAGAACTATGAGGTCAAGCTTGATGCGCTCAAGCTCAAGCTCGGTCTGCCGCCGGAAGCGCGCGTTGAGGTGGACCTGGCGGAGGTCGAGCGGTTGGAGCAAAAGATGGAACGTTGGGCGCAAGCCAGCGACGACGCGGTGGCGGCCTATCCGGACGAGGCGGAGTCATGCCGCATCGCGCTGTCTGAACGGCATGATCTGTTTGTTACGCGCTGTCGTGTTGAAGATTCGGAGCGCGCCGTGAAGATCGCGGCGGATGCGCTGCGCGCGGATGTCGCGCTTACCGGCGGTGCGCGGCTGGACCGGGCGCGCGCGACCGGTGAAAGCGGATTTGAAGGCGAGGAGACGTGGGATGCCGGTGTGCGTGCCGACTGGCCTTGGAACCGTCGGCGGGAACGTAATGTGTTTCGCAAGCAGTTGATCGCTCTGGAGCAGGCCAAGCGATCGCTGGAGGAGCGCGAGGACGCCGTCAAACAGGCGGTGCGCAGTGGATTGCGTAATCTGGTTGCAGCGCGAGCCTCGTATGTGAATCAGGTTGAGGCGGTCAAGGTGGCACGCCTTCGTGTAGAGAGCAACGCGCTGTTCCAGCAGTCGGGACGCGCGGAGATGCGTGACGTGCTCGAGGCGCAGAAGAATTTGTTAGACGCGCGCAACGCATTGTGCAAGGTGTTGATCGAGTGGCTGGTGAGCGATCTCGAGCTGCAGCGCGATATGGGGGTGTTGAAGATTTCGGATACTGGCATGTGGATTGAGGCCAGCGGAGAGGATCATGGTTAAGAAGCGTTCAAAGAAAAAATGGATCATCGGTACACTTGTTGTTGTGCTGGCGGGGACGGTCTGGATGTTCACGCGCAAGAGCGGTGCGGTGGGTGAACAGGTGCCCGTCTTCACCGTGCAACGCGGACCGCTGACAATCGCCGTGACATCGGGCGGCTCAATTCAAAGCCGGGACAAGGCGGTGATCTCCAGTGAGCTTGAGGGGAACAACACCGTGATCTGGGTGATCGACGAAGGTGTCAACGTGCAGCCCGGCGACCTGTTGCTGGAGTTTGACTCTAGCGATCTGATTGAGAAGAAAAATGAGCAAGAGATCAAGGTGGCGAATGCCGAAGCGAATCTGATCATTGCCGAAGAGAAGCTCGGGATCACGCAAGGTGATTGCGAGGCGGCGCTGTTGGACCGCGAAGTGGATCTGATGTTGGCGAACATGGCTCTTGAAAAGTATCAGAAGGGCGACTACCCGCAACAGGTGCGGCAGTACGATGCGGATATCGCGCTGGCTGATGAGGAGTTGAAGCGCGCCGCCGAGAAGCTGGAGTGGTCGCAACGTTTAGCCAAGGAAGGATTTCTGACACGCACGGAGTTGCAAGCCGACGAGTTGGCGTTACAGCGCAAGAAGCTCGACCTTGAGATGGCGATGAGTAAGATCAATGTGTTGACCAACTATACGGTGTTGCAGCAGCGGTCAACCTTGGAAAGCTCGCGCCGTAAGGCGGAACGCGCACTAGCGCGTGTCAAATGGCAAAACAAGGCGTCCTTACGTCAGGTGGAGACTGAGGTAAACGCGCGGACTCGCGAGCGCGACCGCGCTACCAACCGGCTGGCGGAGCTCAATTTCCAGATCTCGAAAAGCAAGATCTACGCGCCGACCAACGGCATGATCCTGTATGCTTCGACGGTGCAAATCGCCAGCCGCAAGT